>JAPPFK010000077.1 GCA_028823885.1 Rhodospirillales bacterium | reverse complement strand
GGGCAGCAGGTTCTCGGCCCTGGGCGGCGGCGGCAGCGATTCCAGCCGCTCATAGACCAGCTTGTCCCGATTGGGAATATCGAGGCCGCCCGGCCGGTCGGGCTTGACCTTGATCGGCGCGGCATCGGCGCGCACCATCGGAATTTCATCCCCCGGCGCCGGGCGCAGTTGTTCGCCCCAGCGGGCCCAGGCACCGGCGCCCGCGCCCACGAGCAGCACCAATATGATAAGGGTCCGTCCGATGCGCCGCTTGGGGCGCCGCTGGACGGGCTCGAACGCCAGGGTATCGGAACGATCCTCCGGGCCGATTTCCGGCGCGGAAACAGGGTCGAGGCGCGGCCCTAGGACCGGCTCTTCACGTGGTTCCCGGCTCTGGTCATCTGTAATCATCAGCGCATCTCCTCAACGGGCGTCACGCCCATCACCTCAAGACCGGAAGCGATGACGAGCGCAAGGCCCCGCACCAATGCCAAACGTGCTCGGGTTAACCCTAAGTCCTGTTCGTTGAGAAACCGTAAACTTGCATCTTCGCGGGTTCCCTTGGTCCAAAGGGCATGAAACAGCCCGGAAACGTCCAGGAGATAATACGCGATCCGGTGGGGTTCATGGGCCTCCGCGGCGCCCTCCACCACCCGCGGCCACTCGGCCATGGATTTGATCAGGTCGAGTTCGGCCTCGTCGGCGAGGAGGCCCAAATTCGCGCCCGTCAGGGCGGCCGGCGAGAAATCCTCGTCCGGGAACATCTCGGCGGCGTGGCGCAGCACGGAATGACAGCGGGCATGGGAGTACTGGACATAGAACACGGGATTGTCGCGGCTCTGCTCCAGCACCTTCTTGAGGTCGAAGTCGAGCCCGGCATCGTTTTTGCGGGTCAGCATGATGAAGCGAACCACGTCCTTGCCGACCTCGTCGATGACTTCGCGGAGGGTAACGAACGTACCGGCGCGCTTCGACATCTTCACCGGCTCACCCCCATCCATCAGGTTGACCATCTGGCAAAGCTTCACGTCGAGGTTGCCGCCGCCGGCGGTGAGCGCTTTGACGGCGGCGTGCATGCGCTTCACGTAGCCGCCGTGGTCGGCGCCCCAAACGTCGATCATGTCCCGGTAGCCTCGAGTATGCTTGTCGAAGTGATAGGCCATGTCGGTGGCGAAATAGGTCCACGACCCATCCGACTTCTTGAGCGGCCGGTCGACATCGTCACCGAAATCGGAAGCCCGGAACAGAAGCTGGGGCCTCGGCTCCCAATCATCGGACTCCTTGCCCTTGGGCGGATCCAAGGTGCCCGTATAGACCAGATCCCGGTCTTCGAGGTCGGCAAGCACCTTGTCGACGCCGCCCGCCTCGACGAGCGCGCGCTCCGATGAGAAGCGATCGAAAACGATGCCCAGCGCCGCCAAGTCGTCGCGGATCATCTCCATCATCGCGTCGACCGCGATTTCCCGGAACTGTTCGAGCAGGAAGCTCTCGCCCAGCACTCTTTTTTTCTCTGGGGTGGCCGGCCAATTGGAACGATCCTTTTCAGCCAGCTTCTCGGCCACAGGGATCAGGTATTCGCCCGGGTACATGTCTTCCGGCATTTCACCCACTTGCAAACCGAGCGCTTCCCAATAGCGGAAATGAAGAGAGCGCGCCAAAGCCTCGACCTGGGCGCCGGCGTCGTTGACGTAATATTCCCTGGTCACCGCAAAACCGACCTTGGCGAGCAGCGCGGCCAAGGCGTCGCCCACCACCGCGCCCCGCCCGTGGCCCACATGCAGGGGACCCGTGGGATTGGCCGAGACGTATTCCACGTTGACCTTTCGGCCCGCGCCGAGTTGGGAGTCCCCGTAAGCCGTACCCGCAGCCAGGATGTCCCCGATCCGCGCCTGCCAGAACGCCGGCGCAAGCCTGAGATTGATGAAGCCGGGCCCCGCCACCTCCGCCTCGGTGACATCGTCGAATCCGGTGAACTTGCCGGCAATCGCTTCCGCGAGGTCGCGCGGCTTCATCTCCGCCGGTTTGGCCAGAACCATGGCCGCGTTGGTGGCGACGTCGCCGTGCTCGGCTTCCCTGGGCGGCTCGACATTGACCCGTCCATAGTCCAAGCCCTGCGGCAGGGTGCCAGCCTCGGCGAGGTCGTCGAGAATGCCGGTCAGACGCGATTTCAGGAGTTGAAAAGGATCCATGAGGCGGTCTTTTAAGACCTCAATTCCAAAAGGTCGATCAGGATTTGCGGCTCACGAGGTTCCGGTCTGGACGCCGATCAGCCGGGCATGTTCATCGAGGGCGAACCGGTCGGTCATGCCGGCGATGTAGTCGGCGACCGCTTTGGCGGTTTCGGCGCCGCCCGGCGCGCCGGCCCGCGCCTGCCACTCCGCCGGCAGACTTTGGGGCTCATCGAGCAACAGCGTGAACAGGTCGCGGACGACGCGATGCGCCTCGACGGTCATCCGGTTCACCCGGTGGTGACGGTACATGTTGTCGAACAGGAAGCGTTTGAGCCGGCTGTCCATCTCGCGCATGGCGTCCGACAGGGCGATCACCGGCCGGTCCAGGCCGCGCACGTCGTCCGCCGAGGCGGGTTGGGCGTCGGCCAGCCGGCGGCGGGATTCGGTCAGCGCGTCGCCGACCCATTCACCGATCATGCGCCGGATGGCTTCGTGCTTGCGCCGCGACTTGTCGAGGTCCGGATAGTCCTTGTCCACGCCGGCGAAAATACCGCCGACCATGGGCACGTCCGAAATATCCTCGACCGAGAACAGACCGGCCCGAAGCCCATCATCGATATCATGGTTGTTGTAGGCGATATCATCGGCCAGCGCCGCCACCTGGGCCTCCGCCCCGGCATAGGTCCCCAACTCCAGATCATGCCGGGCCACGTATGCCGCGATGTCGCCCGGCACCTCGCGGTCCGCCTTCGGGCCGGTCAGCGGGCCGTTATGCTTCACGATGCCTTCCAGGGTCTCCCAGGTCAGGTTGAGGCCGTCGAATCCGGGATACCGGTGTTCAAGCCGGGTCACGACGGCCAGCGTCTGGGCGTTGTGGTCGAACCCGCCGAACGGCGCCATGAGGTCCGAAAGCGCCTCCTCGCCCGCATGGCCGAAGGGCGGGTGTCCGAGATCGTGGGCCAGCGCCAGTGCCTCCGCCAAATCCTCGTCGAGATCGAGGGACCGCGCAATGGAGCGCGCGATCTGCGCGACCTCCAGGGAGTGCGTGAGACGGGTCCGGTAATAGTCGCCCTCGTGATTGACGAATACCTGGGTCTTGTATTCGAGCCGCCGGAAGGCCGCCGAGTGGATGATCCGGTCCCGGTCCCGCTGAAAACAGGTCCGGGTCGCGCTTTCCCGCTCGTCGTGAAACCGCCCCCGGCTTTCGCCGGGCCGGCAGGCATAGGGCGCGCGGGCGGTATCCGTCGGGGGCTGGGTCAGCATGGCCTTTGCTCAAAAACCCTTGTCTCGCCGCACAATAGGACGGGTTCCCGAGCGGCGCAACGTATGCCGGGAAGGGTTTGACAACCGCCGATATGGGATTACATAAGCTTGAAATAGCGCTAGATTTAGCGCGAATCGCCGTTTTTGAGGAATGAATGGAATGAGCGCCGAAGCCGGTCTGACCATTACCGAAAACGCCGCCAAGCGAGTTTCCGAGATCATCGCCCAGGAAGGCGAAGACGGGAACATGCTCCGGGTTTCCGTCTATGCGGGCGGCTGCTCGGGTTTTTCCTACAGCTTCGATCTCGACGACGCCACCAACGATGATGACCGGATCTACGAAGGTCACGGCATCAAGGTGGTGGTCGACGAAATGTCCCTCGGTCTGATCGACGGCTCGGAAGTGGACTTCGTCGACGATCTGATCGGCGCCAGCTTCCGGCTCAACAACCCGCAAGCCTCCTCGGCCTGCGGCTGCGGGGTGTCTTTTTCTGTCTGATCCCGCCCGCCCATGCTAAACAAGAGGCCCGCCGAATGCGGGCCTTTCTTGTTTCGGAGACCTCCCTTGAAGATCGCGACCTGGAATGTGAACTCGGTGAAGGCGCGGCTCGAGCACGTCCTCAAGTGGCTCGACAGCTTCCAGCCCGATGTCGCGCTGTTGCAGGAGATCAAGAGCACCGAAGAGACATTCCCGCGCGAGCCCATCGAGGACAAGGGCTACAACATCGCCATTTCGGGCCAGAAGACCTATAACGGCGTCGCCATCCTGTCCAAATACCCCATCGACGTGGAGCTGACCGCGCTGCCCGGCGACAAGGAGGACGATCAGGCCCGCTACATCGAGGCGTTTACCGGATCGGCCCGGGTGGCGTCGATCTATCTGCCCAACGGCAACCCGACGGACAGCGACAAGTTCACCTACAAGCTCAGGTGGCTGGAACGCCTGCATAGGCATGTCGGGGACCTGCTCGAAACCGAGGACGCCTTCGTGCTCGGCGGCGACTACAACGTAACGCCGGATGATCGCGACGCCTTCGATCCGGTGGGTTGGGCGGACGATGCCCAGCTGCGGCCCGAGTCCCGGGCGGCCTTTCGGAAGATTCTCCACCTGGGCGTCATCGAGGCCTGGCGGGCGCTGCACGGCGACGAAGAGGGCAAGTACTCGTGGTGGGATTACCGCGCCGGCGCGTGGAACAAGGACAACGGGCTGCGCATCGACCACATCCTGCTGTCGCCCCAGGCCGCCGACCGGCTCGTCGCCTGCGAGATCGACAAGACGCCGCGGGGCTGGGAGAAGGCCTCCGACCACACGCCGGTGTGGGTGGAGATCGAAGACTAGGGTCCGGGTGGGGGGGGCTAAGAGGTGAGGCGGTGGAAGTTCGTGGATGCCCGTGTCAAGCACGGGCATGACGCGTGGTGCTGAATCAAAGAAGCTCGTCATTACCGGGCTTGACCCGGTAATCCAGAACAACATGGATGGCCGGGCCACTTTGGCGGTGCGCCTCAACCCCCTCACCCGGCCCACCGGACCGGGACACGCAATTACCGGAATTAACCGTCCAGTTCCCGCTCGACGAGATCGGACAGGGCCTCGGGGTCGACGATGGTCACCCGGTTGCGGCTGAGTTCGACCCAGCCCCGGCGGCGCCAGTTCTGGAGGTGCTTGTTGACCGCTTCGCGGGACGAATCCATGAGTTGACCCAGTTCCTGCTGAGAGATCTTGAGTTCCAGATTGTCGAAATCAATTTCGCCCAGGTCGCCGCCGGGATCGCCCGCATAGCCGGCCATGCCCAGAAGCCGCTTGGCCAGGCGCGCCGGCAGGGCGAGAAACGCCGAATCCTCGACCAATTCGCTGGTCGCCCGCACCCGCTGGCAGAGCATCTCCAACAGGTGAGTCGCGAGGCGGGGTTCGCTCTCCATGTAGTGGATGAAGTCCCGGCGCTGGATGCGCATGAGTTCCGAATTCACCGCCGCCACCGCGTCCGCCGTCCGGGGCCGGCCATCGAGGAGGGCGATCTCGCCGAATACCTCTCCGGCCTCGATGGTGTTGAGCACCACTTCCTTGCCGCTCGGCGCGCCGGCGCTGATCCGGATGCGCCCGGACATCACGCCGTAGAGCGCGTCCCCGGGGTCTCCCTTGGAAAACAGGAGCTGGCCGGCGGCCAACTCCCGGGTCACCGCCAATTCGGCGATCTTGCCGATGACCTCGTCCGCCAGGTCGCGGAACAGGGAATTGGTGGTCAGCAGTTCGCGAATGCCGGCGCTCGACATTGCTTTCGATCCTCTCCCCATGCCCTTTCACCGGCCCGGTTTCATTACGAAAATGTAATCTTGAGTGTGAACGGGATAACGGAATTCGGGCCGCCGCCAAGATACGATCCCGGGCAGTTGGAACAAAGCGTTTTACCTCGCGGAGGGAGCTTGAAACATGGGCGAACTCGTTCGCGGCCGCGGATACCGCCCCTGGCGCGACTCGGTCCGTTCGACGATCAAGCGGATGGTTTTGGAGACAAGCACCTCGCTGCGCCTGTTTTTCGGCCGCCGGCGCCGCGCACGATGCAGAGATGCGCGTGACCGGTCCATCCGCGGGATGAGCATGAAGGCACTCGGCGATATCGGTCTCGGCCGGGTCTATGACCGTACCTTCCGGGTCCCTGAATAGAGGAAGAACGTCATGGCCGGGCCTTGACCCGGCCATCCACGTATTGCGCCGACCGCCAAGCGTGGATGCCCGTGTCAAGCACGGGCATGACGACTTCTTGAACCACAGAGACGGT
>JAPPFK010000001.1 GCA_028823885.1 Rhodospirillales bacterium | reverse complement strand
CCCTTGGCGCCGAGGTCGGTTTCCGATGTGCGGGACACCACGTGGCCGACCTGGATGTCCGGCATTTCGGCCGCCATGGGCACCAGATAGTCGGCCAAATTGCCGTTGAGCATCTGGCCCCGGGAATCGTAGAGGCACTCCTCGAACAGCACCCCGCCCAGGCCCTGGACCACGCCGCCCCGGATCTGCTCATCCACCAGCAGGGGATTGATCACCGTGCCACAATCCTCGACCACCCAGTAGCCGAGAATCTTCACCAGCCCCGTGTCCACATCCACTTCCAGGTGGGCCGCATGGATGCCGTTGGTGAAGGCGAAGGGAAACTCCTTCGGCACGTAGTGGCGGGTGGCGACCAGTTCCGGCTGGTAGCCGTCGGGCAGCGTGTCCTGCCGGTAGTGGGCGATCCGGCCAAGTTCCGAAAGCGAAATCCGTTCCTTGCCGTCCGACTTGTCGACCACGGCATTCCGGCGGATATCCAGCGAACCGGGCGGCGACTGCAGCATGGCGCCCGCGAGATCGAGAATATTGTGCCGGAGCGCCTTGCCGGCCCGGTTGACCGCCTCGCCGGCGATGCCGGTGCCCCGCGATCCCCAGGTGCCGCCGCCATAGGGCGTCACCGAGGTGTCGCCGGTGATCACCTTGACCTTGTCCGGGGTCACGCCGACCGCCGTCGCCGCCACCTGGGAAACCACCGCCTCCGCGCCCTGGCCCTGCTCGGTGACGCCGGTGGAGCAGACCACGGCCCCGTCCGGGGTGAGGCGGAGCGTGCAGCCGTCCTGGGCCGAGATGGGCGCGCCGCCGGCGCCGTAGAAAAGCGGCGACGGGTTGCTGACCTCGACCAGGGCGCCGAAGCCGATGCCGCGATAGCGACCGTCGGCACGCGCGGCCTCCTGGTCCCGCCGCAGCCCGGCATAGCCGATCATTTCCTCCAATTGGGCGAGGGCCGCCTGGTGGGACAGGTTCTCGAACGGCATGCCGTTCACCGAGGCGCGCGGGTAGGAATCGTCCGGCGCCATGTTGCGCCGCCGCAACTCCAGCGGGTCCATGCCCAATTCCGCGGCGGCCAATTCGACCAGCCCCTCGGTGACGGCGGTGGCGATCGGGTGGCCGACGGCGCGGTAGCCGCTGATCATCGCCTTGTTCTGAAAGGCGATGCGGCCCCGGGCCCGGTAGTTGTCGATCATGTAGCAGCCGCCGGAGAGGTTGACGATCTGGTTGGTCTCGATGGTGCTGGAGCGGGGGAACATGGAGAACGGACCGGCGCCGGTGAGGCCGTCGAGTTCCAGCGCGGTGATCCTGCCCTCCGCCGTGAGCGCCATCCTGGCCTTGGCCCGGTAACCCCGGGCGTGAAGGTCTCCGGTGAACGACTCCAGCCGGTCGGGCGTGAATTTCACCGGCCGCTTGAGCAGGATCGCCAGCCCGGCGACCGCGAACTCGTCGCCGTAGACGTGCGCCTTCATCCCGAAAGCGCCGCCCACATCCCCTGAGATCACCCGGACCTTGTGCTCGTCGATCCCGAATTGGGTAGAGAAATGGGACTGCATCTGGTGCGGGGTCTGGGTCGATTGATGGACCGTGAGCGTCTCTTCGCTGGGATCGAAATCGGCGACGATGGTCCGGGTTTCCATGGTGACGCCGGTGTGGCGGCCGAACACGTAGCTCTCTTCGACGACCACCGCCGCCTCGGCGAATGCCTTGTCCACGTCTCCTTCGTCGATCAGCCGTTCCCAGAGGAGATTGTCGCCGAGTTCGGGGTGGATCGGCTCGGCGCCCGGTTCTAGCGCCGCCGCCTCGTCGGTGAGGGCGGGCAGTTCCTCGAATTCGATCTCGATCAGTTCGAGAGCGTCTTCGGCCAGCGCCCGGCTCTCCGCGGCCACGGCAACTACCGGCTCGCCCTGCCAGCGCGCCCGGCCGACGGCGAGCGGGTACTGGGGCACGGACTTCATCCCCGGCAGGTGGCTGAGAATGCCGGTCCAGGGCCGGCAGATTTCGGCAATTTGTCCGCCGTCCACCACCGCCGCCACGCCGGCGGCCCGCTCGGCGGCGGACTTGTCCATACTCACGATATCGGCGTGGGCGTAGGGCGAGCGCAGATAGGCCACATGAACCATGCGCGGCAGTTTGACGTCGTCGGTGTAGACGCCCCTGCCTTCGATCAGCCGTTGAACGTTGGGCCGGGGCAGGCTCTTGCCGAGGTAGCTCTCGGCGCGTTCGCGAATACTCTCGTCGGCGTCATCGCTCATTAGGACGTCCCGTGATTGGCGTGAATATTGTCCGGGACATTCCGGCGCCATTGCTTCCCGGCCTGGTGACTTGCGGGGTATTTTGCCCAAGCCGCGCGCCAGCGCAAGGGGGCGCGGTTTATCCCGCCCGCTTCAATGCGCGCGTTGCCGCGAAGTCCCAAACAACCAGCGCCGCGCCCGCGCCGGCGCCGATCAAATCGGTCCAGGCCGCCCAGGGCGCCAGGTTTGCCGGAACAAAGAGAAGGGCCCCGGCGAGGAAGAAAAGGAGGCGGCCCCACCACTCCATCGGTCTGGCGAAATAGCCGATCAAGCTGGCGGAGAGCAGCCAGACACCGGCAGTCGCCGAGCCGACGTCGACAATCAGGTCAATCGCATCGCCTTGAAGAAGCAGGCTAGGGGAGAAAACGAAAAGGAACGGGACGACGTAAGCCGTCCACCCGAACCTCATACACGTCCATCCCGTGGCCATCGGCGGGGCCTTGGCGATCGAGGCGGCAAAGAACGCGGCCACCGCGACCGGCGGCGTGATCAGGGACATCATGCCCAGATAGAGAATGAACATGTGGGCGGCGATGGGTTCGATGCCGACTTCGATCAATGACGGCGCAACCAGCAGCGCCAACAGGATGTAGACGCTCACGGTGGGCATCCCCATGCCCAGGATGATGCTGAGCACGCCGGCGATCAATAGCAGCACAAATAGATTCTGCCCCGCCATCTCGACGATCAGGACGGTAAAGGCGAATCCCAGCCCCGTGGCCTGCAGGGTGCCAATGATGAACCCGGCTCCGGCCACGATCATCATGATATCGAGGACGGATCGGCCGGTGGTGGTCAGAGCCTCCCCGACTTTTCCGAGCGTCAAGCGTTGGCCCTTGTAGCCGAGCAGGAATCCGATGGCGAGCGTAACAATGGATGCCAACATGGCCGCGGCTTCGGCTCTCCAATTGAGATTGAAAAGGGCGAAGATCAGCACCGCGAAGGGGAGGAAGAAGACCCAGCCCTCCCTGATGACGTCCCGCAGGTCGGGAATCTCGTCTTCCGGGACCCGGTCAATTCCCCCTTTTGCGGCCTCGAGGTCGGCCTGGATAAAAAGGGCGACATAGTAGAGGAAGGCAGGGACCAGGGCGGCAACGACGATCGACGAGTAGGGGACCTCGAGAAAGTCGGCCATGAGAAAAGCGACCGCCCCCATCACCGGCGGCATCAGCTGCCCGCCGGTCGACGCGACAGCCTCCACGGATGCCGCCATCCGGTTTGAGTATCCGGATTTCTTCATCATCGGGATCGTGATGATCCCGGTCGCAACAATATTGGATACGGCCACGCCGGAAATGGATCCGAACAGGCTTGAGGCGGTAATCGCGATCTTGGCCGAGCCGCCCCTATATCGGCCCATCAACGCGAGGGAGACTTCGTTGAAGACCATCGCGCCGCCGGATCGGGACAACAATTGGCCGAAGAATACGAACGCGATAACAATGGTGGTGGCGACCACCATCGGCAGACCCAACAGTCCGGAACTGTCGAGCGCGATGTACGAGGTGTAGAAATTCCACTTCACCTCGAGGGTTTGCATGTCGCCTTCGACAAGGTGACCGACCTGCGAATAGCCGATGAAAAGACACACGATGACCAGAAGCGCATAGCCGGTGGTTCGGCGTAGCCCTTCGAGGCACAACAGCACGAAAATGATCGCGATGATCAGAGCGTCCAGCGGATTGTCGGAGAGCCGGTCCTGAAGATCGGGAAAAATAATCGAGGAATAGATGCCGGCCGAAAAACCGGCGACGGCGGCGATCCAGTCATACCAGGGTACGCCGGTACGCTCCGTTTTGCGCCGACGGGGAAAATTCAGGAATACCAGCGCGAGCGCCGTACCCAGCATCGGCGCCAGAAACTGTTCCAGCAGGATGACGATCCCGACCTCTCGGTACAGATCGGCCGACCAGGCGATCGCCGCCAGCGTCAGTCCGCCGGCAAGCAAACGGGTAACCTTCTCGGCCACCGTCAAACTCAGTGGTGGAACGCCGGCCGCCTCGGTATCCGCCAAGGCCTATGAACTCGGGCTCGATCAGCCTTTCGGCCACATATTCTTGCTCTTATAGAATTTGACGGCGCCCGGATGATACCGCGCATATTTAAACTGTTTGGACATGGTCTTCGGGAAGAACCCGCGAAACAGCGGATGGCCCTTGATAAGTTCCGGCTTGTTCGCCGCGACGGTGGCGACCATTTTCTCGACGACATCGTCCGCGACCTTCGCGCCCACCAAAATAGTCAGGTCAACGCCCAGGACATTGGTCGGGCCTGTAATGCCCGCGTTGATCGGGCTCGGTTTCACCGTGTGAATGTAGTAGTCGGGGCGGATGGCTCGCATCTTCGCCAACTTGGCCGGTGTATTGTCGATGGACAGCCAACGGATGCCGCCGACCGCCGAGTTCACCTCTGCCATCTTGGGCGCGCCGATGGCGAAGAACCCGATATCGGTCTTGCCGGCCTTGAAGTCGTCCGCGCCGCGGATGATGTTGGTTACCGGAACACCGTTTATGTCATCGAAGGTGAGACCCTCGGTCGCCATGATGCCCAGGGACAGCGGAATTGCGTTGGGAAACGCCGACCATTGGCTGGGGTATTTCTTGCCCTTGATGTCGGTGATCGATTTGATTGCCGAGTCTTTTCTCACGAACATGCCGACCGTCAGCGCCCGGACCTTGAAGGCAATACGCAGGTTCTTGAGGGGTTTGCCTTGAAACTGGTCTTCCCCTCGGAAGGCGGCAGTCAAATTCGCTACATCGGAGATGCCGAAAGCGGCGGTTCCGTTCTGGACGGCCGTAAGGATGGCTTTCGTTCCCCGCATGGGAATCACGCGCAACTTCAATCCGGACTGCTTCTGCACAACCTTGGCTATGACGTTGACGGTGATGTTGTTGATTGCGCCGGGGGGCAGCGTGGCGAACCCGACGGTTTGTGCAGTCGCCGCGCCGGACAGCGCGGGTAGGATTGCGATCCCGGCAGCGATCCCGGCAATCATGGTAAATGGCTTCATCGGTCACGTCTCCCTGTTCTCTGCTTAGTCAAACGATGCCGCAGTATTCGTATGCCAATATGGCCCGGACTGTCCATGGGATTCGTTCGAGTGATGGGCGAAGCAACGGTTTTCGAATTGCCGTAGCAGTCCCGTTGCCCCCTCCTTGGGAAATACCCCACTCAGCGGCGGCCGCGATGGATTGTTCGGCGGCGATCATGCCGCACATGATGCGCACTCTATCCGCACCGAAAAGCCCGCGAGTCGCAATTTATTTGGATGGGTACAATGTCGAGCGGGCTACTCTCGTTCAAACACCGTGAAAAATCGGTGACTGTTCACATAAATATCGGTTAGAGTGTCGGGGTCGCCGAAAGTCAGGACAAGACCTTGATGGACGCCCAAGCAAACACACTCACAAAAAGCCGCAATGAGGATGAGTTCGGCGCATACCACGGCATGCATTGGCCGACATTCTTCATCGCCAACGTCGCCAACCGCCACACCCGCAACATGACCAACAACCTCCGCCAGTTCGGGCTGATTCCGCCCATGTGGCGGGTGCTGTCGTTCCTGTGGGATCACGAAGAGCTGAGCATCGGTCACCTCGCCGACGTCTGCGGCATCGAGCGCACCAACCTTTCCAAGGTGGTCGACCGCATGACCAGCGAGGGGCTTGTGGCGCGGGTTTCCGATCCCCGGGACGGACGGACCACCATCGTCCGGATGACCGGCAAGGGCGAGGCGCTGTTCCGCCGCGTCGCGCCGACGGTCATCGACTATCTCGGCGAGAGTGTCGCCGGCTTCTCGGAAAACGAGGTCGCCGAGTTCATCGGCTATCTCAAACGCATTCAGGCAAATCTCAACAACGTCGCGGGGACCGCCAGCCGGTAACCGCTAAAGATCGCATACGGTTCGAATTAACCAGGGAGTACACGCAAATGACCAGACGATTGACCAGGAGCTACCTATTCG
>JAPPFK010000150.1:43422-52778 GCA_028823885.1 Rhodospirillales bacterium | reverse complement strand
CCTGGAGGGGGAGGTCGAGACGGCCGGCAATAGCCGGGCGTCGAGGGTGGGGGGGTATGGAAATTCTCCCTCACCGGCTCCGGGATGGGTGCCGCCGTTGCGGGGAATTCCGGTTTGCGCCGCATGGAGCAGGCGATTAATGTGCCCGGCCTCCCGCGCTTTTCGCGGGTATTCTTTTGCCCCGGCGGATGCCGCCGGAAGGCTGACCGCGAGGGGCGGGGGCGTGCGGGAAAACCGGCATGAGACCGGGGTTCGGACCGCATCCCGGGGGACGACAGAGGAGACGCCGTCTTGGAGGACTTCCTGAGCCAGTTCGACTGGACCATTTACTGGTTCATGTTTCCCGTCGGAATCATGGTCGCGACCTCGGCCATGCTGTCGGGGATCGGCGGCGCGGCCATGTTCACACCGCTGTTTCTGATCATTTTTCCGCTCCTTGGCCCCGACTATCCGTTTCCGTCCATCGCCGCCGCCATCGGCGTTGCGCTGTTCACCGAGACCTTCGGGTTTTCGTCCGGTTTCGTCGGCTACTACCGCAAGAAACTGATCGATTTCAAAAGCGCCATCCCGTTCATCGCCGTCGGCGTTCCCATCGCCATCGTCGGCGCCATTTTGCTGACCCAGTTGAAGGAGTACGAGGATGCGCTCCGCGGCGCCTATGCGCTGCTGATGCTGGTCATCGCCTGGGAAATCCTGAAGCTCCACACGCCGCCGCCGGAGATCTCCGACGACGCCACCGAGGACCCGGAAGGCGCCGCCGACGGGTCCGCCCGGCCGATCCGCGAAGTGACCGACCGCACCGGCCGCACATACCGCTATCGCCAGCCCAGACAGGGCAAGGGCGCGGCGGCCACGGGCATCGGCGGGTTCCTGACCGGACTGCTGGGCGTCGGCATCGGCGAGGTGGTGATGCCCCAGCTGGTGAAGCGCAACCACGTGCCGGTGCCGGTGGCGGCGGCGACATCGGTGTTCATCGTGATCGTCGTGGTGGCCTCGGCCTCGTTCACCCAGATCTCGGCCCTGGTCGCCGAAGGCGGCATGAAGGCGGTGCCGTGGAACGCATTGGTCTACATGATTCCGGGCGTCATCATCGGCGGGCAGATCGGTCCCTGGCTCCAGGGCCGCATCGCCCAGCGCACCATGGAGAAGGCCATCGCCTACCTGTTCCTGGTGATCGGCGTCGCCATGGGCTGGATCGTCGTCAAAAATATGATGTTCGGTTAGATCGGTTCCCCGTCGACCACCACGAAGCGGGCGCAGGCGATGGTCGAGTGCCCGTAGGCATTGATGAACTCATCCTCGACCGTGGTGTGGACCGCCGGGTAGATGGGCTTCAGCGCGTCGTTTTCCTCGAAGGACACCTGCGCGAGGGTCTCGGCCAGGATGGCGCCGAGCCCTTCGTTTTTCTTGCCCCCGCCGTTGGAGGACGGGGTGTTGAAGATGCCCTCGCTGAGGTACGGCTCATCCGCCGCGATGGCGTTCCGCACCCGCTCGGTGATCTCGTCGAGGAAGGGCATCTCGTCCCGCTCATTGGCCTGATAGCGCATTTCCTCATGGAACGCCTTCACCGCCTCCGGCACCTTCTCGCCCCGCACCTCGTGGAACATCAACTCGCCCAAGGCCACGAACCAGGTGAGCTTGAACCGGTTGACGTTGCCGGGCGTCACCAGGGTCGGGTTGAAGCCGCCGTCCAATTCCTTGGTCAGCCGGACCACCCGGTTGAGGGCCAGGTCGCCGATCTCGTCGAAGAGTTCGAACAACCCGTCGATCATGCGCTCGACGCCGATCTCGATATCCTGCTTCTCGGCCAATGCTTCCTCGCGGGTGGCGGGAGATGGAGCGGGTGAAGGGAATCGAACCCTCATCTAAAGCTTGGGAAGCTTTCGTTCTGCCATTGAACTACACCCGCGCTTAGGCCCGCCCGTTTTAAGGGATCGCGGGTGAGCGGGCAAGAATTTGGGGCACGGCCGGCCCGTTGACACCCCCGCTAACACCCTTGTGATTTGGCCGGCCATCGGGCGTAAGCTATGCAACGCCCGAACAACAAAACCTGCCAACGACCAGAACACGCTTCCATATGCCGGATTCGAATTTTCCCGCCGCTCCGCCGCTCGATCCCCGGAAGTTCAAGCATCCGGACGTCACCGCCGGCGGGGAGACCCGTGCCGCCGTCCCTCTCGCCGAACTCAAGACGCTATGGTTCAACACCGGCTCGCTCTGCAACCTCGCCTGCGTCGGCTGCTATATGGAATCGAGCCCGGCCAACGACCGGCTGGCCTACATCACCACCGCCGAGGCGGCGGCCTATCTGGACGAGATCCGCGATACCCGCCTGCCGGTGGAGGAGATCGGGTTTACCGGCGGCGAGCCGTTCATGAACCCCGACTTCATCGCCATGCTCGAGCTCGCCCTGTCGCGGGGGTTCAAGGCCCTGGTCCTGACCAACGCCATGAAACCCATGGACCACAAACGGGACGAACTGCTGCGGTTGAAGGCGGGCTACGGCGGCGAGCTGTCGATCCGGGTTTCCATCGATCACCCGACGCGGGCCCACCACGAGGAGCTTCGCGGGCCGGGGAGCTGGGGGCCGATGATCGACGGCGTCAAATGGCTGGGCGGGAACGGGTTCAACCTCGCCATCGCCGGCCGCACCCGGTGGGAGGAGACCGAAGAGCAGGCGCGCCGGGCCTACGCGAAACTGTTCGCCGAACTGGAGATCAGCGTCGATGCGTCGGACCCCGCCGCCCTGGTGCTGTTCCCGGAAATGGACGAGACCCTGGACGTGCCGGAGATCACCGCCGCCTGCTGGGACATCCTGGGCGTTCATCCCGATCACATGATGTGCGCCACCTCGCGCATGGTGATCAAGCGCAAGGGCGCCGGGGCGCCCATGGTCGCGCCCTGCACGCTGCTGCCCTACGACACCCGGTTCGAAATGGGCGGGACGCTGGCCGACGCCGCCGGCGCGGTGAAGCTCAACCATCCCCACTGCGCCCGGTTCTGCGTCCTCGGCGGCGGCGCCTGCTCCGTCCAGGCATAAACCCGTGGGCCGGGGGCGGATTGCCCCGCCGCAAAATTACCCCGACTTCGCCACACGGCTGCCGCAATTCGCCACCGGATCGCCATAGTCGGCGGCGACGCTCTCCCCCATGGCAACCACTCGGGTTGGGGAGAAACCGATGAAACGATTTAAGGAAATGGCCGCCGCCGGTCTCGCCGTGGCCTTGAGCGCCTGCGGCATCGTCGACAATCACGCCGAGCTCCGGGCCCTGACGCCGCCGGACGACAAGTTCGCCGGCACGCTCGCCGCCGAACTCAAGAAGTTCGCGGTCACCGAGCTCGACGACATGCGCGACCTGATCGACGGCATGCATTTCGGCGAGAAGGCAAAGCGGGCCGCCGCGGGTAACGCGGTCGAGCCGGAACGCGTTGAGGATTGGCGCTTGCCCAAGCCGGCGGCGCGGCAACTATCCGATGGCCGGGCGCGGCTGATGGCGGTTCTCGGCGGCGGCGCCCGGCAGTCGGAGCCGGTGACCGCGGCCGTCGCCATCGCCCGTTTCGATTGCTGGATCGAGCAGCAGGAGGAGAACTGGCAGTGGGCCCATATCGCCGCCTGCCGGGACGGGTTCTTCGCCACGCTGACCGCGCTCGAGGGCGACATCTTCCTGCGACCCGGCGGCGTGCCGGGAGAGCCCGTGGCCGGCGCCGGCACGGCGCCCGGCGTCACCCCGGTCAATCAGCCGGCCGTGCCGGAAATTCCGTTCGCGCCCAAAACCTTCACCATGCACTTCGAGTTCGACAGTGCGCGGATTGCCGGGGACAGCGAGGCGGCGCTTCGCCGGGTGCTGGAGACCCTCCGGGCAGGCGCCGATACCACCATCGTGCTTGCCGGCCATGCCGACCGTGCCGGCCCCGACTGGTACAACGACGGCCTTTCCGAAAGACGCGCGTTGGCGGTGAAACGGGCGCTGATCGCCGCCGGGGTCGATGCCGAGGCCATCACCGTCAAATCCTTCGGTGAACGCCGGCCCCGGATCATGACCCCCGACGGACTTCGCGAGCGCCGAAACCGGCGGGTGGAGATCGTGATCGGCCGGGCCGCCGCCCTCTAACCGACTTCTTTGTTTCGGCCGGACGCCCGCCCGGTTTCCGCCGCGCGGGTGTTCGCCGTGTCCGGTTTTCCCGCGCTGGTTTAGGGCGTTTCGGCATGCTAAAATGGACCTGAAATGAGAAAGACCATCGCAGACGATCCGATGTACCAGGAAACCACCAAGGCGATCACTATCACGGTGGAGCCCAACTATCTCGACGACGAGTCGGAGCCGGACGATTTCCACTTCGTCTGGGCCTACCACATCACCATCGAGAACAACGGCGGCGAGACCGTTCAGCTGTTGCGGCGGCGCTGGCACATCACCGATTCCAACGGCAACGTCCAGGAAGTCCGGGGCGAGGGCGTGGTCGGCGAACAACCCATCCTGGAGCCCGGCGAGAGCTTTGAATATACCTCCGGCGCGCCCCTTTCGACGCCGTCCGGGTTCATGGTCGGATCGTACCTGATGATCTCGGAGAACGGCGCCACCTTCGATGTTTCGGTGCCGGCGTTCTCCCTGGATTCCCCCTATCAGCCCTCGGCGGTAAACTAGGTCCGGTCGGGATTTGCGGGCGGCCGATCCGGAGCGCGCAGCCTCCCGTACCTTGTCTACGTCTTTCCAAGGGCAATCCTGTCGTCTAGATTGAGCGCAAATTTGCGATTGACCGGCCAAAAACCGGGCCGGGTGAGGAACAGGCCTTGAATGTAGAGAAGAAAATCGCCACGCCGGACCACGGTTCGGCGGATATCGAACGCCCCTCCCGCGAAGAGGCGGAGGAGGCCGTCCGCACGCTGATCCGCTGGGCCGGAGACGATCCGGCCCGCGACGGCCTGCTGGGGACGCCCGACCGGGTTGTCCGCGCCTATGAGGAATATTTCGCCGGATATGCCGAGGACCCGGAAGACCTGCTCGGCCGGACCTTCGATGAAACCGAGGGCTACGACGAGATCGTGGTCCTCAAGGACATCCCGTTCGCCTCCCATTGCGAACACCACATCGCGCCGATGATCGGCAAGGCGCATGTGGCCTACATTCCGGACAAACGGGTAGTCGGCATCTCCAAGATGGCGCGGCTGGTGGAGGTGTACGCCCGGCGGCTGCAAATCCAGGAAAAGCTCACCGCGCAGATCGCCAATACCATGGACGATGTGCTGCAGCCCAAGGGCGTGGCGGTGGTGGTCGAGGCCTTCCACGAGTGCATGACCACCCGCGGTATCGACAAACCCGGCGTCAGCCTGGTGACCAGCCGGATGCTGGGTGCGTTCCGCGACAATCTCGCCACCCGGCGGGAATTCCTCGCCATGATCAGCGAAACCACTCGTATTAGCTGATTGATTTTCAAGGATTTTTCCCGATTTGGACGGCCTCCGGCTTGTTTCGGGGGCCGAAACGGTGTTTGATCCCGCCCGCTCCCGGCCCCGAGTCCGGGGGTGGCGCTCTATACGGGAAACCATGAGGGGCATTCGAGGCCCGCACCGGCCGTGATCGATTTCCGTCCCATATTCCTGGTGACCGGCGTGCTCCTCAGCACGCTGGGCCTTGTCATGCTGATACCCGCCGCGGTCGACGCGGCGGCGGGGAACCCCGATTGGCAGGTGTTCACCGTCGCCTCCGGCGTCACTTTGTTCATCGGCGTGGCGCTGGCGCTCACCAGCCGCACCGGCGGCGCTGCCTTGAACGTGCGCCAGGCCTTCGTCATGACCACGCTGGTCTGGGTGGCGCTGACCGCCTTCGCCGCCTTGCCGTTCAAATTCTCCCAGCTCGATATGAGCTATACCGACGCCTTCTTCGAGGCCATGTCCGGCATCACCACCACCGGCGCGACCGTGGTGGCCGGTCTGGACGCGGCGCCGCCGGGGCTCCTCCTGTGGCGGGCGCTGCTGCAATGGCTGGGCGGCATCGGCATCATCGTCATGGCCATCGCCATCCTGCCCATGCTGCGGGTCGGTGGCTTCCAGCTGTTCCGGATGGAGAGTTCCGACCTGTCGGAAAAGGCGCTGCCCCGGGCGGCCCAGGTGGCGGTGTGGATCTCGTTCATCTATGTCGTCCTGACGGTGATCTGGGCCAGCGCCCTGTGGCTCGCCGGGATGAGCGGCTTCGATGCGGTTGCCCACGCCATGACCACCATCGCCACCGGCGGCTATTCGACGCGCGACGGCTCCATCGGCCATTTCGATTCCGCCACGGTCGACGTGGTCATCACGCTCGGCATGGTGGTCGGCAGCCTGCCCTTCGTGCTCTATCTGGGCGCCCTGCAGGGCCAGCCCCTGGCGCTGTTCCGGGATTCCCAGGTGCAGTGGTTCCTGGTGGTGCTCGGCCTGATCATCGTCATCGTCGCCGGCTTCCTGTGGATCGGCAACGGGGTCGACCCCTTGCGCGCCCTCAGGTTCGGCGCCTTCAACGTGGTCTCGATCATGACCGGCACCGGTTACGCCACCGACGGCTACGACCAGTGGGGTGCGTTTGCCGTGCC
The DNA here is from genome assembly GCA_028823885.1 of Rhodospirillales bacterium. Lineage (GTDB taxonomy): Bacteria > Pseudomonadota > Alphaproteobacteria > Rhodospirillales > UBA2165 > JAJDXO01. Next base: position 46,211 of record JAPPFK010000150.1, on the reverse strand, counting down.
GCTGTTCTTCTTCATCATGTTCATCGGCGGCTGCGCCGGCTCGACCACCTGCGGGATCAAGATCTTCCGGTTTCAGGTGCTGTACGCCTCGGCCCGGGCTCAGTTCGCCCATCTGGTGCAGCCCCACGGGGTGTTCGTGCCCTATTACAACCGCCGTCCGATCCCCGAGGATGTGATCGCGTCGGTGCTGTCGTTCTTCTTCGTCTTCGGCGTGACCTTCACCGCGATCGCCGTCGCCCTGGCGTTTTTCGGCCTGGACTTCCTCACGGCCGTTTCGGCGGCCGGGTCGGCGATTTCCAACGTCGGTCCGGGCCTCGGTCCGGTGGTCGGCCCGGACGGCAACTATGCGAGCCTGCCGGACGGCGCCAAATGGGTGCTCTCGGCGGGGATGTTGCTGGGACGGCTCGAGCTGTTTACGGTCATGGTCCTGTTTACCCGCTCCTTCTGGAGAGCTTAGTGGACGCGACCGCCGACGCCTCATCGCAGGTCAAGGACATGCTGGCCAAGCTGGTCGGCTTCGATACCACGTCCCGGAATTCCAACCTTCAACTGATCGATTTCGTCGAGGATTACCTCGCCGGCTTCCATATAGCCTCCCGGCGGGTGTTCTCCGACGAAAAGGACAAGGCCAACCTGTTCGCCACCATCGGGCCCCGGGACGCGGCCGGCGGCGTGGTGCTGTCGGGCCATACGGACGTTGTCCCGGTGGACGGCCAGGACTGGCATACCGACCCGTTCGATCTCGCCGAGGCCGGCGGGCGGCTGTGGGGGCGGGGCACCTGCGACATGAAGGGGTTCATCGCCGTGGCGCTCGCCCTGGTGCCGGAGTTCCGGGCCCTCGATCTCAAGCGGCCCATACACCTCGCCTTTTCCTATGACGAGGAAGTGGGCTGCCTCGGCGCGCCGCGCCTCATCGAGGCGATGATTGCCAGCCTGCCGCCGTGCCACGCGGTGATCGTCGGCGAGCCGACGGACATGAAGGCGGTCGGGGCCCATCGGGGCATTGCGGCCTATGAAACCGTGATCACCGGCAGGCCGGCCCATTCGTCCCAGCCCCAGGAAGGCGCCAACGCCATCGAGGCCGCGGCCCGGCTGGTCGGTTATCTGACGGCGCGCCAGGCGGAGATGCGGGACAACCCGTCACCCGTCGAGGCAGAGTTCTCGCCGCCGTTCGCGACGGTCAATGTGGGCATGATCGAGGGCGGCACCGCCACCAACATCATCGCCGAGCATTGCAGCTTTCGCTGGGGGGTGCGCTCGGCCACCGGCGGGGCCGGGGAGGAATTGCGCGCCGGGCTTGATGACTTTGCCGCGGATGAAATTCTGCCGGCCATGCGGGCGGTGGCGCCCGAGGCCGATGTTCAAACGTCCCTTGTCGCCGGCACGCCGCCGCTGGAGATGGACGGCGGCTCGGCGGCGGCCGAGCTTGTGCGGACGCTCACCGGCCAGAACGAACTCGGGAGCGTCGCCTTCGCCGCCGAAGCCGGACAGTTCGCCGAGGCCGGCATTCCGGCGGTGATCATGGGGCCGGGCTCCATCCTCCAGGCCCACAAGGCCGACGAATTCGTCGAACTGTCACAGCTCGACGAATGCGCCGGATTCCTGCGCAAGCTCGCCAACTGGTGCGTGGGGTAACTAATCGGCCGCTCTAGAACAGCCACTCGACAAAGTGCCGGCGGATGGCCTTTTCCATCTCCTTGTCGAAGTCGGCCATCATTTTCTCGGTCATTTCGAACAGCTTCCGGCGCCGCTCGGCGATGGTGTCGTCCTCGCGGACGGTGATGACCCGTTCCGCCTTGGCCCGCGCCATCGCCCGGCGGAGACCGCGCTCGCCGACAATCTCGATCTCCGCTTCCACTACGCCGTCAAACCGTTGATCCACCTGTTTCTTGAACACCGCCGTCAGGCCGCCCTCCACCTCCAGATCCTTCCGCAGAACCCGGGCCGCCAGGATGGTGAATCGCGCCGTCGCCCGGGTCGAGCCGGCGAGCCGCAAACGGTCCCGCGCCCATTGGGTGAGGGCGAGCGCCGGGGAGGCGGGCAGGCCGGCGGTGACATCGTTGGGGACCGGGTCCGGCGGAATCGGATCGACCCGGATATCCGCCACCCGGAGATCGATCGGCTGGAGATGCCGGAAGGTGATCTGGGGGAAGCTCTGGACAGGCACCTCGGCCGCGCAGCCGGTGAGGATCAGCAACGCGGCGACGATCACATGGCGATGCGGTTTTCCCGGAATCATGGGCCATGGTCGCACCCCGCCGCCTTTCCGATCAAGGGCCATGGCCGGCGCCCATGACGGTTCGGTGACGGGCCGACAGTTCCTCAGGCGGATATGAGTTCGGCTAAATCCTCGTCATCGAAGAAATAATCGGTGCGACAGAACTCGCAGGTGGCGACCAGCCGCCCGTCCTCGGCCCGCATGTCGCCGAGTTCGTCCGGGCGGAACTTGGCCAGCACCGAGGCCACCTTCTCCCGCGAACAGCGGCACCTGAGTTCCAGCGGCTTGGTCTCGTAGACCCGGACGCCGTCTTCGTGGAACAGGCGGAACAGCAGGTCCCGGTGGTGAAGCGAGGGGTCCAGCATTTCGTCCGTGGTGAGCGAACTCATCAAAATCACCGAGCGCCGCCACCGCTCCTCGGCCTCCTCGTCCGGGAGTTCGGGCGTCTGATCGCCGGGCAGCCGCTGGATCATCAGGGCCGATGCCCGGGGCGCCTCGCCGCCGCCTCCCGCATGGGCGTTTATCATGATCGCCGTGTCGAGCTGTTCGGACTGGCGGAAATAGGTGTGGG
>JAPPFK010000150.1:21010-43412 GCA_028823885.1 Rhodospirillales bacterium | reverse complement strand
TCGCCCCCTCCAGCGGGGTGATTCCCTGGTAACGGTCGGTGTCGGGCCCCTGATCGACGGTGAAGGCGAGATGTCCCGAGCCGATGAGCCGGGGGACGGACCCCCGGGCCTCCGGGTCGGCCGCCGCCTCATAGTCGCCGTCGTCGTCGCCGATCCGGGCGTAGGCGCGCAGATGGCCGTCACTGGTCACATCGGCGACGATCATGCCGACGGGACCGTTTCCCTGGGCCTGCAGGGTGAATATCCCGTCATATTTGAGCGACGCGGCCAGCGCCGCCGACATGACCAGGGTCTCGCCCAGCAGTTCGCCGACGGTCTCCGGATAGTCGTGCCGGTCCAGAGCCTCGGCATAGGCGGGTCCGAGCCGGACCAGACGGCCCCGGACATTGGCGTTCTCGATGCGGAACGGCTGAACAAGGTCCAGAAATCCGGCTCGGTCGGACATACGTTCTAAGGGCCTTCCAGGGGCATGGCCGCCTTTATCCCCGGGATTCGTCCAGGCACCAGGCCAGAATCCCTTTTTGGGCATGCAGGCGGTTTTCCGCCTCATCCCACACCACCGACCGGGGTCCGTCAATCACGTCGGCGGTGACTTCCTCGCCCCGGTGGGCCGGCAGGCAGTGCATGAACAGCGACCGCTTCGCGGCGTAACCCATCAGCCGGGAATCGACCCGGAACGGCTCCAGCAGTTTCAGCCGCCGGTCCCGTTCCCCGTCGTCGCCCATGGACACCCAGGTATCGGTGACGACGGCATCCGCGCCGGTGACCGCCTCATCGGGGTCATGAACGAACATCACCTGGCCCTGCTCGGATTCGGCCCAGTCGACGACCCGGCGGGCTACCGAGAGCTCGGGCGGGCTCGCCACGTTCAGCTTGAACCGGAAGCGGACCGCCGCATGGACCCAGGAAGCGGCCATGTTGTTGCCGTCGCCCACCCAGGCCACCGTCTTGCCCTCGATGGGGCCGCGATGCTCCTCGAAGGTCATGATATCGGCCATCACCTGACAAGGATGGCTGTCGTCGGTGAGGCCGTTGATCACCGGGACCGTTGCGTGGGACGCGATTTCGCGGAGCTTCGCCGAGGCGTCGGTGCGGATCATGATGGCGTCCACATAGCGGGACAGGGCCCGCGCCGTATCCGCCGGCGTCTCGCCGCGCCCCAGTTGGGTCTCGTTTTCGCCGAGGACGATGACGTTGCCGCCCAGCTGGGTCATGCCGACCTGGAACGACACCCGGGTCCGGGTCGAGGGTTTCTCGAAGATCATCGCCAGGGTCTTGCCGGCCAGCAGGCCGGGCGCATCGTCGCGCTTGATATGGGCGCCGAGATCGAGGATTCGCCGCAGCGTCGGCGAATCCAGTTCGTGCACATCGAGGAAATGCTTTGGCGCACTCATCAGTCCGCCTCCATTCCGGCGCAGACCTCGTTCAGGGCCGCCACGACTTCGTCGATGTGGCTCTCTTCGACGATCAGCGGCGGGATGAAGCGGACCACGTTGCCGCCCGCCGGCACCACCAGCACGTTCCGGTCGAATAGGCCGTTGACCACGTCGCTGTTGGTCACATGGCACTCGACCCCCATCAGCAGGCCCTTGCCGCGGACCTCCTTGAGGACCTTGGGATGCGCCGCGACCGCGTCTTCCAGTTTGCCGCGCAGGTATCCCGCCATCTTGTCCACATGATCCAGGAAGCCCGGCTTCAACAATTCGTCGATGACCGCATCGGCGACGCTCATGGCCAGCGGGTTGCCGCCGAAAGTCGAGCCGTGGGAGCCGGGCGCCATGGCGCCGCCCGCCTTTTCGTTGGCGAGGCAGGCGCCCACCGGAAACCCGCCGCCGAGGCCCTTGGCCACCGACATGACGTCGGGTTCGACCCCGGACCATTCATAGGCGAACAGTTTGCCGGTCCGTCCCACACCGGTTTGCACCTCGTCGAACATCAGCAACACGCCGAACTCGTCGGCCGCGTCGCGAAGCGCGCGCAGGTAGCCGTCGCCGGCCACGTGAATGCCGCCCTCGCCCTGGACCGGCTCGACGATAATGCCGGCGGTCCGGTCGGTGATCGCCGCCCTGAGCTCGTTGAGGTTGCCGAGGGGCACCTGGTCGAACCCGTCGGGCATGGGGGCGAAACCCTGCATGTGCTTTTCGTTCCTGGAGGCCGCGACCGTGGTCAGCGTCCGGCCGTGGAACGAATTGGTGCAGGTGACGACCCGGTAGCGGTCGGGCCGGCCGTTTTCCTGATGATAGCGGCGCATGATCTTGAGGCCGGCTTCCACCGCCTCGGCGCCCGAATTGCAGAAGAACACGCAGTCGGCGAAGGTATTGTCCACCAGCCGCTGGGCGAGGCGTTCCTGCACCGGGATGTGATAGAGGTTGGAGACGTGCCACAGCTTGCCCGCCTGTTCGGTCAGCGCCTGCACCAGGCGGGGATGGGCATGTCCGAGCGCCACCACGGCGATTCCCGACCCGAAATCGATGAATCGTCGGCCGTCCGTCGCCTTCAGGTACACGCCTTCGCCACTCTCGAAGGCGACGTCGTAAAGGGCATAGGTCGGCATCTGCGCGGTGATCATCTCTCCTCTCCGATTCGATTTGCCAAAATAAAAGAACGGAGCGGCGACCGCCCCGTCCGGACGGCGCGCAGTATCTTAATCCGGACCCCTGCTGTCAACGAAATACAGGAATTAGAAGGGCTTACGTCACGAAGCCGTACGGGGCATAGAGCCGATCATGGTTTGTCGGAATCGCTTTGCGATGCCGGCAATCCATGTGAATCGGCTCTACACTATTGAAATAGATCGGATTCACATGTTTTGACGAAACCGCGCCGTGGTTCCGTCAAAACATGACCCGATCTAGCCGTGACGCCGGGACGTCTCGTCCCGGTTGCGGGACCCTGGTATAACCCCTCCATGCCGAACGCCAAGACCACAGGGGAGAACGCGGGCCCCGACACGGGCTCCAGCATGGGCCGGGGCAGGAAGAAGCCCCGCCGGCGGAAACCCCGCAAGGCGTCCCCCAAATCCCTCGAAAACGCCGCGCTCTACTATCTCAAGCGGTTCTCCAGTTCCGAGGAGAACCTGCGGCGGGTGATGATGCGCCGGGTGGAACGGTCGGCCCGGGCCCACGGCACCGATCGCGAAGAGGGAGCGGCGTGGGTCGACGAACTGGTGGCCAGGCTGGCCCGCGCCGGGCTGGTGGACGACCGACGCTATGCGGAGGGACGGGTCCATGCGCTCCATGCCCGCGGCGCGTCGATCCGCCTCATCACCGCCAAGCTGCGCGAGAAGGGCGTTCCGGCGGAAATCATCGAGGAGTCCATCCAGGCCCTCAGGGACGAGCAGCCCGACGCCGAATTGGAGGCCGCGATCCGGTTTGCCAGGCGCCGGCGGATCGGACCGTTCCGGATCAAGCCGCCGGTCGAGGGCCGGCGGCAGAAGGATCTGGCGGCCTTGGCCCGGGCCGGGTTCGACTACGGCACCGCCATGAAGGTCGCCGATGCGGAGACCGAGGACGCATTGAGAGAAGAATGACCGGCGCACCCGCCCGGCCGACGAAGCCGGTCCGGCCAAAGAAGCCGCCGATTGACGGAAATCGGCGCCTGAACCGTTGGGCTCCTGAATACCGGCTGAACAAGCCCGCCGGAATTCCGGCGGCCCGGCAGGCGGGTCCGGGGTTTTGACCCGCGGCATCGGCTGTCGCACAATGGGAAACCGCCAACGGGGAAGTGCAGATGTCGGACACCGAAGCCGTTCTGTTCGCCAATGAAGCCTTCTACGTCGCCTTTGCGAATTGCGACTACGACGCCATGGAGGATATCTGGGCCAAGACCGGCCCGGTGACCTGTGTCCATCCGGGCTGGCGGCACCTTTCGGGGCGGGACGTGGTGATGGAGAGCTGGCAGAGCATCCTCAACCATCCGGACTCCGAGAACATGCAGTTCCGCAATCCCGAGCCTGTCCTGTTCGGCGATTTCGCCATGGTCATCTGCTACGAGCTTTTGCCGCCCAACGCGGCGGTGGCGACCAACTGCTTCACCAGAATGGAGGGGGTCTGGAAGATGGTCCATCATCAGGCGACCCTCACCACGCACCCGGACGCCGCCAACGACCAGCTGACGCCCAGGCTGAAGCTTAACTGACGGAACTAATCGAAGGCGACGACGGCGCCCAGGGTCTCGCCGATTTCCGTGTTGAGCACGATGTCGGCCAGGCCGTCCATCTCGGTCGGATCCCTGTTCAGGATCACCAGGGCGGCGCCGTTCTCCTTCGCCATCACCGGGAACCCGGCGGCCGGAAACACGACCAGCGATGAGCCGATGGAGAGGAACAGATCGCATTCCAGGGCGGCGGCGCGGGCGCGGAACATGGGCTCTTCCGGCATCGCCTGACCGAAGGAGATGGTCGCGGTCTTCACGTGGCCCCCGCAATCATCGCACACCGGCAGGGTGCCGTCCCTGGCGAAGGCCTTCTTGATGGGTTCGTTCTCGTAACGGCTGCCGCACTCCAGGCAGGTGGAGTAGGTGGAGTTGCCGTGGAGTTCGATCACCCGGGTGTCGGGCACGCCGGACGCCTGATGCAAACCGTCGATGTTCTGGGTGACCACGTTCGACACCTTGCCCATGGCCACCAGCTTGGAGATCGCCATATGCCCCCGGTTGGGCCGGGCCTTGGTCATCACCTTGTCGGTTTCGATCTTGCGCCGCCAGGTCTCGCGCCGCGCGTCCTCCGACGAGATGAAGTCCTGGAAATAGATCGGCTGGTTCTGGTCCCACACCCCGCCCGGCGAGCGGAAATCGGGGATGCCGCTCTCCGTCGAGATGCCCGCGCCGGTGAACACCACGACATTGCCGGCGCGGTCCAACAGGTCGGCGAAATCCTGGATGAGGTCGGCACTCATGCCCCGCAGGCTAGCGGGTCATGGCGCGGGCGGCAATTCGGGTGAAACAGACCGCCAGGAACGCTGGGAACCCGGTCCCGAAGGCCAGGGAGTATTCTCGACAAAGCCAGTGGATAGAATATGGTTATCGGAGCAAACTGATTGGAAAAGTAATGACGCGCTCAATGGCAGGAATCCTGCCTTCTCGGATTCTCATTCTGGCGGCCTGCCTGCTTGTCTGGGGATGCCAGACCGCCAGCACGGTTTCAACCGAGAAAACGCCCGAAGCAGCCCAGGAGTTGGTTTTGAAAGCGGGGACCACGATCACTGTAAGCACGCCGCTAGGCGAAGCGAAGATTATTGCCGGGGCGGGCCTGGAACGGACATACCGATGGGCTGAATGCTCCTTGGACGCAAAAATGGTTGCGCGCAGGGAGCGCCAATTGGGAAAATTAGGCGTCTTCGACCAGGCTCGGCCGGCTCATATCGGGGCTGGAACGCCCGAGAATTGTAGAGGCATCGCCGACACGGCCGGGCAAGAGGCACAGCTTCAAATTACCGATCCGGCATTCTTCAAGAGATGGTCGGATTCGATGGCGGCCGGATTGGCCACTTTCTGGACCTCTGACGGCCTCGTGGTGACTTGGGGGCCCAATGTGCGTAGCCGGCAACTTTTCGTCAGTGTAATTCAAATTTGTGAGTTCGGGGAGCGGCCGAAACAATTACCGGGTGCTAGAGACGATCTTATAAAAATCGACTCAACTCTTGACGCATCGGACCCAAGGCACGACTGCGCCGAACATGATCCCTTGGTGGAGTACTACACCAAGTCACATCACTTCAGTCATTGGCGATCATTTGATCCAAACGCCAAGGCGCGAGACAAGATCTATACCATCCCAAAGCCGGAATGATCTGAGCTTACAACCGTATCTCGCCCAGATAGGTGCTCTCGCCGAGGGTCACGTCCACGGACTTGGCCGGGTGGCCGTCGGCGGTGATCTCCACGCGGTAGGCGCCGGAATCCGGATCCAGGTGATCGAACTTGAAATCCCCGTAGACGTCGGTGGCGGTCTCGGCGATCCGGGCGCCGTTCCGGTGCAGGATCACGCGCGCCCCCGCGACGCAATCGACCTTGCCGCCCGATTGGGCCTCGACGCTGCCGCCGATGAACGCCTTGGAATAGCGGTACAAATTCCTGTACCAGACCCGGGGCCTGGTCCCGAGATCGGGGCGCAGTTCCTCGAGCCCTTCCTCGCGGACCATTCGGGCCATCTCGGCATCGTCCACCTTGACCGACCTGAGCGCTGCGGTGGCGCAGACGGTGACGGCGCGGGGCTCGGCCCAGCCGTCGTCCAGCAGGTGGGCATCGAAGGTCCAGGCTTGCGGCACCTGCTTTTCCTCGTTCCACCAGATGGCGCCGTAGGGGCAGGCCTCCACCAGGTGGCGCTGGCCCTTGGCCTTCACCGGATCGATCAGCACGATGCCGTCGTCGCGCTTGGTGATGGCGCCGTTCTCGGCCTTCTCCATGCACGGCGCCTCGTCGCAGTGCTGGCACATCTTCGGCAGGAACGCCACGTCCACCATGGGACCGGCGCCGCGCTCCCTGCGGTCGATCTCGATCCATTTGTGGCCGTGCTTGGGCATCTCTTCCGAATAGCCCGGAAAGGCGTTGCCCACGTGCTCGTCATGGCAGGCGAGCACACACAGATTGCAGTTGGTGCAGTTGGCGACGTCGACGATCAGGTTCCATTTGCTTCCGGAAGTATCCATTGGACGTCTCCTACTCCGCCGGGACCGGTTCGGCTACGGATTCCGGCGTGAACACGGCGGTGTCCGGCTCGGACGGCGCCCGGTTGATCTCCGGCGAGCCGTCCCAGAGCTCCATCTCCACCATGGCGGCCGACGACCCCATGGAATGGCCCTTCTTCAATTGCGAGCGGGGCGGGGTGAGCTGGTTGAGGCAGCCGCCGAGATCGACCGAATTGCCGATCTCGCCCGCCGGTTCGTAGACGGCGCAGCTTTCGTACCCGTGGGCGACGCCGGCCGCCAGTCGGTGGGTGACGTGGGCGGCGCAGATCACCGCGCCCCGGTCGTTGTAGACCTTCACCAGGTCGTGGTGGCCGATACCGCGGGCCGCCGCGTCCGCCGCGCCGATCCGGAGCGTCCAATAGTACCGCCCGTCGATCGGCACCCGGTGATCCTCGATGTCGTTCAGGAACGTGTCCTTGCCGTCCCCCTGGGTGTGGAAAGAGTAGCGGGGGTGCGGGGTGATCAGCTGGATCGGGTATCTGGCCGCGAGGTCCGGGTTGGACGGGCCCTCGTGGGCCGGGTTGTACTTGACGATGGGCGGGCGCTCGGTGTCGTCCGGGTCGTAGCGCTTGAGGCTCTGACATTCGAATTCGATCAGGCCGGACTGGGTCTGCAGGCCCTTCAGGTACTCTTCGGTGTAGTCCGACGGCAGCGGCATGGGCTCCGGCACGTCCTTCTTGCGGCCCTCGTAGAACCAGCGCCAGGAGACCGGGTCCTTCACGCCTTCCGGGTTGTTGGGGACGACCACATAGCCCCGCTTGATGAAGTCCTTCCACTTGACGATCTTCGGCAGATCAGAGGCGTCGAACTCCCGCTTGGCCCAGTCGAGCTCGCTCATGCCCTCGGAGAAGTAGGCGCCGAGGCCCAGCCGCATGGCCAGTTCATGGAAGATTTGGAAATCGGACTTCGATTCGCCGAGCGGCTCGATGACCTTGTGCTGGAACACCACCACCCGGTGATTGAGCTGGGTCTGGCCGTGGTGGGCGTAGCCGCCGAGGGCCGCCCATTCGGAAATATCCGGCCGCTCCATATTGGTGCAGGCGGGCAGGATGACGTCGGCGAACTTGGCCTCGCCCTCGTTCCAGATCGACTGGTTGACGATGAATTCCAGCTCCGGCGAGCGGTACATCTCCACGTGCCGGTTGGTGTCCGACATGGTCCCGAAGATGGAGCCGCCGTACTTGTAGAGCATGTGAACCTTGGAATAGCCGGGCTTCGGATAGCTGATCTTGTTGAACTGGGCCTCGATGGACTTGCCGTCCCAGATGTAGCCCTCGGCCTTGCCGTCGAGAATGGCTTCGGGAAGCTGAAGCCGCGGGATCTGCTGGTCGTTGGTGTTCATGGACGGGAGCTGCGGCATCCGCTGATAAAGCTCCACCGCCATCGCCGTATGGTGCAGGTCGCCGGACATGCCCCCTTCGGCGTAGCCCGGGAAATAGAAATTGGCGTCCACCGGCGTGCCCCACTGGAGGTTGCCCATGTTGACGCCCGGCTTGCCGATGCCCTGCATGGCGATCAGGCAGACCATCACCCGGGCCCACTGGATGCCGGTGGCGTTGCGGCAGGCGCCGCCGTGGCCGTTGCCCCAGCCGCCGGCGCCGAGATAGGTCTTCTTCCTGCCCCAGTTGCGGGCCAGCGCCCGGACCGTCTTGGCGGGGACGCCGGTCTCGGCCTCCTGCCATTCGGGGGTCTTCGCGACGCCGTCCTCGTCGCCCATGACATAGGCCTTCCACTTGTCGAAGCCCAGGGTCTTGGTCTCGACGAACTCCTTGTCGTAGAGCCCTTCCTCGATCCATACGTGGGCGATGGCGAGCGCGAGGGCGGTGTCGGTGGTCGGCTTGGGGGCGATCCACTTGCCGCCCAGCATCTGGGCGGTGTCGTTGTAGAACGGATCGATGTGGACCACCTCGATATCGAGGTCCTTGAGCCACTGGCGGCGGATGGCGCCCTCGAAGGCGCCGTAGGCCCCGGACGTGCCTTCCGGATTCGAGGACCAGAAGACCACCATTTCGGATTCCTTCATCAGATCCTCGACGGTGCCGTAGGTCTCGCATTGGCCGACCCGCAGGCTCTGGCCCCAATGGTGGACGGCGCCCCAGTACCACCCCTCCCAGCTGTCGGGATTGTGGTGGACCCGGGTCATGCCGACGGCGTTGATGAACCGGAAGGCGGCCGACAGGTAGTAGCCGATATTGCCCCAGGTATGGTGAGAGCCGTGGCTCATGGCGATGGCGCCGGGGCCGTGCTCGCGCTTCTGGCGCTTGATTTCGTTCGCCACGATGCCGAGGGCCTCGTCCCAGGAAATTTCCTCGTAGCCCGACTTCCCCCGGTTCTGCGGGTTGCGTTCGCCGCCGGGGTCGAAGTCGACCCGCTTCAAGGGCTTCAACAGCCGGTCCGGGGAATAGACCATGCTCTTCCAGTTCTGGCCGTGGGCGGCCAGCGACGACTTCCGGGGCGGGGTGAATGTCTTGCCGCGCGCTTCGATGGTCCAGGGCTCCGGGTCGGTATCGTCGAAGACGATGGGCGTGATGCGGATGATCCTGCCGCCCTTCTCATAGACGAAGACCGGCCCGCCGTTGGTCATGGAGGTGTAGCGGGTGACGCCGTTCCCCTGATCGATGCCGTACGTCCAGCCGGCCGTCTGGGTCAGCATCATGGTCTGGGTCCACCAGGCGGCGGCGTCCTCGTCGCCCTCCATGGCGAGGTTGAAGTCCTTCAGGGCGTTGATCTGATCGAGCTGGTTGACCGGCGGCATCAGGAGACTGGCGGCCAGGCGTGCGGTCTTGAAGACCAGCGCCACGTCGGCATCGTTGCGCACCCCGGCGCCCGAGGAAATGCGGCCGTTCCGGATCCGGTACCAGCGGCCCTGCCGTCCGTCGCGGGTCTTGAGCTGGGCCAGAATGTCCCGTTCCTTCAACCGTTCGCGGAACGCCGGATAGCGCCACGCCTGGATGCGCAGCAGAAGAGCGAGGCCGAACAGGATCAGTGAGAACTTAAGCGACGCCATATCGAGGATGCTCCCTATGGGCGGCTTCGCCGGAGAGGCGAGCCGCTCTTGATCATCAGCGGACTATAGCCGGGCCGAAACCGCAAATCTACAAAAGTCTCATATTATGGGATTTTGTTATTTTCTCACGGGTGGTCCCGATGGCGGCCCCAATGGCGCCATTGCCAACCCGATAGCCGCATGGCTAGGCTGAGCACGCTCATTTTCGATGACCAACGATTTCTCAGGGGAGGACTCTCATGCAGCTCAACCGGATCGGCGACATCAAGCCCTACGACGCGCCCGGACATTTCGACGTGGAGACGCTTCGGATGCAGGGGCTCCACGCCAGCGATGCCAGCAGTTTTTCCGTCGGCCTGTCCCACTTCGAGCCGGGCGGCGGCTGCGACCGGTCGGCCTCCCCGCCGGAGAAGGTCTATGTGGTCGTCTCCGGCGAGTTGACGGTTATCTTCGATGACCAGGAGGTAACCCTGGGCCCGCTCGATTCTCTTCTCATCGAATCCAACGAGGCCCGGGCGGTGGAAAACCGCGGCGATGAGATTGCGACCGTGGTGGTGATCGTAAGCGCAAGTTGACGCCCGCTTGAATTGCCGTGGCGCGGCACACCCGCCGGCCGCGGGCGCTTTCCGGCCTTGCTTGACCCCAATTCGCGTTTGTTCGATTATCGAACGCATGGATCAGGCCGTCGGAAGAGACAAGGAGTATCTTGAAACGCTGGCCAAGGGCCTCAACGTCATCACCGCTTTTGGAGAGGATCATCCGACCCTTACGGTGAGCGAGGCCGCGGATCTGGCCGGCCTGTCGCGGGCCACTGCACGTCGCGTGCTTCACACCCTTCACGTCCTTGGATATGTCGAGCAGGAAGGGCGCGCCTTTTCCCTCGGTCCAAAGGCGCTCGACCTCGGCTATCGATTTCTCGCGGCGCAAAGCTGGATCGACCGGACCGCGAACTTGCTGCGCGAGCTGAGCGACGAGGTCGAGGAGTCTTCCTCGGCGTCGGTGCTGCAAGGCACGGATATCGTTTACGTCGCCCATGTCTCCTCTGGGCGGCTGATGTCCGTCGACGAGTCGGTGGGGACGCGATTGCCGGCGTTTCATACGGCGATGGGCCGGGTTCAGCTCGGCTTCCTGGACCAGGCGGAATTATGGCGCCGGCTGAAGTCGATCCGGGTCACGGCCTACACGGCGAGCACCATCACCAGCCTTGCCGGATTGTATGACCGGATACAGGCCGACCACGCCCAGGGATTCTCGATCGTCGACGAGGAGTTGGAGAAAGGGCTGCGATCCATCGCCGTTCCGGTGTGCGGGCGTGACGGCGGTCTTCTCGGCTCCATCAGCATCAGCGTGAGCAGCACCCGTTCAACCCGGGAGAACATGCGGAACCAATTGCTTTCCGGGCTTCAGGGAGCCGCGGAGAGAATTTCGGCGTCCGTCTAGCCCGGACTCGAATTGTTTGCACTTGAAGCGCAATTCGAAATCGGATATTGTCTGCTTGTTCGTTTAACGCACAATTGTTCGATATTCGAACACAGAAAATTTTTATAATAAAAACAACGCAATATAACGGCTTCAGGGAGGTGTTACCAATCCACGATCAGGAATTCGTGGCCGGGTGAGCGCGTTTAGGCGCTTCGGCCGACCGTCGGCTGCCGGTCGCCGCCGGCCAAATCGGACCCAAGCCGGACCATGTATCGTCATGTGATCCACCCCGGCATCGGCAATTGCCCGGCGAATTCCAATCGATTTAGGTAGCTCCGACCCTGATCGCCGGAGACGAAGAGGCTTAATCGGAGGGTCCCGCCATGGACGACGTCACGAATTTCGAAGAGCGCGAAACATTCGCGTCATTGCCCGAGACCACCGGCACGATCGAAGGATCCAAGCCGATGACGGGCAAGGAGTACCTGGAATCGATAGATGACGACCGCGAGGTCTACATCTACGGTGAACGGGTCGGGAATGTCCTTGAACATCCGGCGTTCCGGAACACGGCCCGCATGACGGCCCGCCTCTACGACGCCATGCACGACCCCGAGCATGCCGAAAAGATCATGGTTCCCACCGACACCGGCAACGGCGGAACTACACACGCCTACTTCAAGGCGCCGAAGAACCTTGACGACCTGTTGATGGGACAAAGCGCCATTGCGGAGTGGGCGCGCGTCACCTACGGCTGGATCGGGCGCTCACCCGATTACAAGGCTTCGTTCCTGGCGACGCTTGGCGCAAACGCTCAATTTTACGATCCCTATCAGGAGAACGCGCAGCGTTGGTACAAATATACCCAGGAGCGGGTGGCGTACGTAAACCACGCGATCATCCATCCGCCTATCGACCGGGACAAGCCGCCGAACGAGGCAGCCGACATCTGCTGCCACGTGGTTAAGGAAACCGACTCCGGTATCGTGGTTTCCGGGGCCAAGGTGGTGGCTACCGGGAGCGTACTGACCAACTACACCTTTGTCGCACATCACGGATTGATTCCCGTGCAGGACGAGGATTTCGCGGTGGTCTTCATGGTCCCGACCAACGCACCCGGCGTCAAATTTCTCTGCCGCACCTCCTACGAGATGACGTCGACCGCGATGGGGAGCCCCTTCGACTACCCCCTGTCCAGCCGGCTGGACGAGAACGACGCCGTGTTCATCATGGATAATGTCCTGGTGCCGTGGGAGAATGTTTTCGTTTATCGCGACATGGAAAAAGCGAACAACTTCTTTCCCCAGACCGGATTCCTGCCGCGCTTCGTCGTCCACGGCTGCACCCGGCTGGCGGTCAAGCTCGATTTCATCGCGGGCCTGTTGCTGAAGGCGGTGGAGGCCGCGGGGACGAAGGACTACCGCGGCGTTCAGGCCAATGTGGGCGAAGTGATCGCCTGGCGGAACCTGTTCTGGGGTCTTTCCGACGCCATGGTCCGCGATCCGCAGCCTTGGATCGACGACTACGTGCTGCCGAAGATGGAGCCCGGCAATGCCTATCAGATCATCGCCACCATGGCCTATACCAAGGTCAAATACATCATCGAGCAGACCTGCGCCTCCGGGCTGATTTATCTCAATTCCCACGCCGATGACTTCAAGAACGACGACATTCGTCCGTATCTCGATCGTTATCTCCGCGGATCAAACGGCTATTCCGCCGAGGAGCGGGTCAAGCTGATGAAACTTCTGTGGGACACGTTGGGCAGCGAGTTCGGCGCCCGCCACGAACTTTATGAAATCAACTATGGCGGATCGACCGAGGAAATCCGGCGGTACTGCCTGTTCGGCGCGGAAGCGTCGGGCAACGCCGCCGCCTTCAGAGGCTTTGCCGAGCAATGCATGGCCGAATATGATCTAAACGGCTGGACCGTACCTGACCTCCAGGATCCGGGCGAGCTGAGTTACCACCTCCTGCGCAAACAGGAAGAATCCTGATCACAAACCGTTAAGTGCGCGAAAACCAATAGTCATGGGAGACGATCATGTCTGACAAAAAGGTTCCGACACCAAAGTTTACCCGTCGGAAATTCGTGAAGACCGGCACCGTTCTCACCGCGGGTGCCGTTGCGGCGCCGGCAATTCTGCGGTCCAGTCTGGCCTACGCGGCCGGCCGGCCGGTCAAGCTCGGTTACGTGAGCCCGCGGACCGGTCCGCTGGCGCCCTTCGCCGAGGCCGACGATTTCGTCATCAACGGGGTGCGTAACCACCTCAAGGACGGCGTCAAGATCGGCAACCAGGTGCACCCGGTCGAGATCATCGTCAAGGACACCCAGTCCAACCCCAACCGGGGCGCCGAAGTGTCCGCCGATTTGATCCTCAAGGACAAGGTCGACATCATCATGGGCGCCGGCACGCCCGAGACCACCAACCCGCTCTCCGATCAGGCCGAGATCAACGAGGTGCCCTGCATTACCTCGGATGCGCCGTGGCAGCCCTATTTCTTCGGCCGCGGCGGCAATCCGGCCAAGGGTTTCGACTGGACCTACCACTTCTTCTGGGGCCTCGAGGACGTGATCGGCGTGTTCCTCAACCTTTGGAACTCCATCCCCTCCAACAAGACCGTGGGCGCGCTGTGGCCGAACGATTCCGACGGCAATGCCTGGGGCGATCCCAAACTCGGATTCCCCGGCCCGCTGAAGGCGGCCGGCTTCAAGCTCGTCGATCCGGGCCGCTATCAGGCGCCGAGCGACGACTTCTCGGCCCAGATCGCCGAGTTCAAGAAGAACAATGTGGAGATCGTTTCCGGCGTGATGATCCCGCCGGACTTCACCACGTTCTGGACCCAGGCCGCGCAGCAGGGCTTCAAGCCCAAGATCGTGACCGTGGGCAAGGCGCTTCTGTTCCCCGCCGCCATCGAAGCCTTGGGCGACCGCGGCGTCGGCCTGTCGTCGGAGGTCTGGTGGACGCCCAGCCACCCGTTCAAGTCGAGCCTGACGGGCGTCAGCGCCGGCCAACTGGCGGCGGCCTACGAGGCGGCGACCAAGAAGCAGTGGACCCAGCCCATCGGCTTCCGCCACGCCTTGTTCGAGGTTGCCACCGACGTCCTCAAGCGGACCAAGAGCGTGGATTCGCCGGAGGCCATCATCGAGTCCATCCGCACCACCAACCTGGACACCATCGTCGGCAAGGTGAACTGGGGCGGCAAGCCGGTGAAGAACGTCTCCAAGACGCCGCTGGTCGGCGGCCAATGGGTCCGTGGAACCAAGTACAAATACGATCTGCAGGTGGTCAACAACAAGACCGCCCCGTCGATCCCGACCAAGGGCAAGTTCCTGCCCATTACCTGACGCGGGAACAGATATGAACGAGAGGCCGGGCCCCCTGGGGTCCGGCCTTTCCTTTTAATGGCTAGTTGGCGACGCTCTCGAGGGTGGTGAACTGCCCCTCGCCGTACATCAGCGGGCGTCCGTCGCGGATCTCCGTCGCCGCGACGATCTCGCCGATGAAGATGGAGTGGGTGCCGGCGGCGATTTGCTGGGCGATCTTGCAGTCGAAGCTGACCAGGGTCCCTTCGAGCACCGGCGCGCCGGTCTCCAGCGTCGTCCAGCTGCCGAGGCCGTAGCGGTCGGCGCGATCGGCGCCGTCCAGGCCGGCGAAGCGCATGGCGACATCTTCCTGGTCCTTGCCCAGAATGTTGAGGCAAAACGCGCCCGCGCCCTCGATCAGGTCATGGGCCAGGGCATCGCGGTTCACGCAGATAAGCAGTTGCGGCGGCTCGGCGGAGACCGAACAGGCCGCCGTTGCCGTCAGTCCGTCGCGCCGGCCGGCGTGATCGACGGTGATCACGTTGACGGCGGAGGCCAACTGCCGCATGCCCTGCTTGAACTGGTTTTCGGATATCACCTCTGCGTTCCCCCCGGACCGTGGGATTCACCCCAACATTCGATCCGGGTCGGCTTAGCCGATTTTTGGCCGATGGGAAAGATGCCATTTGAGCCGATGTGATGCCCGCGCGCGATGCCCCAACGCGGAAATCCTGCGGAATTCGCCGGTCGAAACGTCTTGTATAAGACTGGACCGGCCCGGACTGGGCTTGTATGTTCTGATCAGCGCTGGGGGCATATTCTTTCTCCCGCGCCAGAACAGCCTTTGGGAGGTATTTCATGAACATGTTTTCGAAGTCCATCCTTGGCGTCTCTGCCGCGGCTTTCGTCGCGGGTGCTGCGTTGACCGCCGCGCCGGCCGCAGACGCCAAGACCATCAACGTCCGCATCGCGTCCGGCCACCCGCCGACCGTTGTGTATGCCGGCCTGATGAAGAACTTCTTCCAGACCGAGCTCAAAAAGGCGGTCGAGAGCAAGACCAGCCACAAGATCAACTTCATTGAGGGCTATTCCGGTTCCATCGTGAAGGTGTTCGACACCTTCGAGGGCGTCCAGAACGGCGTCGTCGACGTCGGCGGCTTTTGCTACTGCTTCGAGGCCTCCAAGCTGAAGATGCATGCGTTCCAGATCATGCTGCCCTTCGGCACCATGGATCCGGTGCAGTCGGTGGCGATCGCAACCGCGGTGTACGACAAGTATCCGAGCCTCTCCAAGCGTTTCCAGAAGTTCAACCAGACCCTTCTGGCGATCATCGGTGACGGCGGCTACAACATCGGCACCAACTTCCCGTGGAAGACGGTCGACGACCTCAAGGGCCGCAAGATTCTCGGCGCCGGCCTGAACCTCAACTGGATGAAGCAGGCCAACGTCGGCATCGTCCCGGTCACCGACGGTCTCCCCGGCTGGTACCAGAAGATCAAGACGGGCGTCGCCGAGGGCGGCATCATGTTCCCGAGCGCCTGGGGCCCGGTCTTCAAGCTGCATGAGGTGGGCAAGTACTACACCACCATCGGCTTCGGTTCGATTACCTGGCACGGCCTGACGGTCAACAACCGTTTCTGGGCCAGCCTGCCGCCGGAAGTGAAGCCGATCTTCCAGGAAGTCGCCAAGCGCTATCAGGTCCAGACCGGTACGTTCAACAAGGCCGGCTATGAGAAAGACATGGCCTGGCTGAGGAAGAACATCACGGTCAGCGACCTGGGCCCGAAGGTCCGTCTCTCCTGGGCGCAGAAGCTTGCCCATTGGCCGCAACAGCACGCCGAATCCCTGGAAAAGGAAGGCTTCCCGGCCAAGGCGATCCTCAACACCACCTTGGATGCCGCCGAGAAGGTCGGCTACAAGTGGCCGGTCCGCTACGTCGTCAAATAAGACGTTCGTAGTTTAAGACCCGAATGATTTGCCGGCTGGACGTCATTTGGCATCCAGCCGGCAATTTCATATAAACGACGACGTACGGTTTTTGTGGCTATTCGTTTGGCGGCCCGGGGCCAGGCCGCCGTCAGAGAGTAGGGGCGTATGAATCTCGTCAAGATCAGCGACTGGGTCTCCAAGGCGCTGATGATCCTCGCCGCGGCATGGACCTTCGCGATTGCCGTGCTCGTGCTCGCCGACATCATCGGCCGCGGCGCGTTCGATTTTCCGATCCACGGCACCGCTGAAATGGTCGCCGCGTCCATCGTCATCATCGTGTTCCTGCAGGTCGGCTACGCCATTCGCAGCCGTTCCATGCTGAAGGCCGATTTCCTGGTCACCCGGTTTCCGCACGGTGTCCAGCGCGTACTGCTCGCCGTCGGCTATCTGCTGGGTGTCGCCTTCTTCCTGATGATCATCACCGGCGGGTGGCAGGAGAGCATCGCCTCCTTCGTCGAGGGCGAGTTCGAGGGTGAGGGCGCCCTTCGGGTTCCGTCCTGGCCGGCCCGCTGGACCGTGCTGCTCGGCAGCGCGCTCGCCATGATCAATTACGGCGTCATGGCCTATCTGGACATCTTCCGGCCCGAACTGCTCGACAGCGAAGTGCCCGAGGACAGCATCCCCGGCGCGCCGGGACCGTAACCGGGCAGGGGAACGATCAATGTTTGAAGCAAATACCGCTGTCATACTGGTCGTCTCGCTGGTCGTCCTGGTGGCGATCGGCGTCCACATCGCCATCGCCCTCGGCATGACCAGCGCGCTGGGTATCTGGCTGACCACGGGCGCCGATTCCTTTGCCTTCGGCACCGTCCAGTCGATGCTCGCGGCCACGGCCTACGAGGCCATCCGGGCCTACGTCTTCGCGGTCATACCCTTATTCATGCTGATGGGAGAATTCATCGGCAGGTCGGGAACCGTCACCGACGTCTATCGAGGGATAAATCAGCTGCTGAAGAGAATCCCCGGCCGGCTGGCCATCGCCACGGTGGTCGGCAACGCGCTGTTCTCGTTCGTCACCGGCGTCAGTATTGCTTCGGCGGCCGCGTTTTCGCGGATCGCCTATCCGGAGATGAAACGCTTCGGGTACCACAAGGGCTTCGCCCTCGGCGCCGTTGCCGGGTCGAGCTGCCTGGGCATGCTGATCCCGCCCAGCGTGCTGATGATCGTCTGGGGCATCCTGACCGAACAATCCATCGGCCAGATCTTCGCCGCCGGCGTCCTGCCCGGTCTGCTGCTGATGGTCCTGTTCGTGATCTACGTCTTTGTCCGCGCGGTCATGAACCCGGAACTGGTCGGCGGCGGGGCGGCTCGGCAGGCCGAAGCGGCCGCCGCCGAACCGGACGAGGTGGAAGAGGTTTCCACCGGCCAGTTCATCATCAGCCTGTGCGGCATTCTGCTGGTCATCGTCGCGGTGCTGGGCGGCATCTGGTTCGGCGTCTTCACGCCGACGGAGGGCGCCGGCGCCGGTGCCTTCATCGGCCTCATGCTGGCGATCATCAAGGGCGCCCGGCTCAAGGACGTCATCGACGGCATCCTTCAGGTGGGGCGCACCTCGGCGCCGATCCTGCTGTTGCTGGTGACCGCGGCGCTCTATTCCCGGACGTTGGCCATGACCGGCATGGCCAACGCCATCGAGAGCCTGTTCCTCGGCTCGGGCATGCAGCCGTGGATGATCCTCACCGTGATGGTGGTCATCTGGTTCCTGCTCGGCATGATCATCGATTCCATTTCGATCATGCTGCTGACCGCGGCGATCTTCGCGCCCATTGCGGTGAAGATCGGCATCGACCCCATCGCCTTCGCCATCATCGGCATCATCGCCATCGAGGCGGGGCTCTACACCCCGCCCTTCGGCCTGTTGGTCTATACGGTCAAATCGGCGATACAGGGCTTCGATCCGGACATGAACGTGATGACCATCTTCAAGTCATCGACGCCCTATTGGATCATCATGCTGATCGGGATGGTGTTGATCATCAACTTCCCCGGCATCGCCACCTGGCTGCCGTCGCTGCTGTTCCCATCGTAACGGGGATCGCGGGTCCTAAATGGCGGGGCCCTTGATCTTGGCAGCCGGCACGCTGGTCCAGTATTCACCCGACCCGAGCATGTAGCTCTTGCCGTTCGGCAAGGTCATGATGATGGTCCAGGTGGCGCCGTCATCGGTGGAGAACACCTCGTAAACGGCGCCGTTGCTGCCGAGACCGCGGGCAATCGGGGTCTCCGAATGCTTGCTGTCCAGCTGCTCGACCACGTCGGCCCGGTCGACGCCCATTCCCGGGCTCAGGGCCTGGGCATGCGCGCCGGAGGTTCCAAATACGGCGACACCGGCCATCAGCGATCCAGCGAGAACCATCGCCGGGACCGAGCGCGGCATGGTGGCGCAGCGCTTGGCGCCCCGGGAAGCCGCATCCCGCGTAGTTTCCTTGACCGTTTTGACGTTCGTATCGTTCCGCATCGTCGTTCTCCTGACAGCTGCCCGGACTGCGTCTCGCCGGCCCGGTCAGCCATGGGACCATGCCCATGATTTCGGGAATCGGTGATTCCCTAACGTACATGTAGTTTGTTTGAGCGCCCGTTCAATTGCCGTAATCGCGGCCGCACTTGCCGAATGAAGGGCGCAGCCGGATTAAGTTATTGAAAGATATGGTTAATCCGGCGCCGCGCGGGCCGCGTTCACGATATCGTCGGCGGCCGGGCGGTCATCGAAGACCGCTGCCGTCACCCGGAAGGACGTCCGAAATTCATCTGGCTTGCCCGGAATTCGGCACCTAAACTCCCCGCCGAACCGCAACCCCCCAAGAGTCCAGAGGAGAATATTTCATGGCGAGTGTGAGCCTGGCGGATGCCGACAAGATTATCGACGCGACCATCGAGAAAGGCGTGGATATGGGCCTTGCGCCGTTGAGCGTCGCGGTGCTCGATGTCGGCGGCAATTTGGTTGCGTTCAAGAAAAGCGACGGCTCCAGCCTGCTCCGCTTCGAGATCGCCCTCGGCAAGGCGTGGAGCGCGCTTGCCATGTTCACCTCCTCCAAGCAGCTCGGCGACGTGTGGCAGGAGCGTCCCCAGTTCGTTACCGCGCTGATGAATGCCTCGGGCGGGCGGATCGTCCCCGTGCCGGGCGGCGTCCTGCTCAGAAATGCCGATGGCGGGATCATCGGCGCCGTCGGGGTCACCGGCGACACCTCCGACAATGACGAGATCGCCGGGCGTCACGGCATCGAGGCGGCGGGGCTCCGGGTCGAGTAGCCGGATGATCCCCGGGGAAAGCGGCGGATGATCGAGTTTTCGGTCGTCGCCAACCCCTTGTTCTATGTGGTTGCCGTGCCCGCGGTGCTGTCCATCGGCATCGCCAAGGCGGGCGTCGGCGGCACCGGCGGGCTGGCCACGCCGCTGATGGCGCTGGCCGTCACCGTGCCTCAGGCGGCGGCCATACTGCTCCCCATCATCTGTCTGGCGGACATCTTCGCCGTCTGGGCGTTCCGCAGGCATTGGCATCGCAAGAACCTGTGGATCATCATTCCGGGAGGCGCCGTCGGCGTCGTACTCGGCACCCTCGGCTTCAGGTTTCTCGACGAGGCGGCCATCAAGCTGGTGATCGGCGTGATCGCGGTATGGTTCTCCATCCACTTCTTCGTCGGCATCGACCGCAAACGCGACGAACGCCCGCCGGCCCAGCCCCATGTCTGGAAAGGCGGGTTCTGGTCGACGGTGACCGGGTTCACCAGCTTCGTGGCGCACTCCGGCGGCCCGCCGATGAGCGTCTACATGATCCCGCAGCGGCTCGACAAATCGGTCTATATGGGAACGCTGGCGTTCTTCTACGCCTTTGTGAACTACGCCAAGATCGGCCCCTATGCGTGGCTGGGAGTTCTCAACCTGACCAATTTCTGGACGTCGGTCGTGCTGCTGCCGGTGGTGCCGCTGGGCATCCTGCTGGGCCTATGGATTCACCGCAACATCCCGGACGTGGTGTTCTACCGCGTCGTCGTCGCGCTGCTGTTTCTGACCGGCGTCAAACTGTGCTGGGACGGGGTGCAGCCCTGGATCGTTTGATCATTCCACCGCCAGCAGATCGGGCAGGATCAAGGTGATGACCGGGAAGGCGATGATGATCGCCACCCGGATGAAATCCGAGGTGATGAACGGGACCACGCCCTTGAAGGTCTCGAGCATGGGCACGTCCTTGGCCATGGAATTGATGACGAAGACGTTGAGCCCGACGGGCGGCGTGATCAGTCCCATCTCGACGACGATCAGCGTGATGATGCCGAACCAC
Source organism: Rhodospirillales bacterium (assembly GCA_028823885.1). GTDB lineage: Bacteria > Pseudomonadota > Alphaproteobacteria > Rhodospirillales > UBA2165 > JAJDXO01. The sequence goes on along the minus strand of JAPPFK010000150.1, from coordinate 22,722 downwards.
AGCTTGGTCTCGTCCGGCCCGAGCCCGAAATCCAGCCCGGCGATGATCGGCCAGAAGATCGGCACCGTCAGCAGGATCATGGAGAGCGAGTCCATGACGAAGCCCAACAGGATGTAGAGGATGATCATCCCCAACAGGACCACGAAGGGCGACAGGCCGGCATTCTGGAAGAAATCGGCGGCGAAGATCGGCAGTTCCGAGAAGCCGAGGAACGCATTGAAGATCTTGGCGCCCAGCAGAATGAGGAAAATCATCGCCGTGGTCTGCGCCGTTCCCAGGATGGCGTCGAGGAAGCCCTCCAGGCGCATGCCGCCCTTGGTGATAGCAATCAGGAAGGTGCCGACGGAGCCGATGGCCGCGCCTTCGGTGGGGGTGAACACGCCCGCGTAGATGCCGCCCATGACCAGCAGGAAGATGACCAGCACCGGCCAGATTTCCAGGAGCGCCGCCCATTTCGCGGCCCGCGACGCGCGCTCGCCCGCGGGGCCGGCTTCCGGGTTGATGCGGACCACGATGGCGATGGCCAGCATGTAGCCCAGCGCCGCGAGGACGCCCGGAAGGAACGCGGCCTGGAACAGGGCGGCGACGTTGCTCTCGACCATGATGGCGTAGATGATCAGCACCACCGACGGCGGAATGAGGATGCCCAGCGTTCCGCCCGCCGCCAGTGCGCCGGTGGCCAGCGAGCCCGAATAGTTGAACCGGCGCAACTCGGGGAGCGCCACCTGGCCCATGGTCGCCGCGGTGGCCAGCGACGAGCCCGAGATGGCGCCGAACCCGGCGCAGCCGCCGACCGCGGCCATGGCGACCCCGCCCCGGTGATGGCCGAGCCAGGTATTGGCCGCGGTGAACAGGGCCGACGACAGGCCCGCCTTGGCGGCGAACTGTCCCATCAGCAGGAACAGGGGCACCACCGACAGATCGAAGGTGGTGAACGCCCAATAGGTCTCGGTCTTGAGGTAGCTCAACAGCGGCACCGATCCGGCAATCATCAGGTAGCCGGCGATGCCGACGCTGATCATGGCGATGCCGATGGGAATACGGACCGCCAGCATCCCGAGGAGGACGACGAAGCCCACGCCGCCTATGGCGAGGGAACTCATGTCCTAGCCCACACTGCCGGAGCCTTCGTCGAAGAACCGTCCGGCGCGGGTTTCGGCGGCGGACCGGAAGATGGTGTAGATCACCACGATGACCAGAAAACTCATCAGCAGGATCGAGATGGGGAAGGTCGTCCAGCGGGGAAAACCGATGGTCATGGAGGACTCGTTGTATTTGTACATGTCGATGCCGCCGAAAACCATGCGCCAGGTGAGGAGGGCGCCGATGCCCAGATACAGCAGCCCGCCGACGGTATCGCAAAAGGTCTTGGCGCGGGTCGGCGCCTTGTCCATGAAGAAATCGACAATGACGTTGCCGCGCATCAATTGGCACCAGGGCAGAAAAGCGAACACCGATAGCCCGGTGCCGATGGCGACCAGCTCGAAATCGCCGGGGACCGGATAGGAAAAAACAAACCGGCCGATGATGCTGACGGTGGTCATCAGGCCGACCAGGCACAGGAGTATTCCCCCCAGGATCGCGAATATGCGCGCGATCCGATAAAGCACCCGGCCCACCGGATCGGCGGGCCGGGAGAAATGTTCCATGCCTTCGGCCATAGAGACCGCCGGGCCCCCGTAAACGGGGGGGCGGGGGCGGGGTTATTGGGG
>JAPPFK010000150.1:0-21000 GCA_028823885.1 Rhodospirillales bacterium | reverse complement strand
AACACATTCAATAGGGCGTCATGCTTAACTTTTTATTAATCCACTGTTCCCTGGCATGGGCCAATTGACCCCCCCGCCCCCATTAACGGGGGGCCCGGGCTCCGGCTTACTTCGAGTACTTGTCGATCAGGGCGCGGGCGTCCTTCAGGAGCGTCGGGCCGTCCACACCGATCTTCTTCATTTCAGCGAACCAGCGGTCGAATACCGGCTCGGAGGCCTTGCGGATCTTGGCCACCTCGGCCGGCGGCAGGGTCGCGAACTTGTTCTTCTTCTTGGATGCCACCACCTTGCGGCCCGGCGCCTCGATATCGCGCCAGTTCTGTCCGGCCGCGCGGGCGATGTTGCGGCCCGAATTGTCGTCGATGACCTTGCGCATATCGGCGGACAGACCGTCATAGCTCTTTTTATTCATCAGCAGCGTGAAGACGTTGGTGCCGAGACGGGGCTGCGGTCCCGCCAGCTTGGTGAAGTGGCTGACCAGATCCTGGGTCTTCACCGCGGGCGCGATCTCGTACGGCAGGGTCACGCCGTCGATGACGCCCTTGGAAAGGGCCGGCGGAATCTGGTTCAGCGGCATACCGATGCCCGTCGCGCCGATCGCCTGGAGCATCCACACGCCGCCGCGGGACGCGGCACGCAGCTTCTTGCCCTTCAGATCTTCCATCTTGGAGATCGGGAACTTGGTCTGGAACAGGAAGCCCTCATGGCAGTGCAGCAGCAGCGGCTTGTAGTCCTTGAGGTCGGTGTTGTTCAGGTACTTCGCCTGAAAGTCCTGCAGCGCCAATGTGGTCGAGAGCGCATCCTTGTGGACGAGGGGAAGCTCGAACGGCTCGAGCCGCGGCATGCGGCCCGGCGTGAAGCCCGGAAGGGTCCAGCCGATGTCGACGACGCCGTCACGAACCTGGTCGAGAAGCTGGGGCGCCTTGCCGCCAAGCTGCATGGACCAGAAGGCCTGGACCTTCATCTTGCCCCCGGCGGCCTCGTTCAGCTTTTTGATCCACGGGATATAGAACGTCTTGCCCGGGTTGGCGACCGGCGGAATGAAGGTCATGAACCGGAGCGTCTTCTGGGCGGACGCGGTCTCCGGCATGAACGCCACAGCGGCGGCGAAACCGGCCGCCAGGGCGATGGCAGTGCGTGTCTTTGACATGGGATTCCTCTCTAACGGTTGAACGGTGAAGCCTTGTTTTCAGGGAACGTCGGGAAACGCACCCCGTTGAGTGTCATTGTTCACATCCAGAACAATTTGACAATCGTGCCGTCCGCAAAACCCGGGCAAATTATTCGGGCTTGTGGGCGGTGCCCTTGATCTCGACCAACAGGTGGGGATGGGGCAGCTGGTGGACGGCGACGGTGGTCCGGGCCGGGCCCGTCCCGGTCTCGAAGGTGCGGTTATAGACCTCGTTGAAGCCGCCGAAATCGTTGATATTGACGAGAAAACACGTGACATCAACCAGGTCTTCCAGATCGGCGCCGACGTCCCGGAGGCTGGTCCGCATATTCTCGAACACCGCCGCGGTCTGCGCCCGGATGTCCAGATTGGTGGTGCCCATCTCATCCACTTCGACACCGGCAAACGAGTTGTCCGGCTGTCGGGCGCTGGTGCCCGATACGTAAATGATCTCGCCGACCCGCCTGGCCAGCGGATAATTGGCCCGCGCCCGTACTCTTTTGCCCGATTCATTCGCCGCCATGGTATGCTCCCTTGCTTTCGCCGGCATTGCCCGCCTCATATGGCGGGGATAGCATGAACCGGGCGGATAACCAATCGAGGAGAGGGCGGATGGCCGGATTGGCGGCATTCAATCTTCAGCAATGGATCGACGATCACGCCGAACTGCTGAAGCCCCCGGTCGGCAATGCCCAGATCTGGGAGGGGACGGATTTCATGGTGACCATCGTCGGCGGTCCCAATGTCCGGACCGACTATCACGACGATCCCGTCGAGGAGTTCTTCTATCAGCTCAAGGGCGACATGGTGCTGCGCATCCAGGAAGACGGGAAACCCAAGGACGTGCCGATCAAGGAGGGGGATATTTTCCTGCTGCCGCCGCATGTACGGCATTCGCCGCAGCGCCCCGCCGACAGCATCGGTCTGGTCATCGAGTATCAGCGTCCCAAGGGCGCGCCCGACGCCTTCGAATGGTATTGCGAAGAGTGCAACGCGCTGGTGCATCGCCGGGAACTGATGCTGGAAAGCCTCGTCGAGGACCTGCCGCCGGTGTTCGAGGAGTATTACGGCGACGCCAAGTTCCGGACCTGCCCTTCGTGCGGCCACGAAAACCCGGGCAAGGAATAGAGGCCTACTCAGTTTCGAGTTTTGGGACGGCGAGCAGCGCCCGGCCGTCCCAAACGGCAACCGTGCGGCCGCGGAACGGCGCGGTGAATTCAGGCGCCGGTCCAGCCGTCAGACGGTGGGTGGACCCGACGATCTTGGCCTTGGGGTTCCGTTCCAGCCAGGCCCTGAGTTTCTTTGAATCGGTGGTCGCGATGTTGGGCGCCAGACGGCCGAGGAAATTGTATTGGCCGTGATATTTGCCCAGGTGGGCGATGGCGTAGCCCCGGTCCTGCGCATCCTTGAGATGGAAGGCGATGCCCTTGAGGTCGTAGGCCCGGCCGAGCTGCGGTCCGGCGACCCCGTGGACGGTCACCAAGATGGCGGCCGAGACCATCGCCAGGCCGAGCATCCGCGACGCGGCGCCCGCGCGGCGCGCCACAAACGGCAATAGGAGGCCCGCGCCCAGGGGCGCCAGCGCCCAGAGCGGCGAATACGCGGTCAGCCAGTCGTCGAGGCGCCGCACGTCGAGTTCCAGGGCCGGGCCGATGGACGGGGCAAACCCGACGAAGGCGGCGAAAGCCAGCGCGGCCAGCGCCCAGGGCAGGAGATCGCCCCATCCGCCGGCGCGCCTCCGGCGGACGGCGTACTCGATGATTCCGGCGCCGATCAGCGCCATGGCCGGCAGCATGGGCAGCAGGTAATGGGGCCGCTTGCCGCTGATCAGCGAGAGGGCGATCAGGGCGGCGGCGATCCACACCGCCGCTAGGCGGGTGCCGCTGTCGCCGCCGTGTTCCCAGAACCAGGCGCCGGCGGCTCGCCAGAAGGTGGGCCAGATGATCCACGGCAGTAGGATCACCGGCAGCAGCGGCAGATACCACCAGACCGGCAGGCCGTGGTCGAACGAGTCGACCACCCGGCCCGCCGACTGGCCCCAGAAGATGGCGTTGCGGTAGGCCTCCCCGCCGGCGAACCCGGCCGGCAGCGCCCAGGCAAGGGCAATCGCCGCACCGAGCACAACGCCCGCCAATGCGCCCAGATACCATCGGACCCAGTTGCCGCCCCCGGTCCGCCCCGTGGACCGCCCCGTGTCCCGCCAAAGGGGCGCGAACAAGGCCGGCGGCAGCAGAAACACCAGGATCACCGGCCCCTTGGCGAGCACCCCGAACCCGATGCCGGCGGCGAACAGGAGCCAGCCCCGGACCCGGCGGCCCCCTTGTTCAGCCGTGGCCGCGTCGACCAGTCCGTGAATGCCGACCAGCGCCCAGAAGGTGAGGATCAGGTCGAACATGGTGAGCGTGGTGTACAGGCCCCAGAACACGCTTCCCAAAAGAAACAGCGGGGCGAGGAGGTGGATGTCCCGATCCGGCCACAGGCGCTTGGCGAGGCCGGCGGTGAGAAACACGCACCCCAGCCCGAAGGCCGGCGAGATCAGCCGGGGCCACCACTCGTTGACCCCGAGCACGCTCCACCCGGCCTGCATCAGCCAGAACAGCAGCGGCGGTTTGTGGCTGTACGGCTCGCCGTTGAGATGGGGCACCAGGAAATCGCCCCTGAGCCACATCTCCCACGCGACGCCCACATAGCGGGTCTCGTCGACCGGCAGAAGGGGACGGAAAAACAGCGCCACCGCCACCAGAACGGCCCACAGGCCGGTCCAGAGCAGCGGGGCGGGAATGGGAAATTTGACCACGTTCAGGCTTCCGGTCGGAGGTTCCGCGAGGGCTGGGGCGCTGTGTACTCCGGCCGCCGGGGGAGTGCAATGACTTCACATGTTGGGGAGGCCGCGATCCAGGTCTATCCAAACCCCGCAAAGGGGATGTAAATTCGCTTCGCCAAACCAACGAACGGCCGGTACGGGCCAAGAGGATCAGGTTGATGAATTTCGCACGGACGCTATTTGCCGCCGCCCTGGGCATCGCGGTTTTCACGGTTCAGCCGCAGGCGGAAGCCAATCAGGGGCTGGCGCTGACCGACGAGGTCAAGCAGGCGCTCATCGGCGCCCAGCCCATTTCGAACCGGGATGTGGACCGGGAGACCTTCGACGGCAAGCCGGTCCTGGTGACGTTTTTCGCCAGCTGGTGAATGACCTGCCGGGCGGGGTTCGTGCAACTCCGTGAATATCTGGACGAAGGCGGCCTCGGCAAGCTGACGGTCATCGCGGTCAATTGGGACGAAGGGCGCTACGGCAACCCGTCCGACCGCCGGCTGAGCCGCATGGTCAAGGGGTTCCACCCGGCGATCAAGGCGGTCTCCATGAACGACGCGGTGATGAAGCATTTCAGTCCGGTGACCTACGTGCCGTCGAGCTTCATCTTCGACAGGTCGGGCAAGAAGATCTTCGGTGACGGCACCCGGATGTACCTGGACAAGCAGCGCATCGCCGAGTTCGCCGACAAGCTCCAGTAGGGACCGGTTCCCCTCCGCGGTCTTCGGCGCGGCGTCGTCGTCCCGACGCCGGGCGCGCCCCGGCGCATTATGCCCTTGCGCTACCCGTACTTCAGTTGCCCGAGGGCCGTGTGCAGGATGTCGACCACATTGTCCACATGATCCTTTTGGAAGACCAGCGGCGGCGACAGGATAAGCTTGTTGGCCTGAATGCGCATGAAGGCGCCGTGCTCTAGGCAAATGCGCTGGATTTCCATCAGGTACGGATGAAACGGCGCGATGGCCTCCTTGGTTTTTTTGTCGGTGACGAATTCCACCGCCAGCATGAGTCCCAGGCCGCGCACGTCTCCGACCGAATCGTAGGTCTCCAGCTCCTTCAGGCGTCCGAGGAAATATTCGCCGGTGGACCCCGCATTGCCGGGCAGGTCCTCGTCGACGACGATTTGCAAATTGGCCAGCGCCGCGGCACAGGCCAGCGGATGCCCCGAATAGGTGTAGCCGTGCATCAGCGGCGCGAGGGCGCTGTCCGCTTCCCAGGCCCCGGCGACACGGCCGTTGACCGCCGTCGCGCCGAGGGGCACGTAGCCGGAGTTTATGCCCTTGGCCAGGCACATGATATCCGGCTTGACCCCCCAATGGCGGCTGCCGAACATGCTGCCGGTGCGGCCGAAGCCGGTTACCACTTCGTCGGCGATCAGCAGGATGTCGTACCGGTCGCACACCTCCCGGATCAGCGGCCAGAAGTTGGCGGGCGGGACGATCATGCCGCCCGCCCCCTGGACCGGCTCGGCGATAAAGGCCGCAACCGTATCGGCGCCCTGGTGTTCGATCTCGCGGGCCAGGTTGGCGGCGCAGATTTCTCCCAGTTCGTCCGGGTCCCCGGTCCACGGGTTGCGGTACAGATACGGGCTGTCGATCTGGAAACAGCCGGGCAGCAGCGGCTCGTAGCTCCGCCGCCACGGTATGCCGCCGCTTACCGAAACACCGCCGAAATGGACGCCATGGTAGGCGTATTTGAGGGACAAGAACTTGGTCTTTTCGGGCTTGCCGACCAGCTTCCAGTGCTGACGGGAAATCTTCAGCGCACCCTCGACCGCGTCGGACCCGCCGGATGAAAACAGCACCTTCGTCATGCCCTCGTCCGCCAGCATATCGGTCAGCAGAGCCGACAAGGCAATGGATGGCGGATTGGACGCGTTGCCGAAGGTGTTGTAGTAGGCCAACTGGTCGAGCTGGTCGGTGATCGCCTGCTTAATCTCCGGCCGGTTGTGGCCGACATTGACGTTCCAAAGACTGGCGGAGCAGTCGAGGAGCTTGTTGCCGTCGAGGTCGAATATGTAGACGCCGTCGGACTTGCAGATGACCGTCGGCGGGGTTTCGGCGGATTTTTTCGGATCCACCATCGGATGCCACATGTGGCGGGCATTGTTCTCGGCAATGAAATTGGCGTCGGCTGCCGTCTCTCGGTAGGTCTCGGTCATATCCCGCGGTGCTCCTTACGGTCCTCTCCGTACCGAGCGTACGTTGGCGGCCACAACCGTTACAAGGACGATTGTCGGGCCGCGGCGGGCGTCCGCCGAGGAATTGGTTGCGGCCGGACGGGAATCGGCCGAAATTTGGAACAACAGCCGTGTCGAAAAAGGGGGCGCAGATGCCGCGCGGAGAGCGACCGAACATCATCCTGATCATGACCGACAACCAGCCGGCCGATCTGCTGGGCACATACGGCAACTCGGAAATCCGTTCGCCCCACCTGGATCGCATGGCCGCCGAAGGCCTGCGGTTCGACAATGCCTATTGCCCCAACGGCATGTGTTCGCCGTGCCGGGCCTCGGTGTGGACCGGCAGGCTGCCCTGCCAGCACGGCGTTCACACATGGATCGACGACCGGCAGCGGCCCAATTGGCCGGACGCCTGGAACGCCGTCGCCGAGTTCGACACCCTGCCCGAAATTCTCAAGCGGAACGGGTACGCCACCGGGATCATCGGCAAATACCATTTGGGCGTTCCGACGCCGGGCCATAACGGCATCGATCATTGGGTGACGATGGAGCGCGGACACACCCTCGATTTTCACGGCAACGTCATGAACGTCAACGGAGAGACCTTCACGCACGCCGGCCACTCGGTGGACTACTTCTCGGAACAGGCGGTGGCGTACGTGGAGGGCCGAAAGGATGCGGCGGAGGAGCCGTTTCTGCTGTTCCTCTCGTACAACGGACCCTACGGCCACTGGCCGTCCATCAAGGGCCGGGCGACGCACCGGTTCGCCGATCTCTACGACGACACGCCCATGCACTCGGTGCCCCGCGAAGGGGTCAGCGACCGCGCGGTGGCGTGCTACGAAATGAACACCGCCTACCATTCCCGTGAAAAGGGCGGCCCCGACTTCAGCGCGCTGCTCAGGATTCCCAACGACCTGACCTCGCTCCGGAACTACTACTCGCAAATGAGCTTGATCGACGACGGCGTGGGACAGCTGCTGGCCGCGCTGGCAAGCACGGGCCTCGATGACGACACATTGGTGATCTTCACCGCCGATCACGGCTTCTCCCTCGGCCATCACGGCTTCTGGGGGCATTCCCAGGCAACCTGGCCTTCGAACGCGTTTCGCATCGCCTACAATATTCCGCTGATCGTCCGGCATCCGGGCGCTGTCCAAAGCGGCCAATCGTCTTCCCGGTACGTGAGCAGCATGGACCTGTTCGCGACCATACTCGAATATACCGGCGCCGCGGCGGACGGTTCCGGGGACATACCGTCCCGCTCGTTCGCGGGTCTTTTCGACGCCCCCGACGCCGAATGGGATGATGCGATTATTATCGAACAGGAAGAAACCCGGGCGATCCGCACGCCGGAATGGCTGTTCGTCCAGCGGTTCGACGGCAGCGGCGCCTACCCCCTCGCCAATGAGCTCTATGACCTCGTCAACGATCCCGGCGAGCGGGTCAATGTCTCGGGGGACGAGGCCTGCCGTCAGGCCGAAGAGGAATTGGCTGGGCGTCTCGGGTCCTATTTCGCCCGGTTCGCGGATCCCCGTTTCGACCTCTGGCGGGGAGGCACGGTGAAGTCCAACACCTCGCGTCCCTGGCTGTGGAAGGACGCCTGGGGAGACGATTGGCATCCGACCACGTGACGTTCGACGAACCGGGACCGGGGGAAGGGGGTGGCTTGTGTCGTATATCCACTCGTCATACCCCGCTTTATGCGGGGTATCCAGATTTCCAATTCTTTAACCACAGAGACAGTGAGACAGTGAGACAGTGAGATAGGAGGAGTTAACCATTCCTCCTCAGTGAACTCTGTGTCTCTGTGGTGAATATACTGGATGCCCCGGCAAGCCTGTCCTCCGGCCAGCGAAGCTGCTTGGTCAAGCATGTCGCGTTGCAACCTCACGCGGCTTCAAGCGCCGGCTGTACTTCCGAAATGAAGAGTTCGAGCGTTGCATTCGCCTCCTCGATAGTGATATCGCCGGTTGGGGTCTGGAGCACGATCTGGTCGGCCATTCCATCGTCGATCAACTTACCGAAACGATCGATAATTTTGCTCGGCGTGCCGTACCCATCTTCGATCTTACGTTCCATGACCGACATGATGTGACGGAGTGCGGCAAGAGCATCGTATGCCGCATCCTCGCCGATCAACTCAACGTCCCAGTCATGAACGGCGTGGGCGCGCCGCATGAGGCCCATCATCGCTCGTGTCGCTTGGTCGTGTGCGATTTTCTCGTCGTAATCGATGGCAATCGGCATTGTCACGCCAACAAACGGCTCATCGTCGGGGCCGTCGAAGCGGATTGGATCATCGCGGTGGGTATGCCAGTTCTCGAGATAGAGGTCGTAACCTTGCTTGGTAATCGGGCCCGCACACATGAGCTTGAACCCGTACCGGCCGGCGGCGGCAGGATTATTCGGGCACCAGAACGGTATGTTCTCCTGTACGGGCATGCAGGCCATCGGCATTGTGCGAAAATTATAGTACTTCGAGTCCTCGGAACTGATCTCACCCGTGCGAAGCGCCCGGGCGATGATACCCAAAGCATCGTGATACCGATCCCTGGATGTCAGCCAGTCGCCGCCGAACCAGTAATGCTCTACGGGAGCGATCCCCCGGCCGACCCCAAACTCGACGCGGCCATTGGTTAGATTATCGAGGACGCATAAATCCTCGATGACCCGGACCGGATTGTGCAGGGGCAGCAGTTTGACCATTGGCCCCATACGAATAGTCGTGGTGACTTGCGAGGCGGCCGCGATGATCAAATCCTGGTTGGGGACCAGACAGAGATCGGTTCCGTGGTGCTCGGCGAAGTAAAAGCCCGCAAATCCGGCCGCATCGGCCTTCTTTATGATATTCAGCCGGTCATGCAGCAATTGCTGCGTGGACGTTCCCGGGATGCCTTCAATATGGTCGAAGATTCCGAAGGTGGTTTTAGCCAAAGCTGCTTGCTCCAGGTTTCGTGGAAATAACCATATCCGATGGACCGTTTAAAGTCGGCTCGGCTCGACCCTCCGGGCATTTAGGCGCTATCGGCGCCTTGCCTCAATAGATCAGCCGCTTTCTCGGCAATCATGATGGCCGGCGCGTTGGTGTTTCCGCCCACCAGCCAGGGCATGATGGAGCAATCGGCAACTCTCAGCCCTCTGATCCCCCGCACCCGAAGCCGGCTATCCACGACCGCATCCTCATCGGCGCCCATGCGGCAGGTGCCCGCGGGATGTTGTGCCGTCGTGCAGTTGGCGCGCAGCCAGGAATCGATCTCGTCGTCAGAGGATATTTCCCGGCCGGGGCTGTCTTCGGTCTCGACCGCCCCCCGGAGCGGCTCCTCGGCAAACATGCGCCGCACCAGTTTCAGGCCCTCACGCAAAGTCACGAGATCGTACTCGTCCTGCAGCAGGTTCCATTGAATTTTGGGCGGTGCTTCAGGGTCAGCGGCGTGCAGTCCCACGTTGCCCCGGCTTCTCGGATGCATTTGTGAAACCCGCATGGAGTAGCGTTCCGGTGCCGGTCGTTTAATGCCCGGAAACCATGGATCGGCCTCCTGCCAGATGGGTACGGCGATGATCTCTACATCCGGTCGCTCGCTCTCGGGATGAACCCGAAGGAAACCCACCGAAGAGGTCGGGAAGTTGCCGACCTGGCCGGAGCCGTTTGCCAACCATCTGACGACGGAACCGGCCAACCGGTCGAGGCGTAAATGCCGGTTCATGGACAAGGGCCGGGACAGCCGGAAATCCAAGAAAGCATTGGCATGTTCCTGTAAGCCCTGCCCAACGGCCGGCCGGTCGGCAACACAAGCGATTCCATGTTTGTCCAGCTCCGCTGCCGGACCGATGCCCGACAACATCAGAAGCTGCGGCGACATATACGTACCGCCGGCCAACACGACTTCCCGGGCGGCCTCAACATCTACGATCCTGCCATTCCGCCCATAGCGGACGCCGACGGCTCGCCCGTTCTCGATGAGCACTCCGTGCGCCCGCGCCCAGGTTTCGATTGTCAGATTCCTGCGCCGTAGGGCCGGGCGAAGGAACATCCGCGCGGTCGAAGACCGCTTGCCGCCGGCGATCGTCATATCCGGCACCATAATCCCCTCGGGCTCGGCGCCGTTAAAATCTTCGGTCAGCGGAACGCCCGCCGCCGTTGCCGAGCGGCTGAGCAGATCATGCATTGGATTGGTCACGCCGGTCCGGGACACGCGAAGGGGTCCATCACCGCCGTGAAACTCGCTCTTACCCTGCCAGTGGCATTCGGATTTCTTGAAATAGGGCAGGACGTCTTCGTAGCCCCAGCCCACGAGTCCCGACTGACGCCATTGGTTATAATCGCCGGGATGACCGCGAGCATAGATCATCGCATTCACCGAAGACGTGCCGCCGAGCACCCGGCCCCGGGGCGGCTCGAACACCCGGTTGTCGCAATAGGGTTCGGGTTCGGTGCGGATATTCCAGAGCAGGTTCGGATTGCGCGAGACGTACCGCATTGCCAGTGGCGCCGGAATGAACGGATGACGATCGGGGCCGCCCGCCTCCAGCAGCAGGACACGAGTCTTGGGGTCTTCGCTTAGCCGGTTTGCGAGGACGCAGCCCGCCGAACCGGCCCCGACAATGATGTAATCGTAATCGGACACCGCGTCAGGCCGCTGTGCCCCACACCTCTTCGGCCACCTCGGCGCAATGGCGGAGCTTGGCCCATTGCCGATCCTCGCTCAGGAGATTGCCGCCGGTAAGCATGGTGAGATCCCTGTTTGAATCGTCTTTGTAACCACAATGCTAGCACACCGATTGTCGAGAAAACCGAGATCATTTGGCCTGCGGTGATGTCCCCTTGCCCCCTTCAGGGGGAGAGGTCGGTCATTTCCCACAGGGAATTGACCAGGGTGAGGGGAAAACTTGATTCACGAATCCGCAAAAAGGGGACTCCCCTGATCGAGTCCGGACCCTAATTCCCCTCCGCGGTCTTCGGCGCGGCGGCCGGGTTCCACTGGCCCCGGCGCATGCGGGTGACGGTCTGGGAGGAAAACACGCCGGCCTTCATGAACGGCTCGTTGTCGGCGAACGCGTCCGCCGCCGCGCGGTCCGGCACGTTGATGATCAGCACGCTGCCGGTCCGGGTCTCGCCGTCGTCGGCCAGCGTCGCGCCGCCCAGCACAAGGATGTCCTCGTGGGCGTCGAGATAGGCGAAATGCGCCTCCCGCGCGCCCGCGCGGCGTTCGCCCGCGTCGGGCGCATCGACCCCGTAGACCATGTAGAGCACGGTTCTCTCCCTCAATGAATTTATTCCGAACCAATGTGGCTGATAATTCAGCCCGAACCAATGTGGCTGATAATTCAGCCCGAACCAATGTGGCTGATAGTTCAGCCCGAACCAATGATGGACTCATCGGGCGCGCTAGGCCATGATCCCGCGTTCCGCGTTGCGGAAATTGTTTGATTGTTCCCGGAGGACCCAATGGGCCAGCTAGTCGACGGGAAGTGGACCGACGAGGATTTGCCGCGCAACGAAGGCGGCAAGTTCGTCCGCAAGGAAAGTCCCTTCCGAAAATTCATCACCGCGGACGGATCGTCCGGCTTCAAGGCGCAACCCGACAGATACCATATTTACGTCTCCCACAACTGACCGTGGGCTTACCGAACCGTGTTGTTCCGGAAGCTCAAGGGCCTAGAAGACATGATCAGCGTTTCCATCGCCTCTTCCACCGCGCGGGAGCAGGGATGGAATTTCAACGGCGACGAAGCGACCACCCTTGACGAGGTCAACGGCGCCAAGCACCTCCACGAGGTCTATTCCAAGGCTGATCCCACCATCACCTGCCGGGTGACCGTGCCGGCGCTGTGGGACAAGCAGGAAGAGACCATCGTCAACAATGAAAGCTCCGAGATCATCCGGATGCTGAACTCGGAGTTCGACGGCCTCACCGGCAACAACCTGGATTTCTATCCCGAGTCGCTCCGGGGCGAGATCGACGCCGTGAACGAGGTGATCTACGAGACCGTCAATAACGGCGTCTACCGCACCGGGTTCGCCGGCACCCAGGAGGCCTATGAGGAGGGCTACCACAAGCTTTTCGCCACCCTGGACGAGATGGAAGAGCGCCTGTCCAGGCAGCGCTATCTGGCCGGCGACCGGCTGACCGAGGCGGACTGGCGGTTCTTCGCCACGCTGATCCGGTTCGACATCGTCTATTACGGCCTGTTCAAGTGCAACAAGAGGCACATCTACGAATATCCCAACCTGTGGAACTACACCCGGGAGCTCTACCAGTATCCGGGCGTGGCCGAGATCTCCAACATCGAGCACATGAAGAAGGGCTATTACGCGGCGGGGATGCGCAATCCGACCGGCATCTACCCGCTCGGCCCGGATCTCGACTACGACGAGCCACACGACCGGGGACGTTTCCCGGCGGCGGATATCCACTAAGCGAAGGACCAAGACCGCCTCATGCCAACGACCACGAGTGACGTCATCGAGTTCGACAAGCGGGGCGCAATCGGCCTCATCACCATCAACAACCCGCCGGCCAATGCGCTGAGCTTCGCCGTCGTCAAGGGCGCCCTGGAGGCGCTCGACGCCTGCCTCGGCGATGACGGGATCGAGGCGGTGGTGCTGACCGGCGCGGGCCGCATGTTCGTCGCCGGCGCCGACATCCGGGAGTTCTCTATCCCCCGGCCCGACGACGTGCCCGAACTCAATGCGGTGATCGATGCCTGCGAGGGCTCACCCAAGCCGGTGGTCGCGGCGATCAACGGCATCGCCTTCGGCGGCGGGCTCGAACTCGCCATGGGCTGCCATTACCGGCTGATATCGGCGGCCGCCCAGGTCGGCCAGCCCGAGGTCAATCTCGGCATTATCCCGGGCGGCGGCGGCACCCAGCGGCTGCCGCGGCTCGCCGGTATCGACGCGGCGCTGGAGATGTGCGTCTACGGCAAGCCCATCAAGGCCGACAAGGCGGGCGAGCTGGGCATCGCCGACGAGGTGGTCGAGGGCGACATCGTCGAGCGGGCGATTGCGTTCGCGGGCGAGGTCGCCGGCCGGCCGCCGCGCCGGACCGGCGAGCAGACCGAGAAGCTCGCCGGGCTCGACAAGGCGAGGCTCGAAGAAGTCCGCGAAGACATCAAGAAGAAGCAGCGGGGCGTGGTGGCGCCGCTGGTGGTTGTCGACATGATCGAGGCGGCGGCGGCCATGCCGTTCGAGGAGGGCCTCAAGGCCGAGCGGGAGGCGTTCGTGAAGCTCCGGGATTCCGATCAGTCGGCGGCCATGCGCTATATGTTCTTCGCCGAGCGCGAAGCGGCCAAGATCCCTGGCATCGGCAAGGACGTGGAAACGCGAAAGATCGAAAAGGCCGCCATCGTCGGCTCCGGCACCATGGGCGGCGGCATCGCCATGAACTTCGCCAATGCGGGCATTCCGGTGACGGTTCTGGATGTCGATCGGGGCGCCCTCGATGCGGGCCTCGCCAGGGTGGAGGAGACTTACGGCGGCTCGGTCTCGCGGGGCCGGATGACCGAAGAGCAGGTGACGGAGAAAATGGGCCTGATCGCCGGCACCACCGACTACGCGGACTTGGCCGACGCCGACATCGTCATCGAGGCGGCTTTCGAGGACATGGACCTCAAGAAGAAAATCTTCGCCACCCTGGACGAGACCTGCAAGCCGGAAGCGATCCTCGCCTCCAATACGTCGTCCCTCGACATCGACGAGATCGCCGCCGCCACCAACCGCCCGGACAAGGTGGTCGGCATGCACTTCTTCAGCCCGGCCAACGTGATGCGGCTGGTGGAGAACGTGCGGACGGCCGAGGCCTCCAGGGAAAGCCTCGCCACCCTGATGCAGCTCTCCAAGGGCCTGGGCAAGACCGGCGTCATGGTCGGCGTCGGCGACGGCTTCGTCGGCAACCGCATGTACCACGTGGCGGCGCGGATCGCCGAGTTCCTGGTCGAGGAGGGCGCCATGCCCTGGGACGTCGACGAGGCGCTCTATGACTGGGGCTTCGCCATGGGGCCGTTCGCGGTCAACGATCTCGCCGGCATCGACGTCCGGGTCGCCATCCGCGAGGGCCAGAAAAGCCTCTATCCCGGCCGCCGGGAGCCGGTGATCGTGCCCAAGCTCTACGGGATGGGCCGCTACGGCCAGAAGACCGGCAAGGGCTGGTACGACTACTCGGAAGGCCGCAAGGGCAAGCCCGACCCGGAAGTGGAGGCGCTGATCATCGAGACCTCGAAGGAACTCGGCATCGAGCGCCGGGACTTCTCCCGCTCGGACATCATCCAGGCCTATCTGACGGCGCTCGCCAATACGGGCGCCCACGTGCTCGGCGAGGGGCTCGCCATCCGCTCCAGCGACATCGACGTGATCTGGAACTACGGCTACGGATTCCCGCGCCGCCGCGGCGGCCCCATGTTCCACGCCGACCTCGTCGGTCTCGACAAGGTCCTCGCCAAGGCCGGCGAGCTGCACGAGGCCTACGGCGATTGGGTGAAACCGGCGGAACTCCTGAAGAGTTACGCCGCCGAGGGCAAAAAGTTCAACGACTTCAAGGCGGGGTAGGCGGCAGGCGCAGGCGGCGCGGCACGAGGTCCCTCTCTCCCCCTCACCCAGCTCCGGCTAAGCTCAGCTATCGCTTCGCAAAGCCTTCGCATCCCTCTCCCCCTAAAAGGGGGCGAGGGAGTTTCGGTGGTGTCCCCTCTCCCCCTCGAAGGGGGAGAGGGTCAGGGTGAGGGGGTGCCGACCGCCGCCGCCGGCTATTCGATCATGGCGAAGACCCGGGCCGGGGAGCCGTCGAGCCCCTCGAGCCGCAGGGGCACCGCCGAAAGAATGAAGTCGTCCGCGCCGATGGCGCCCACGTTGGTCACCATCTGGATGATGATGCACTCGTTGCCGAGCAGCAGCTTGTGATTGTGGCCGGCGGGCTGGCCCTCCGGGCGCTCCACGTCGCTCCGCCAGAACGGAAATTCCGGGAAGAAGTCTATGGCGACGGCGCTCACGCCCCGCTCGACGAGGAGTTCCGCCGCGTCCCGGTGCATGTAGACGGTATTGTCCCAGAACGCGGGCGTCCCCCAGGTCCGTTCCGTCCAGCCGGTATGGAGGATCGGGATCACCGATCCGTCGAAGTCGACGCCGCTGTCGAGGATCGCCCGGGCGGTCACCATGCCGCCGTCGCCGACCCCCTCCAACGGAATCACCCGGCCCGTCTTGACGATGCTCTCGAGCGGAATCTGGTCCACCGACCAGGTATCCTCGAGCATGTGCAGCGGCGCATCGATGTGGGTGCCGATGTGGGTGACGATCTCAAGCTTGCTCAGCATGTGGTTGGAAAGCTCGGGCTCCGCCGGGGCTTCGAGGCCCTGCGCCGCGAGGCCGGCGGCCTGCGCCTCGCTCATCACCGACAAGGGGTAGGTGCGGGTGGGATTGTCGTCATAGGCCGGAAAACCGGGAAGCGCGGCCATCCGCGAATTGATGGGCAGGCTGAGATCGACGATGCGCATGACATGCTCCTCCTTGGTTCAGCATCTTTCGGCCAGGAATTGCCTGAGGACGGCGTTGAATTCGTCCGGCTTCTCCCACTGGACGAACCGGCCGGCGCCGGCGATGAACGGCGCTTCCTCGAAACTCTTCATGCCGCCCAGCATCTCCGGCTGGTCGGGAAACGGGTCCTCTTCCCCGCAGATGCCGATCGCCGGCACCGAAAGGGCCGCGAGCGGCCGGATGAGGTCCGGAACCGAGGTGGCGAACTCCAGCATTCCGCGCCCGTACTCCTCCGCCGGATGACCGGCGAACATTTGGATGCATTTTTCCCGGATTGGCGAGTCGAGCGGGATCACCATGTAGACGCTGCGCCCGCCCTCTCGGCGCAGGAATTCGATGAGCCCCTTGCGGCCTTCGGTCTCCAGCACCCGGACGACCGCTTCGCTGGCCTTCTCCCAGCGGCCGAAATAGCTCCGCGCATCATGCAGTTCGCTCCACGCCACCAGCGCCAGGCCCCGGACCCCGTCCGGGCGGCGGATGGCGTAGTCGGCGGCGATGGTGGTGCCGAACGCGACCGCGACCAGAACCGGATCGGTAATGCCGAAATGTTCGATCAGGGCTTCCAGGTCGCGGCGCTGGTTCTCGAGCGAGTAGCCGAACGGCGGCGCGCCGGTCGCCCCGTGGCCGCGCCGGTGATAGACCAGGCAGCGGTGGGTCTTCGAGAATTCGGCGATCTGGTGCTCCCAGTATTCGGTCCCGTGAATCTCGCCGTGGATGAAGACCATATCGGGGCCGGAACCATCAGTGATGCCGCTGATCTCGCAGTCGAAATCCCAACCGTTCGCGTGGACCCTCGCCATGCCCATGACGCCTCCGTCGCCTCAAGTCTTCCTGAGCACGTTCACCCGGATGGGCTGGGGGAAGTGGACCCCGTCGCCGCGCGCCTCGCCGAAGGCTTCGAAGTTCGCCCGAAGCTCGGCCTCGTGGGCGGCGATCTTCCCGGCCCGCCCCGGGTTGACGGCGACCGAGTTGTCGCGCCAGTCCTCGAACGCGCCGATGGGCCGGTCGGCCACGTAGATGGTTTCCGTCACCGCCTCGAAGCCCGCCGCCGGGGCCCGTCCGATGGCTTCGTAGGCGAGCGCCCGCACCTCGGTCTCGTCGTTGACGGCCTTCTGGAATTGGAACATGGGGCCGTCGGCGATGGGTTCGGCGATGTAGAGGGTGCCGCCGGGCCTCAGGACCCGGCCCGCGTCCAACAGCGCATCGTCCAGGCGGTCCGTGGGAACGTGGTGCAGGCTGTTGAAGTAGACCACCACGTCCGCCCCGCCGTCGGGCTCGGGAAGGCTCTCGCCTGTGCCCTCGACGTAGGATTCGTCCCCCGCCGGCGCCTCGGCGCGGGCGCGCTCCAACTGCCGGGGGCCGGGATCGATGCCGATGGCCTTACCGCCCCGTTCCGTCACGTAGCGGGTGATGTGGCCGTTGCCGCAGCCCACATCCAAGACCCGCTTTCCGGCAAGCGCGACGTGCTCGCTCAGCACCTCGCCGTGGGTGCGGACGGGGGCGGTTTTCCAGTCTTCGCTCATGTCCCGGAGCATGCCCGGCCAGGGCCCGATTGAAAAGACCCGGGCTGCCTCGACAACCCCAAACCGTCATCACCGGGCTTGACCCGGTGATCCACGTGGATGCCCGTGTCGAGTACGGGCATGACGAGCTTCTTTGATTCAGCATCACGCGTCATGCCCCGCCTCCCTGGACCGGCTTTGCCGGCCAGCCGGCAAAGTGGGCGGGGCATCCAGGATAATCACCACAGAGCACACAGAGACCACGGAGAAGGTGTATTCGGCTGACCGGCGCCCCATCTCCGTGATCTCGGTGATCTCCGTGGTGAAATCTCATTCCCCCTCACCCAGCTACGGCTATGGCTCGTCTGGGCAGTCCCGGTCAATTCTCCGAATTGACCTTTGCGTTCGCTTTGTGCCCTAGCTCGCCGAGCCTTCGCATCCCTCTCCCTCCAGGGGAGAGGGAATGGTTTCGGGGGGCCGCCAGCCGCCGGGCGGCGGGTCAGCGGGTCGGGTCGGCCCGGTTTCCCTCGCCGAGGGGCCGCTGCATGAGGGTCGAGTCGATCCAGCGTCCCATCTTGTAGCCGACGCTCTTGAGCACGCCGGTGTGCTCGAAACCGCACCGCGCGTGCAGGCGGATGGAGACGGTGCTTTGGTCGTCGCTGATCACCGCCATCATCTGGCGGAAGCCGGCCTCGGTCGAGCGCCGGATGATCTCCTCGAGCAGCCCGCGTCCCAGTCCGAGGCCGACATGGCCGGGCGCCACGTAGACCGAATCCTCGACCGTGTGCCGGTAGGCCGGCCGCGCCCGGTAGGGCCCGGCATAGGCATAGCCGCCCACCGCGCCCCCGGCCTCGGCGACGATGTAGGGATAGCCGCCGCCGGTCAGGGTTTCGAAGCGCCGGGTCATTTCGGCGAGATCGGGCGGCTCGATTTCGAAGGTGGCGACGCCCGTGGTGACGTAATGGGCGTAGATCGCCTGGATCCGGGGCAGGTCGTCCGCCGCCGCGGTCCTGATGACGGCCTCGGCTGGGGCGGGTTGGTCGGTCATGGCGGTGTCCGGTGCCGGGTCAATGGGGATCGGGCTGGCGGGGATCGGGCTAGCCGGGGATCAGGCTCGCCGGGTCGATCCGGGTCAGGATTTCGGCCAGCCGGGCCATGTCGGCGGCCAGCGCGTCGAAGCCGGCGTCCCGCTCGATGGTCGCCTCGTTCATGTAGGCGGCCCGGTTGATCTCGATCTGGAGCGCATGCACGCCGGTGGCCGGGCGGCCGTAATTGCGGGTGGTGAATCCGCCCGAATAGGGGTTGTTGCGGTTCACCGCGTAGCCCATCCCGCTCAGCGTATCGTCCGCGAGCTCGGTGATCGCCGGATTGCAGCTGAGGCCGTGATTGTCGCCGAGCACCATGTCGACGCGCCGCCGGCCGGGGTCGCGCTCCATGGGCCCGCCGATGGAGGGCATGGAATGGCAATCGACCAGCAGGCACACGCCGAACGCATCCACGGCCTGGTCGATCAGGCCGCGCAGCGCCCGGTGGTAGGGGCGGTAGCACCCGTCGATGCGGCGGAACGCGTCATCGACCCCGATGGGCTTGTCGTAGATTTCCTCGCCGTTGGTGACCACCCGGGCGACGGTGCCGAGCCCGGCGGCGACCCTGGGCGACGATGAATTGACGTAGTCGGGCAGCGGATCGTCGAACATGCCGGGATCCAGCTCGAACGGCTCCCGGTTGGGGTCCACGTAGGCCCGGGGAAACTCCGCCATCAGCAGCGGCGCGCCGTGCCTGGGCGCGCCGGCGAAGATCTCGTCGATGAAGCTGTCCTCGGACTTGCGGATTCCGATGGCGTCGAGACGCGAGTTCTTCAGGAACTCCGCCGGGTAGCGCCGCCCGCTATGGGGCGAGGCGAAGACCGCCGGCGAGGTCAGCGTGATCGGCGTCGCGATGGTGTAGGGCGCTTCTTCGGCTTCCCGTTGATCCGTTTGGTGGACGGCGGGCTCGGCGGCAACTTGGGCGGACAGTTGATCCAATTTCTCTCCCCGGGTCTCGGTGCTCGGGCTGTTATTCGTCGAAACTATCAGCGTTCCGGGGCCGAGATGCAACCCGTTTACCGGCGGGAAGCGGGCGGGAAGAGAGCGGGAAGAGAGCGGCAGGAGAGGGCGGATCGGCGCGCGCGTCCCGGTCTTGCCATCCCCCCCAAAAAACCGATAAAACCCATCCCCTCAAGGGACGGGCGCGTAGCTCAGCGGGAGAGCACTGTGTTGACATCGCAGGGGTCGCTGGTTCAATCCCAGCCGTGCCCACCATTCCCTTCCCCAAGCTGGTCGACGGCAGCAGGGCACGGCGGAATCGTATGGGAGCGCGCTCCGCGCGCGCCAAGCTACTGTCATTGGCCCACCACCCTACGCCTTCGGCTTCGGGCGGCAGGCCACCCTGGCCGCATGAGCCGTCATGCCCCGCCCCGCCTCCGTGCGGGGCATCCAGGACATTCACCGCAGAGACAGGGCGCCTCCAACTCACCCTTGACATGTAGTGCGAATCGCACTACATTTGGCGATCTTGCAGGGAGGCGGGCATGTTGGATTTCGATACCGCGTCAGGCGTTTCGGGAAAGCAGACCAAGTCGACCCAGGTACGTCATGATGACCGGCTGGCCGGCCTGATCGAGCGTGCCGCGCTCGCGCTGGCCGTGGACAAGTCCGTGTTCCTGCGTGCCGCCATCGAACGCGAGGCCACGCGTGTCCTCGACCTGCAGTCCCGGCACACACTGACGCCCGAGGACGCCGAGATGTTCGCCGCCGCCCTCGACGCCCCGCCTGCTCCAACCCCGCGCGCACTCGAGGCCGGCCGAAACTACAACGCGCGCGTGGTTCATGCCGACTGAACATTCGGCCTTCAGGATCGAGCACTTCGACCCGGCGCGGCATGACCGCGCCGATTTCGACTGTGGTGTCCGCCGTCTGAACAACTACCTCAAGCTGAGCGCCAAAAAACAGCAAAAGGACGACATGACCCGCGTCTATGTCATCGTCGAAGAGGGAAGCACGCGGATTCTGGGTTACCATGCGATCAATCTCGGCATGATGAACGTGGACCAGCTCGAGCGCCGGCCGCGGGGGACGTCCGATCATGGGGAGATCCCGGTGCTCTTTCTTGGGCAGGTCGCGGTCGGCCGGGAACAACAGGGCAGGGGCCTCGGCGGTATCCTGATGCACCACGTCTTCGAGAAGGCGGGCGTGATTGCCGACGCGGCTGGGTGCCATGCAATCATTCTCGATGTGATCTCGGACGGCGGCGAGGCGGAATTCGCCCGCCGCAAGGCGTGGTACGAGAGCTTTGGTTTCCAGGCCTTCGCAAGCAACCCCGCCCGCATGTTCCTCGCGATGCCGCAGGTGCGCGAAACGGCCCGGCGTTCGCGGAGGGCCCGGCCTACGCCGTCCGAAAGTCGGCTTCGGCCGACTGAAGGCCGGCCATGACGCTCTTCATTTTGGCCACACGCAAGCCGTAGCCGAAGCTGGGTGAGGGGGAACAGGATTTCACCACAGAGGCACAGAGATCACTGAGGAGGATTGGTTAACTCTTCTTATCTCACTGTCTCTGTGGGTCAAGCAGTCGTCATGCCCGTGCTCGACACGGGCATCCACGAACCAAGGCACTCCCTCACCCCGACCCCCTCCCTCAGGGAGGGAGAGGGAGTCCTCGCCGTTGCCGCATGGAGTCCCCACTACCCCACGAAGGGGGTGAGGGGGGCAGGGTGTGGGGGTGTGTGTCGCTACACGCCCCCGCCTCCAACTACCCCGCCACCATGGCGGC
>JAPPFK010000101.1 GCA_028823885.1 Rhodospirillales bacterium | reverse complement strand
TCCGGCGCATCGGCCGGTTCGGGGCCACCGGGACCTTCAGCCGCGCCGCCCTCGCCGCCAACGACATACCGGTCGAATTCACCCCGGAGGCGCTTGCCCTGGCCGAGGCGGCAATCGCGGCCCCCCTGGACGAGCGCGCCGATCTCCGCGCTGTCCCCCTGGTGACCGTCGACGATGAGGATGCCCGGGATTTCGACGATGCGGTGTTCGCCGAGCCGGATACCGATCCGGAAAATCCCGGCGGCTGGAAACTGATCGTCGCGATCGCCGACGTCGCCTGGTATGTGCGCCCGGACGACGCCTTGGACCGGGCGGCAAGAGAGCGGGGCAATTCCGTCTATCTGCCGGATCAGGTCGTGCCGATGCTGCCCGAGGCCCTGTCGAACGGCTGGTGCTCCCTCCGGCCGAAGGAAGACCGGCCCTGCCTCGCGGCGCACATCCGGATTGGCGCCGACGGCGGAATACTGGATCACCGGTTCGAACGGGCGCTGATGCGCTCGGCGGCCCGATTGACCTATCGCCGGGTCCACGACGCCTGGAACGGAAACCCCGACGAAGAATGTGCGGAACTCAAAGGCCCGGTCCTGGAGCCGTTGCGGGGCGCCTTCGCCGCGCTCGAAAACGAGAGAAACCGCCGGGAGCCGCTGGAACTCGACCTGCCCGAGCGCCGGGTGGTGTTCGAGAACGCGGACGTGTGGCGCATCGAAGAGCGGCCACGGTACGTTTCCCACCGTCTGATCGAGGCGTTCATGATCACCGCCAACGTGGCGGCGGCGCGCACGCTCGCCGCCGAACGGGCCCGGGCGCTGTTTCGCGTTCATGAGGAACCGCCCGCCGACAAACTCGCCGGCCTGACCGAGACCCTGCGCGCCATGGGCCACCCGGCGCCGAAGGGCCGGGTCCTGCTGCCCCATCACTTCAACCGGATATTGGCCAACGCTTCGGACAGGGAAGAGGCCGATCTGTTGGCCGATCTGGTTCTCCGAAGCCAGGCGCAAGCCGTCTATGGCGCCTCCGACGACGGTCATTTCGGCCTGCGCCTCCGGAACTACACCCATTTTACGTCACCCATCCGGCGGTATTCCGACCTTGTGGTGCACCGGGCGCTGATCAAGGCGCTGAAACTCGGTGACGGCGGAGGGTTCCTGCCGTCGGACCGGCTCAACGATCTGGCGGCGCATGTGTCGATGACCGAGCGCCGCGCGGTCTCGGCCGAGCGTGAAGCCATGGACCGGTTCGCCGTCGCCGCCGCGCTCGATGTCGCCTCGGACCGGCTCGCCGGCCGGGTCACCGGAATCACCCGATTTGGCCTCTATGTGGAGCTGAAAGACAGCGGCGCCGAGGGATTTGTTCCCAAACGCCTCCTCGGCGCCGGCAGGTTCAGCTTCGACGAAAAGAGCCAGTCCCTGGGGGCCGGGCGGGGCGGATTGCGCTATTCGCTTGGCCAAACCCTGGCCGTCACGATTAGGGAAGCCGACCCGCTCAGGGGCCGGCTGATCCTGCAACCCATTGATTCATAGCAAATAATTAATATTTGACGGCGGGAATCCTTGCCTGCGAGAATGCAGGCAATTGTCCGGAATCGGGCTGAAAAAAGTGAGAAACGCTTGTTTCACCTGGGAGGGTGGAAGCCGGAGGCTGGTATTCCGCCCCACGCGCGTTGCATTGACGGCCCTTGCGGCCGCGTTTCTTGGCGCCTGCGCGGCATCCAACCCCCATGTCGATACAACCGCGGTCCTGGATGCCCAGCGCGCCGAATCCACTTTCGCCACAGGATACCGCCAGATCGCCAACCGTTATATCGAACCGGTCGCCATCGACGCGCTCGCGGTCGAGGGGTTGAACGGCCTCGATGCCATCGACCCCAAAATAGATTTCAAGCGGTCCGGCCCGCGGGTTCGCTTGCTGTATGACGGCGCGGTCCTGCGCGTGGCCCATGCGGCGGCGCCCGACGATGCCGACGGGTGGGCGACGCTGACGTCCGACGCGCTGGCCGAAGCGCGAAACGCTTCCGAGACCATCCGCCGAATGCCCGCCGAGCGCCTCTATGAAGCGGTTTTCGACGGCATGGTGTCGAAACTCGATTCTTTTTCCCGCTATGCCAGCGCTTCCGAGGCCCTGGACAATCGCGCCAAGCGGTCGGGATTCGGCGGGATCGGTATACGGTTTCGCATCGGGTCCGACGGGCCACGAATAACCGAGGTCTTTG
This sequence comes from Rhodospirillales bacterium, assembly GCA_028823885.1. Classification (GTDB taxonomy): domain Bacteria; phylum Pseudomonadota; class Alphaproteobacteria; order Rhodospirillales; family UBA2165; genus JAJDXO01. The sequence goes on along the minus strand of JAPPFK010000101.1, from coordinate 51,624 downwards.
CCCGCACCCCTGCCGCCCGGGCCGGACTAGGGGTCGGCGACCTGATCACCCACGTGGACCGGCAGCCGCTGGCCGGACGCAGCCGGAAAGAAATCCGAAACATGCTCCGGGGGGATGCCGGTACGACCGTGCTGCTGAGATACGTGGATTCTGGGACAAACCGTCCGAATGTCCGGTCGCTCGAACGCTCGCGGGTCATCCTGCCGACCGTCCGGACCAAGGTTCACCACAATATTCTGCATATCACCGTCTCCGGCTTCAACGACCGCACATCGGGACACCTGATTCGCGCCATGAAGGACGTCATGGCCCGCCGGGATGCGCAGTTGCACGGGATTTTGCTGGATCTCCGCGACAACCCCGGCGGGCTTCTCATCCAGGCGGTAAAGGTGGCGGGCCTGTTCCTGAACAGCGGCCGAATCGTTTCGACCCGGGGACGGCATCCCAATAGCGTCCGGGACTACGACGCCCGCGGCACGGACATCACCAACGGTTTGCCCATGGTGGTTCTGATCAACGGCCGGTCCGCCTCCGCCGCCGAGATCGTGGCGGCGGCTCTCCAGGATCACGAGCGGGCGGTCGTCATCGGCACCGGTTCCTTCGGCAAGGGCACGGTTCAAACGATCACCCGGCTGCCCAACGATGGCGAAATTACGCTGACCTGGTCACGGTTCGTCGCGCCCTCGGGCTACTCGCTGCATGATCTTGGGGTCTCGCCGTCGGTTTGCACGTCGGGACCGGACAGCGGCGTCAGCGGGCTTGTCGGTTCGGCGCTGCGCCAGATCGCCGGGACCCATGAGCACATGGCACGGTGGCGGTCGGTCCCCGTGGCGGACGCATCGAAGCGGAAAGCCTTGCGCCGGGTATGCCCGGCAGCGCGCGAGCGGCGCGAGTTCGAGGTCCGGCTCGGCGAATATCTGTTGGACCATCCGGACCAGTACCGGCGGCTGCTTGCCGTCGCGCCGACGATGGCGGCCAGCTGCGGCAAGTAACGGCCCCCCCTCGGGACGGCGTTGGCGTTGACAGGTTGCCGTCAACCGTTATGTTGCGGCCCTCGAATTGCGAAATTGGCTGGATATTCGTGAAATGGCAAAGCCCAACACAATCTTGATCAAGCTCGAAAGCACGGCCGATACCGGGTTCTATTACGTCGCCAAGAAGAACCCGAAGACCCAGACCGAGAAGCTTGAATTCCGCAAGTACGACCCGGTCGCGCGGAAACACGTGCTGTTCAAGGAAACCAAAATCAAATAGACGGCTGTGCCCCGATCGAACGGGCTAGTTCAGGAACGCGGCGACCGTCTCGAGAAACGCGGGCACGGAGATGGGCTTGGCGATATATCCGTCACAGCCGGCGCCGCGAAATTTCTCCTCATCCCCCTTCATCGCCAAAGCCGTAACGGCAATCACCGGGATATGGGCGGTATCTTCGTCGTCCTTTAGCCGCTTGACCACGTCCAGGCCGGAAATCTTCGGCAGCTGAATATCCATAAGGATCAAGTCCGGACGGCGGCTGCGGGTCAGTTCCACGGCTTCGAACCCGTCGCCGGTCTGCAGCGTATCGTAGCCGTTCGCCTGCAGCAGATCGTTGAGGAGCTTCATATTGAGCTCGTTATCTTCGACGATCAGGACCGTCTTGGACATGGAACAAACCCCGTTTTCTCGACCCTTGCCACATACTTGGCGGCCGCGGGACGGAAGTTCAAGGGGAACTGAGCCCAACTTGCGCCGTTACGGCAGGCTGACTATGGTCCGAAGCAGCCGAGGACGGAAAAGCCATCGATGCACGCCGAAACCGACAGCGCCGCGAAGAAGAGAATCGCAGCCGTGATCCCTTGTTACCGCGAAACCGAGAGAATTCTCGGGGTCTTGGCCGGCATCGGTGACGAAGTCGAGAGAATTTACGTGATCGACGATGCCTGTCCGGACGGGACCGGCGATCTGGTCGAAGAGTCCTGTTCCGATCCCCGCGTCACGGTGCTGAAATTATCTGAAAACAAGGGCGTTGGCGGCGCGACGCTGGCCGGCTACCGCCGGGCGATCGACGACAAGATGGACGTGATCGTCAAATTGGACGGTGACGGGCAGATGAATCCGAGGGAGCTGCACAAGCTGGTCCGTCCAATCGTCAGCGGCCAGGCCGACTACGCGAAGGGAAATCGGTTTCACAGCGTCGAGAGCGTTTCCGCGATGCCCAAGGTCCGCCTCTTCGGCAATCTCTTTCTGTCCTTCGCCACAAAGATGTCGAGCGGCTATTGGAATATTTTCGATCCGACGAACGGATACACCGCGATCGACCGGCGCGTGGCCGAGTTGTTGCCGGTCGCCAAGATCGACAACGGGTATTTTTTCGAGTCCGACATGCTGTTCCGGTTGAATACCCTGCGGGCCGTCGTCGCGGACGTCCCTATCCCGGCCATCTACGGCGACGAACGCAGCTCCCTTGTGATCTGGAAAATCCTGATGCCGTTTCTCGGCAAGAACATCGCCAATACGTTCCGGCGGCTGATCTATTCGTACTTCCTCCGTGATTTCACCATTGCCTCCGTGGAACTGATCGCCGGGCTGATCTTGATCGGCTTTGCGTTGATTTTTGGCGGTGTGCACTGGTACGACAGCATAACGACCAATGTCCCGGCCTCGACCGGGACCATCATTCTCCCGACGGTGACCTTTCTGGTCGGAATGCAGCTGTTCCTTGGATTTTTGAATTTCGATACGCGGAATGTTCCGACAACGGCCTTGCACCTCGATCTCTGAGCCGCGGGCCAAAACAAAATTCACCCGTTGAATTGCCCAAATCCCCCGACAGCGCGAGTATGCGCATCGCAAGCCCGCGATTGCCAAATCACGATTTGGCTGTATCTTCGCCCCCGGATTTGACCAAACCGACGAAACCGGCCTCACATGACCGATAGAGTGCACCGCGCCCTCCTCCCCGCCGGGCTGAAGGATGTCCTGCCGCCGGATGCCGAAAGCGAGGCGTCCGTTCGCGAGACGCTGATCTCGGCGTTCGTTTCGCGCGGCTATGACCGGGTCAAACCTCCCCTGATCGAGTTCGAGGACAGCCTGGTTTCGGGAAGCGGCGAGGCAACGTCTTCGCAGACTTTCCGGATGATGGATCCGGTGTCGCAACTGATGCTGGGCGTCCGGCCCGACATGACGCTGCAGGTCGCCCGCATCGCCACGACGCGGCTCGTCGACGAGCCCCGTCCGTTGCGGCTGAGCTATGCGGGCGAGGTCTTGCGGGTACGCGGCTCCAGCCTCCGGCCGGAACGCCAGTTTGCCCAGGTCGGCGCCGAACTGATCGGCTCGGACAAACCGGAAGCCGACGCCGAGGTCATTTTGATGGCCGGCGAGGCTCTCAACGCGGCCGGCGCCGACGGATTGAGCGTGGACCTCGGCCTGCCGACGCTGGTCGCGGCGATATGCCGGGAGCACGGCGTCGACCCGCAGGGGAATGACGGCGTCCTGCGCGGCGCGCTCAATCAGAAGGATGCGGCAGCGATCAAGCAGTTTGGAGGACCGGCCGCACCGGTATTGGGAGAACTGTTGGAGGCGGCCGGCGGCGCGGCCTCGGCAATCGAGCGGATAAACGGGATCGGCCTTCCGGATGACGCCGAGCGGGAATGGTCGCACCTGGTCTCGGTCGCGGAGATCGTGAAGCGGCGGGCGCCATCGCTCGAGTTGACGATCGATCCGGTGGAAATCCGGGGCTACGAGTACCATTCCGGGGTCACCTTCACCATTTTCGCGAAATCGGCGCGGGGCGAACTGGGCCGCGGCGGGCGGTATGTCGCGGGCAACGGCGCCGAAACCGCGGGCGAGGCGGCGACGGGAATCACCTTGTTCCTCGATACCGTCATTCGGTCGCTCCCCGCTTCGCCGCAACCGAAAAGGATTTACCTGCCGACCGGAAGCAGTCCCGAGGATGCCCGGCGGTTGAGGGCCGAGGGGTGGATCACCGTACCCTCGCTGTCGGCGGAAGAAGACGGCGCGCACCGGGCGCAGGCTTTGGGGTGCACCCATATTCTCGTCGAAGGCGAGGCGTCCGAGATCGACGCCGGGGGAGACGCCCGGGATGGCTAACGTGGTCGTGGTCGGCGCCCAGTGGGGCGATGAAGGCAAGGGAAAGATCGTCGACTGGCTGTCGGAGCGGGCGGACGTCGTGGTCCGCTTTCAAGGCGGTCACAATGCCGGCCATACCCTGGTCATCGACGGCCAGACGTTCAAGTTGAGCCTGCTGCCGTCGGGGATCGTCCGTCCCGGCAAAATGTCGGTGATCGGCAACGGGGTAGTCCTCGATCCCTGGGCGCTGCTCCGGGAAATCGAGGACGTAACGGCACGAGGTGTCGAGGTTTCCCCCCAAAATCTGGCCATTGCGGAAAATGTGGCGCTGATTCTTCCGCTGCACAGCCGGCTGGACCAGGCCCGGGAAGGCGTAAACTCGGGAATCCGGATCGGCACCACCGGCCGCGGGATCGGCCCGGCCTACGAGGATCGCGTCGGACGCCGGGCCATCCGCCTGGGCGACCTCGCCGACCTGCCGGCATTGCGGACCCGGATCGACAACTTGCTGGTCCACCACAACGCGCTCCGCCGGGGACTGGGTGAAGCGGAGCTGGAGGCATCGGAGCTGGCCGCCCAGCTCCGGGAGGTCGCGCCGAAGATCCTGCCCTACATGGATTCCGTGTGGCGTCTTCTCGATGAAGCAAGGCGCGCCGGCAAGCGCATCCTGTTCTATGGCTAACTGGGCGCCTTGCTTTATATCTATCAGGGCCCCTACGCGTTGTTCACCTCTTCCAACACGGTCGGGGGGCTGGCGGCCGGGGGGCGCGGGGGCGGCCCCGACGCCGCGGGATTCGTGCTCGGCATCACCAAGGCCTATACGACGCGGGTCGGCGAAGGTCCCTTCCCGACCGAGCAGGATAACGAGGTCGGCCGGCGCCTTGGCGAGCGGGGCCACGAATTCGGTACGGTGACGGGCCGAAAAAGGCGGTGCGGCTGGTTCGATGCGGTGATGGTGCGCCAGGCCCTGAAAGTCGGCGGCGTTACGGGTATCGCCCTGACCAAGCTCGATGTGCTGGACGGCATGGAGGAGCTCAAGGTTTGTACGGGTTACCGCATCGGCGGCGAGCCGTACGACTACCTGCCGGCGTCGATGACGGCGCAGGCCGAGGTGGAGCCGGAGTACGAGTCGATGGAGGGCTGGTCGGAGAGTACCGAGGGGGCCCGGTCCTGGGCCGATCTTCCGGCGACCGCGATCAAGTACATTCGGCGAATAGAAGAACTCATCGAGGCCCCGGTGGCGCTGCTCTCGACCAGTCCCGAGCGGGAGGATACGATCCTCGTCCGCGATCCCTTCGCCGATTAGATGTGATGACTCTATTGGGAGCGTATCCGGCGTTTTGGAAGTCGTTTGCGCAACCCCCTCACCCTAACCCTCTCCCCCTGAAGTAGGGGGAGAGGGGACAAGTGCTCCCTCGCCCCCTTGGGGGAGAGGGATGCGAAGGCTTGGCGAGGCGAACGCCGAGCTTAGCCGGAGCTGGGTGAGGGGGATTTCGTGTTGACGCCACTATAAGAAATCGGCTCACAGAAGGGCTTTCATGTCGTCGGGCAGGCCGCTCCGGAATCTCAGGAATTCGCCCGTATTCGGGTGTTCGAAGCCCAGAACGCAGGCGTGAAGCGCCTGGCGGCCGAGCCCCGAAACGGCGGTCCCGAACCCTTCGTCGATGCCGTCCAGCCGGCGCCGGCCGGCCCGGCCGTAGAGCGGATCGCCGATGATGGGATGGCCCCGGGCGCTCAGGTGAACGCGGATTTGATGGGTGCGCCCGGTCTCCAGCCTGCATTCCACCAGGCTCGCCCAGCGGTTGACCGCCCTCAGCACCCGGTAGTGGGTGACCGCTTCCTTGCCGCCCCGGGCGGTGACGGACATCTTTTTCCGGTTCCTCGGATGCCGGCCGATATTTCCGGTGATCGTGCCTTCCCTGGGCGACGGCGCCCCCCAGCACACCGCCTGGTACGCGCGCTCCAGGGAATGCTCGGCGAACTGACGCGCGAGGGAGGCATGGGCGGCATCGTTCTTCGCCGCCACCAGCAGTCCCGACGTATCCTTGTCGATCCGGTGGACGATCCCCGGCCGGGCGACCCCGCCGATTCCCGACAGGGAATCGCCGCAATGGGCCAGCAGCGCGTTGACCAGCGTCCGGTCCGGATTGCCAGCCGCCGGATGCACCACGAGGCCCGCCGGCTTGTCCACGACGATCAGGTGGTCGTCCTCGAAGGCGACGGCGAGAGGGATCGGCTGGGCGACGGGCCGGGCGGGCGCCGCTTCGGGGATGCGCACCTCGAAGGTCTCGCCCGGTTTGACCCGCCGGGAGGGCTCGGATACCCTCGCGCCCGCTTGGGCGACCGATCCGCCGGTGATGAGGGCCTTGATGCGGCTGCGCGATACGCCGGGCAGGGCGTCCGCCAGCACCCGGTCCAAACGGGCGCCCGCGCCGCTCTCATCGACGGTTACATGTCGGGTATCTTGCCGGCCGGCGGGGGTCATCCTCTGGAAAATGACGCAGTTTCATGGGTGTACACAAGGGATTAGTCGCATTGGTGATCGGGATGGCGGTGCTGATCGGCGCCGGCCTGATCGCCGTCGCCTGGGGCCTGGTCTCGAAATCGGGTGATGCCGGCCTCTCCGGGACCGCCGGCGGCGGCCCGGCGGGAAGCTTCGGCGATGTGGACGTTCCCCTGGCCGACGGCGAAAGCATCCTGTCGGCCCTCCCGTCGGCGGGCCGGGTCGTGGTGCATATCCAGTCCCGCGAGGGCCCGGAACGGCTGGTCATCCTGGACCCGGTCACCGGCGGGATTACCGGGCAATTCACCTTCAAGGCCCCTCAGGCCGCACCCGGCGGGAAATGACTTTGGGCGGCGAAATCCGGTTTTCCGCCGGCCAGATCGATCAGATCGGCGCCGAGGCGGAGGCCGCCTATCCGGAGGAATGCTGCGGCCTCTTGGTCGGCGTGCTCAATGGGCATGTCTATGAGGTGCGCCGCGTGGTGGCGTCCCCCAACGTCGCCGAAGCCCGCGCCCATGACCGGTTCGAGGTCGATCCGCAGGTGCGGATCGATCTCATGCGCGATTTGCGCGACACCGGTGAATCGATCATCGGGCACTATCACTCCCATCCCGATCACGGCGCGGTCCCCTCGGAGACGGACCTTGCCCAGGCCCATGAGCCGGAGCTGGTTTGGGTCATCACGTCGGTCCTGGCCGGGCAGGCCCGTGAATCGGCGGGCCATGTTCTCGACCCCGAGACCGGCCGTTTCCGGCAGATCGAGCTTCGGGTGGACGGCGCAATCAACGGATTTTGACCGCCGGAGTCACTCGATGCCGCCTGATCCCACTTGATCGCACTTGATCCTGGGGGGCCAAATGGGCTAAGACGAGCGCCCTTTTGCGCCGTCCCCATCGTCTAGCGGCCTAGGACATCGGCCTCTCACGCCGAAAACGGGGGTTCGAGTCCCCCTGGGGACGCCAATCTTTCACTCCTCCACCGCCGCGTTTTGGCCGACGTGCTGAAGCGGCAAGTCTACCGGGTCTTCCCCAGCCGCGCCGAGACCTGGGCGAGGGCATCTAGGACGTCGGGATCGTCGGCGCCGGCGGCCAGCGCGCTTTGGAGCACCGCCTCGGCCTCCTCGAAACGCTCCAGCCGGGCCAGTACGATCCCCTTGTCGACCAATAGGCCGGCATCGACCGGCAGGTGCCGCTCGGCATGGCTCAGCACGCTGAGCGCGGCGTCGTAATCGGCCACCGCGGACAGGTACCGGGCGAGCGTCACCTGATCCTCTACCGCCGCCCGGCTGTTGGGACCGAGAATATTGATCACCGTGGAGAGGCGTTCGATGGCCGCTTGGAAATCGCCCCGGTCATGGGCTTCCCGGGCGGCGCGGCGGACGGCATCCAGATCGTCGCTCAAGGAACCCGCCTACTCTTCCGGTTCGGTGGTGAACATCAAGGGGTAGCCGTTCTCGCGCCCCAAATCGGTGGCCTCGGTGGCCTTGGTCTCCGCCACGTCCTTGGTATAGACGGCGACGACGCAGACATCCTTGGTGTGCGCCGTCATCATCACATGCATCGCCTCCTCCTCGCTCATCCGGAAGACCTTCTTCAAGACCACGACGACGAACTCCCTGGGCGTGTAGTCGTCGTTCAGCAGGATGACCTTGTAGAGACGCGGGCGCTGCGTCTTCTTCTTGGTCTCGGTCCTGGGCTTGAGGTCGGTGTCGGCCATCGGATTGCCCTAGCGACGGTCTCCGCTTCCTCCGACGGCCATGTTCGCATGAAGTCGCCTTTCGGTTCAAATCGGGGCGGCGGCCGCCCTCATAACGGATGCGGCGTTCCGGAACGTCATCGATTTCGGTCGAGCTTCAACTCCCGAGCCACGATACGCGCCAGGCGCTGAAAAAAATCGTCGAGATACCGCTGAAGCAGCTCCTGGCCAATCTCACGCTGGACAAAATTCCGTAACCGCTGCGTCTCCGATTGGCTGAGCGAGAGAGGACGGCCGGCTGCAATTTCCTGCAATGCCCGTCCAAAGGTCTCGTTGGCGTAAAGTCTGTTGAGGCGCCTCAATTCGCCGGCGCTGAACATCTCGGCTGCGAGACCGGCCGCCTGCCTCAGGAATTTGACTTTCCCGCACTTTCCCAGGGGGCCGTCGTCATCAGCCGGATCGAGGGATAAATTCTCGCCAAGGCCCAATTTCTGGGCCGTCTTGAGGTTTGACAAGACAAGCGAACACCCCAAGGACTCTCTGGTTTCCTGGGAGACCGCCGTGCCCGGTATAAACAGAGCCGCGAGGAGCAGAACCATGAGGGGGCCGGTCAGGCGGGAAACGGCCGGCATCCCTGCCCCCTCCGGCATCATGTTCTAGAACTTCACCTGGTCGCCGCCTTTGAGCTTGAGGCGCTCGCGGGCTTCGGTGGGCGTCGCCACGTCGAGGGACAAATCCTCGACGATGCGGCGGATCTTGGCGACCTGATCGGCGTTGGATTCCGCAAGCTCGCCCTTGCCGATATAGAGCGAGTCCTCAAGCCCCACCCGGACGTTGCCGCCCAGGATGGCGCCGGTGGTGACGAAGCTCATCTGGTGGCGGCCGGCGGCCAGGATCGACCATTCGTAGTTCTCCTCGCCGAACAGCTTGTTGGCGATGCGGCGCATGTGAACCAGGTTTTCGATGTCGGCGCCGATGCCGCCCAGGATGCCGAAGATGGTCTGGACGAAGACCGGCGGCTCGATCAGGCCCCGGTCGATGAAGTGGGCGAGATTGTAGAGATGCCCCATGTCGTAGCACTCGAACTCGAAGCGCACGCCATGGCCCTCGCCGAGCTCCTTCAGCACCCATTCGATGTCCTTGAAGGTGTTGCGGAAGATGAAGTCCCGGGTCATCTCCAGGTACTTGGGCTCCCATTCGTGCTTCCAGTCGTAGGGCTTGTCGAGGATGGGAAACAGGCCGAAGTTCATCGAGCCCATGTTGAGGGACGTCATCTCGGGGCTGGCGCGCAAGGCGCCCGCGCACCTCTCCTCCAGGGTCATGCCGTGGCCGCCGCCGGTGGTGATGTTCACCACCGCATCGGTGGACTGCTTGATCCGGGGCAGGAACTCCATGAACACGTCCGGGTCCGGGGTCGGCGAGCCGTCCGGGTTCCGCGCATGCAGGTGGAGAATGGAAGCCCCGGCTTCCGCTGCGCCGATGGCCTGCTCGGCGATCTCGTTGGGCGAGATCGGCAGGTGGTCCGACATGGTCGGTGTGTGGATGGAGCCGGTGACGGCGCAGGTGATGATGACGCTGTTGGCCATGTCCTTGTCCCCTAGGGTCGGTTAGTCGTCGAAGATGGCGACGGCGCGGGTCCAGCCCGCGGACGCGCCGCGAATTTTCACCGGAAAACAGGCGATTTGAAAGCCGTCCCCCGGCAGTTCTTGAAGATTATGGAGTTTCTCCAGGTGGCAGTATCCGATCTCCCGGCCCGCCTTGTGACCCTCCCAGATCAAATCGGCGTTGCCGGTCTCGGCATACCTGTCCTTGGTGTGCACGAACGGCGCGTCCCAGCTCCAGGCATCGGTACCGGTCACCCGGACGCCGCGCTCCAGCAGATACAGCGTCGCCTCGCGGCCCATGCCGCAACCGGACGACACGTAGTGATCGGTGCCGTAGGCATCGCCGGCGGCGGTGTTGACGACCACGATCTCCATCGGCCGGAGCTCGTGCCCGATCCGCTCGAGTTCGGCCTCCACGTCTTCCGGCTGCACCACATAGCCCGATTCGAAGGCGCGGAAATCGAGCTTCACGCCGGGATTGAAGCACCAGTCCAGCGGCACCTCGTCGATGGTGATCGCCCGCTCGCCCCTGTCCATGGTCGAATGAAAGTGGTAGGGCGCATCCAAATGGGTGCCGTTGTGGGTCATCAGCCGGATCCACTCGATCGCCCACCCCTCGCCGTCGGGAAGGTCCTCTTCCTCGAGGCCGGGAAAGAACGCGGTGACGTCGGACGCCGTGTCCTTGTGGGTCAGATACTCGATCCGGGGCTCATAGCCCGGCGGGTCCGAGATCACGTCGTTCTCGAGATGCATGGAGATGTCGACAATTTGACGGCCCATGGCCAGACCCTCCGCTTAACCCTTCGCCTGCTTGATTGCCTTATTTAATCGCCTGGGGATTGATCGGCGAGCCGGTGCCCTTGCTGATCACCAGCGGCGGCGCGCAAAGAAAGAATTCGTAACGGCCGTCCTCGGCGCAATCCTCGACCAATTCCCTGAGATACCAGATCTCGCCGTGCACGATGCCGATATAGGGGATGGTCACCTGGTGCCAGGGCTGAAAGATGCCGGGCACGGTCTGGTTGGGGCGCACTTCGATCCCCCAGGTGTCCGAGCAGATGCCGGCGATCTGCTTTTCGTGGATCCAGTCGACGGTCTCGAAGGCGAGGCCCGGCGCATCGCCGGCGGCGTAGCCGCCCCACTCGCCCTTGTCCAGGCAGTCGGCCATCTGGCCCGTATTGATGATCACGAAGTCGCCCCGACGCACCTCGACGCCCTGTTTCCTGGCGGTCGCGTCGAGATCGCGGATGGTGATGCCGTAGCCGTCGGCGAGGCGCTTCTTGCCCTTGTGGCGGGCAACGTCCAGCAGCACGCCGCGGCCGACCATTTTGTTAGCGAAATGCTCGATCCCGTTCTTGTGGGCGCCTCGGGCGTCGACCAGCGCCGCGGGGTAGCCGTTCCACATCTTGTCGCCGGTGAATACGTGGGCCAGCGCGTCCCACTGGCTCGCGGTCTGGGTCGGCAGATTGATGAAATCGTCCGCCCAGCGGATGCCGTAGTCCTTGTCCTGACGGCCGGCGACGGCGTCGGTGCCGGTGGCGATCATGTGGTGCATGGTATTCCATCGCCCGCCCCAAATGCCCACTTGGGGCCCGTTTTCGTCGAGCTCCAGGCCGAGCCGGAAGACCTTGCCCTTTTGGATCAGCTGGGCGGCGGCGATGATGTCGTCGGGCTTGATGTAGTTGAGCACGCCCAGTTGGTCGTTCTTGCCCCACTTGCCCCAGTTGGAGAGCTGGCGGCCCTTGCGGTTGATATCCGCCTGGCTCAGCAGCTTCTTCTTCCGGCGGGCGGGTTTTGCTTTACGGGTGGGTTTTTTTGCAGCTTTTTTCGCAGGCGTGCGTGCCATCGGGGCCTCCCTGATTTCATGGCGTTCGTGGGGCCGGGCTCGAAACGGCCCGTCATTGGGCCTGTGATTTTAGAGGCGCAATGACAGAAGTCCATTGGTGATTGCGCGCCCGGCAACTGGGAAATGGGCACCACTAATGCGCCTGACAGCACTCGACCGGGCGGCTATAACAGCCCCTGACGATCAATCATCATTCCCGCCCGCACCAGGACCTTCCGACCCATGCGCCACCCGATCGACAATTCCCTGGCCGACATCGCCGCCGGGCTGCGCGACGGCGTCACGAGCGCGCGCGAAATCGCCGAAGAGGCCATCGCCCGCCACAACAGGTGGGGGGAACGGATTGCCGCCTACCGGGACTGGCGGGAGGACGAGATTCTGGCGCAGGCCGATGCGGCAGACGAGGCTGTTCGCGCGGGACAGGACAAGGGTCCGCTGCAGGGCCTGCCCATATCCGTAAAGGACATCTTCGGCGCCGAGGGGTACCGGACATTCGCCGGCAGCCCCAAGGCGCTGCCCCCCGAATATGAACGCGACGGCCCCATGGTCACGGCGGTGCGGGAACAGCAGGGCGTCATCACCGGCAAGACACACACGGTCGAGTTCGCCTATGGCGGACTTGGCACCAATGATCATTGGGGGACGCCGTGGAATCCCTGGGATTCCGAAAACCACCGGGTCCCGGGCGGCTCGAGCGCCGGCGCGGGCACCAGCTTGATGGAGGGATCCGCCTTGATCGCCTTCGGCACGGATACGGGCGGCAGCGTCCGGGCGCCGGCGAGCATGACGGGCACCGCGGGCCTCAAGACCACGGCCGGGCGGTGGCCGACGGAGGGGATCGTGCCGTTGAGCTCCACCCTGGATACGCCCGGCATCCTGACCCGGACCGTCGCCGATTTGGCCTATGGCTTCGCCGCCTTCGATCCGAGGACCGATGCCGTTCCTAGAGCAGCGGACATTTCCCGGGTCCGGATCGGCATCACCGCCGACTACTTCTGGGAACGCTGCCAGCCCGATATCGCCGCGGTGGTTCAATCCACCCTCGACGAACTCAAGGCCGCCGGCGCGGCCATGGTCGAAATGCCGTTCCCCGAAGCGCAGGCGGCCATCGATACGCTGATGGCCGGCGGCATCGTCGCGGCGGAAGGCTGGGGCCATCTCAAGACCCGATTGCCCGGCTGGCTGGAGACCCTCCAGCCGGGTGTGGCCGTACGCATGGAGGACGGCATGAAAGTCACGGCGGCCGACTACGCGGCCGCCCGCCTCCGAATGACCGATCTCAATGCGGCGGCAACCGAGCGGCTGTCCGATGTGGATGTCCTCGCCGTGCCGACGATCCCCATGACGCCGCCAACGCTGGACGACGTGGCCGATCTCGAGGACTACAAGAAAATAAACCCGGCCGCGCTGAGCCATACCATGCCCGGCAATGTACTTGGATTATGCGCCGTTTCCCTGCCCGTGGGGCTCGACGGTTCGGGGATGCCGGTGGGGCTGCAGCTGATGGCCAAGCCGTTCGCCGAGGAGGCGCTGCTGTCGGCGTCCCTGGCGATAGAGAACGTGTTGGGAAACAGCCGGGAACGGCTCGGCAGGCCGCCGCTCGGCGGCATCTGGGGAAGCGGGTAGAGAAACCAAGGAAAGATCACGGGATGAAAGTCGGCATTATCGGTCTCGGTATCATGGGCGGCGCGTTCGCCCGAAACCTTCTCGACGGCGGGTTCGAGGTCATCGGCGTCGACGTCGTGGCGGAGAACGTCGCCGCCCTCGAGGCGGCGGGCGGCGCCGGCGCCGGCTCGCCCAGGGAGGCGGCCCTCGACGCTGATATCATGATCACATCGCTGCCGAGCGCCGCCGCATTCCACGACGTGATCTCCGGCGGCAACGGGATTGCCGCGGCATTGAAGGACGGCCTGGTCGTCATCGAGGCCAGCACGCTGCCCATTGCCGACAAGGAGGCGGGCCGCGATGCCTTGGCGGCCGTCGGCTCGATCCTGCTGGACTGCCCGATCAGCGGCACCGGGGCCCAGGCCGCAACCAAGGATCTCGCCGTCTACGCCTCCGGCGACGAGCAGGCATACGAATTGGCGGCGGCCGTATTCGACGGCTTTGCGCGGACCCACAGCTATGTCGGCCCGTTCGGCGCCGGCAGCAAAATGAAATATGTCGCCAACCACCTGGTGCATATTCACAACGTCGCGTCGGCCGAAGCCATGGTGCTGGGCATGAAGGCGGGCCTCGATCCCAAGCTGATGCTGGATGTGTTGACCCGGGGCGCGGGCACCTCCCGCGTTCTGGAGCTCCGGGGTCCGATGATGGTCGAGGACAAGTACGATGAAGCGACCATGAAGATCGACATCTGGCAGAAGGACATGAACGTCATCGGTGAATTCGCCGCCTCGATGAACGTGCCGGTCCCGGTGTTCGCGGCCTGCGTTCCGGTCTATCTGTCCGCCCTTGCCAAGGGCATGGACAAGCTGGACACGGCCGCCGTCTGCCGGGTCATGGAGGAGATGGCGGGGCTCGACCGGGGCAAGCAGGAATAGGAAATCAAGATGGATACCCTCAAGGACCGCCTCCCCTACTCCGCGATCGTCGACCGCCCGCCGCTGAAGCTGCCCGGCGGGGCGCGCATGGCGGTCTGGACCATCGTCAATGTGGAAGAGTGGGATTCCACCAAGCCGCAGCCCCGGACCGTGCTGCCGCCGCCCATGGGTCAGCCGCTGATCCCCGATCTCCCCAACTGGGCCTGGCACGAATACGGCAACCGGGTCGGTTTCTGGCGTATCCGGGAGGTGCTCGGCCGACAGGGCGTGAAGGCCACCTTCGCCATGAATGCGACGGTGCTCGAGAGCTATCGCCGGATTGCCGAGGCCGCGCTGGAGGACGAGTGGGATTTCATGGGCCACGGCTACATTCAGGGCCCCATGCACCGGATCGACGACCAGAAGCGGGATATCGAGGCGACGGTGAAGGCGATCGAGGATTTTACCGGCCGTCCGCCCCGCGGCTGGGAAAGCCCGGGCCTCACCGAGACCATGGACACGATCGACTTCCTGGCCGGCGCGGGCATCGAGTACGTCGCCGACTGGATCCTCGACGATCAGCCGGTGGAGATCACCACCAGGCACGGGCCGATCATCTCGGTCCCGTACACCGTGGAGACCAACGACATTACCGTCTTCGCCCTGCAGCAGCACTCGTCCGAGGAGTTCCTGAAGCGCGGCATCGACCAGTTCGAGCAGCTCTACAAGGACAGCGAAGACTCCGCGCGCGTGATGGCCATCAGCCTTCACAATTATATTTCGGGCGCGCCGCACCGGATCAAATACGTCGAAGCGCTATTCGAGCACATCAAGAAGCACGACGACGTGGTCATCTGGACCGGCGCCCAGGTTTTGGATTGGTACAAGGAAGCCGGCAAATGAGCATCGAACGATTGAATCCCGATACGGTCTACAAGCCCAACAAGGGTATCTACACGCAGGTCATCAAGGCGTCCGGCACTCAAGTGCACGTCGCAGGGCTGGTCCCGTGGACCGTCGACAATGAACTGGTCGGCAAGGACGATGTCGCCGCCCAGGTCGGCCAGATCCTGGCCAATGTGGAGAATTCCCTCGCCGCCGCGGGCGCCGGCAAGTCGGATGTGGTGCGGATCAACGTCTACACCGTCGATGTCGCCCGCTACATCGCCGAAGGCGCGCCGGTGCTGATCGAGTTTTTCGGCGATACCAAGCCGGTTTCGACCACCGTCGAGGTTTCCAGGCTGGTGCATCCGGACTGGCTGGTGGAGATCGAGGTCACCGCGGTCATCGGCGGCTAACGCACTATCCGGTGGGTGATTGAAGGACCCGGGGCCCTTCGGTACATTCCCGCCGCCTGTACATCAAGGACGACTGAGAATGATCGAACTCTATACCTGGTTCACACCCAACGGCCGCAAGATCTCCATCATGCTCGAGGAGTGCGGCCTGCCGTACAACGTCCACCCGGTGAACATCGGCAAGGACGAACAATTTGATCCCGAATTTCTGAAAATCAGCCCGAACAACAAAATTCCGGCCATCGTCGACACGGACAACGACCTGTCGCTGATGGAAAGCGGCGCCATCCTGCTGTATTTGGCGGAGAAATCGGGCCGGCTTGCGCCCACCGACGAGGCCGGCCGGTGGAAGATGACGGAGTGGCTGATGTTCCAGAAGGCCAGTGTCGGTCCCATGTTCGGCCAGGTTCACATCTTCCGCCGGTACGGCAAGGGCGAGAACGCCGCCGCCACCGAACGCTACGACAAGGAATGCCGGCGAATTTACGGCGTCATGGACAAACGCCTCGCCGACAACGAGTACTTCCTCGGCAGCGGCTACAGCATCGTCGATATCGCCATCTTTCCATGGGTCGCCCGCTGGAATTGGCAGGAAGTGGACCTCACCGAATTCCCGAACGTTCTGCGTTGGCTGAAATTGCTGGCGGCGCGTCCGGCCGTCCGGACCGGCTGGAACATCCCGGAAAATGATCAGCCGCTGCCAATCCCCGGCGAAGGCGAGTTTGCATAAGGAGCAAGAGCAAATGACCGCGTATTGGGTTGCCCGTTCGAAAATCAACAATCCGGACAACTACCGCAAATACACCGACCTCGTTGGCGACATCCTCAAGGAATACGGCGGCAAACCGCTCTCCCGGGGCGGCAGGTATCAGGTAATGGAAGGTCCGGAATATTTCGAGCGTTTCGTGATCGTCGAGTTCCCGGACTTCGAATCCGCCGTGGCCTGCTTCGAATCGGATGCCTATCAGGCCGCCGCCGTTCATCGGCGTGACGGTTCCGGCGAGGTCGAGACCGTGATCATGGATGAGACCCCGGGCATGGGAAACAACTGACGCGAATTATGCACGACCGGCTCTGTTGGGGTATAATTTCCCGACACGCTGGACGACGAAGGGAGGCCGCCATGCCGCTCGATGAAATGGATCATTTTTCGATTCGTACGATAAAGCTCGAGGAATGCAAGGAATTCTACGAGACCGTCCTCGGCATGAGCGTCGGCGACCGGCCGCCGCTCGATTTTCCGGGCTACTGGATGTATGTGGGCAAGATGGCGGTGGTGCATCTGGTCGGCATCGATGAAGACGATCCCTCGGGCCTCATCGAATATCTGGGGGATGTCGATCTCGATGACCTGGACGGCGGCGGCGCCGTTGATCACCTGGCCTTTCGGGCAAGCGATGTGGATGAGCTCAAGTCAAGGCTGGAGAAGCTGAAAATTCCCTATCGCGAGCGGATGGTGCCGGAAATGAACCTGCAGCAGGTCTTTCTGGAAGACCCGAACAACATCACCATTGAATTGAATTACTACGACTGACCGCGCCCGGCGCGCTCAAGCGCCCAGGTAGTATTGCTTGATCATTTCGTTGTTCTCGAGGGCGGCGGCATCGGCGCCCTCGAATTCGATCTGGCCGTGGACGATGATGTAGCCACGATCGGCGATCTTGATGGCCTGATTGAAGTTCTGTTCAGCCATCAGGATCGTCAGGTTCCGCTGTTCCTGGAGTTCCTTGATCTTGGCGATCGTCTGGCTGACCAGGATGGGGGCGAGGCCGACCGAGGGTTCGTCCACCAACAGGATTTTGGGATCGGACATCATGGACCGGGCGATGGCGACCATCTGCTGTTCGCCGCCGCTCATGGAGCCGGCAAGCTGGTTACGGCGCTCCAAGAGCCTCGGAAACGCCCCATAGACGAACTCCAGGTTCTCGTCGAGCTTTGCACGCGCCGCCGGCCGGTAGGCGCCGAGGGTCAGATTTTCCTCCACGGTCAACGCCGGAAACAATCGCCGCCCCTCCGGAACCATGGCGATGCCCAGATCGACAATGTCTTCCGGCGACTTGCCGATCAGATTGATCTTCTCGCCATCGGTCTCGAAGATGATCTCGCCGCTATCCGGCTCGACCAGCCCGGTAATGCATTTGATCAGCGTCGACTTGCCGTTGCCGTTGGAGCCGAGCAGGACCACCGTTTCACCGCCGCCGACGTTGATGGTGACATCGTGAAGCACCCGGACGGAACCGTAGCCCGCTTCGACGTTGGATATGCTCAAGCTATTCGCCAAGGTACGCACGCTCCACGTCTGGGTTGCCTTGAATCTCTTCCGGCGTCCCTTCGGCGATCAGTTGACCGGCATCCAGGACGTAAATTCGCTCGCAGTAACGCATCACCGCCCGCATGATGTGCTCGATCATGATGACGGCCACGCCCCGCTCATTGAGCTTGAACAGAATTTCCAGAACCTCGTCGACTTCGGCGCTGGACAGGCCGGCCATCGATTCATCCGAGACCAGCACATCGGGCTGTGCGGCAAGCGCCCGGGCGAGTTCAAGCTTCCGAAGATCAACCTGCGTCAGGTTGCCCGAATTCTCCTGGGCACGGTCCTGAAATCCGACCAGGGCCAGAATTTCCATCGCCCGGTCCTCGTGCGTCGCATGATCGACGCGCCCCCAGGCGGCGTACTCCATGGGAACCAGCATGTTTTCCAGGATGCTCATGGTCCGGAAAGGCCTGGGGATCTGGAAGGATCTGGATATGCCGAGCTCGGCCCGCTTGAAGGCCGGCAGGCCGGTGATCTCCTCTCCCCGAAAAACCACCGATCCCTCTTCGTTGAACAGCGCGCCGGAAATGCAGTTGATCATCGTCGTCTTGCCGGACCCGTTGGGACCGATAAGACCCAGCCGCTCGCGCGGATTCAGATGCATGCTGACGTTATTGAGCGCGACAAAACCGCCGAACCGCTTGGTCAGGCCGTGAACGTCGAGAAGGCGGCCGTCGGCGTCCATCACTTGCCTCCCCCGCGGCGCTTCCGCGCAAAGTCCTGGAACAGCCCGACGATCCCGCGGGGGGCGAGCGCCACGAACCCAATCAGCACCACACCGACGATCAGGATGTTCAACTCGGAAGAAATGGTGACGGTCACGATTTGCTGGATCGTGCCGAGCAGCAGCGCGCCGATGACGGGTCCGAACCACACCGCCGTGCCGCCGATCATGGGCATGGCGATCGCGTTGACGGCGATCAGCAGATCGAACGCGGAGAGCGGGTTGATGTAGGTGACGAAGAACGGGAATGGCGCGCCGGCCACCCCCATCATGACGCCCATGACGGTGGTCGAGATGAGCTTCAATCGAAGGGTCGGAACGCCCATGCATTCGGCGGCGGTCTCATCGTCACGAATGGATGCCAGTCCCCGTCCCATCCGCGACATGCTGAGATATCGGGACACCGCAACGCAGATGAGCGACAAAACCAGCATCAAAATGAACATCATTTCGATGAAGCTGTCGAAGAACGGCACTTCTGCGGGGGTTATCACATAGGCCCCCGCGGACCCGCCGACATAATCCCAGTTGGTGATCAACGATTCGAACACGATGGCCATGGCCAATGTCGCGATGGCGAAGTAGACGCCGCGCAGCCGGAGCGTCAAATAACCGGTGCCCAGGCCGATCAATCCGCACACGATACCGGCGATGACGATCAGGACCAGCAGCGGCAATTCGGCAAACTGGTGAAGCGCGATTGCCGTGTAGGCGCCGATGGCGAAAAACCCGGCGCTGCCGAAATTCACATAGCCGGTAAACCCGCCGAGGACATTCCACGCCACGGCCATGATCAGGCCCTGCAGGACCACGTAACCGGCAAAAAACAGGAACTGGTTGTCCGCGACGCCGGCCAGGACAAAGCCCGCGGCGAGCACCAATACAATGCCTATCCAGAACCCGCTGATTTTCATTATAGCCGCCCAAACAGGCCCTGCGGGCGAACCGCCAGCGTTATCAACAGGAAGCCGAACGCCACCGTCGGCGCCCAGGACGGCCCGATATAGGTCGTGACGATACTCTCCGACAGGCCGATGATAAGCGCCGCGACGAGCGTTCCGGGGATACTGCCCATGCCGCCGAGTACGATGATGGCGAAAATCCGGCCGATATAAAGCCGCCCGATGGTCGGCTCCACCGGGCCGATCATGATCAGAAGCGCGCCGGCGAGCGCCGCCGTCGCGATGCCGATGCCGAAGGCGATCTGCTTGATCTTGACCGGATCGGCACCCATGAGCTGCAGCGCCAGCCGGTCCTGCGACACCGCCAGAATCGCGCGGCCGAGGAAGGTCCGGGACATAAACAGATAAATGGCGCCGGTCATGACCAGCGCCGCGCAGAACGGCACCAGCATCCGCCACGGAATGCCGACCAGGCCGATCTCGATTTGTTTGCCGATATAGTCGGCCTCGACCAGCCGGTAATCGACGCCGTAGAAAATGATGAACAGAACCTCGATGACGAACATGAGGCCGAAGAAAAAGGCGAGGCCGGCCAGCGACTCCCGGCCGGTTCGCTCAAATGCCGCGTAATAGACGCGATAGACGAAGACGCCCACCGCGAAGAATATGGGCATCAGCAGAATGCCGGCGATCACCGGGTCGAGGCCGAAGCCGCCGTTGAGGGCGAAAACCAGATAAGACCCCGCCACGATGAAGGCCGGGTGGGCAATATTGACGATGTCGAGCTGGCCGAAGACGATCGACAGGCCGAGCGCGACGGCGGCATAGAAGCCGCCCAGAAGAATGCCCGCGGCGATCGCATTCAGGAATAGAGATGCATCCATGGATACGGTCGCCGCGGGCTTCTGTCAGGTCGTACTTGGTCTACTTCTTGTACGGGAACATGATATCCCCGGACTTGACGGTGTCTGGCTTCAGGACGACGCGTGTGCCTTCCATTTTGAACTGATCCAGATTGTTCGCCTTGATGCCGCGGAACTGAATCATCAGCGCGCGAGACGTAGCCCATTCGCCGTTCTTGCCGAATTTGACCGGTCCAACCACGGTGTTGAAGGTGGTCTTGTGGATGTACTCGGCCAGCTTCTTGTCATCCAGGGACTTGGTCGCTTCGACGGATTGACCCAGAACCTGCATGTAGGCATAGGCCCACGGCGGGAGGTAGTGACCCAGCAGGTCGACACCCTTGCCGGCGGCCGCCGCCTGGTACTTCTTCAGGAACTCCTCGATGCCCGGGAACTTCAGCGTTTTCGCCGGAACCCAGAAATCATAATTGACGAGGTTGTTCAGGCCCGGGCCGAGGTTCTTCATGATCGCCGCGAATTGCAGACCGACCATGCCGCCGCCCACCAGCTTGGCCTTGAGGCCGAGCTCGTTGGCCGCCTTGACGATACCCACGGAGTTCGCCGGATAAGACCCGAAGTAGATGATATCGGGATTGGTCGCCTGAATGGCCCGGAGGATCGGCGTGAAGTCGGCCGTGGAGGGCGGGAAGCTCTTGTCATAGACGATGTTCAGCCCGTCCTGCTTGGCGTTCGCGCGGGCGCCCTTGACGGCGTTCTGCGCGAATTCCGCGTCCGCACCGGCAATCGCCACGCTCTTCAGGCCCTTTTCCTTGGCGATATCGAAGAAGCCGCGGGACCAATCCTGGGCCGGGTTGGGACCGGCAGGCATGATCTGGAAGTAGCGGTCATATTTGAACTTGTGGTTCACGTCGAGACCGAACAGCCCCAGGAACACCTTGCCCGACCGCATGACGATGGGCATGGCCGGCGCGATCACGTCGGTGCCGTAGCTGGAAACCACGAGGTCGACCTTGTCGACGTTCAGCAGCTTGGTGTAGATGGCCGGCACCTTCGCGGGCGTCGTGGCATCGTCGTAATACACCAGTTCGACGGGGCGCCCGAGAAGGCCGCCTTTCTTGTTAACGTCGTCGCGCCAAATCTCCATGGCGATCAGCGCGCTCTTGCCGCCGGCACCGAGAACGCCGGTGAGCGCCATCGAGAAACCGATCTTGATGGGCTTGCCGGATTGCGCACTCACTTGCGGCGAGTAGGCAACGACCACCGCCAACGCGGCGATGGCTAGTACTAATTGTTTGAAGAATCGCATCGAAGACGCCTCCCAGAATTGATTTCAAAACCTCGCCGGATCGTTTCGTCGGTGTCCGGCATCGAAAAATTCGACGAAACGGTAGCACACGGAAATTGCCCACGAAAGCGCGAAAGCGGCGTGATGATTTATCCGCTCGGGCGATGCCTATTCGGTCTTGCCGAGTGCGCGAAGCACACGCTCCGGAGTCATCGGGTTGACGGTCAACCGCGCGCCTAACGGCAGCAAGGCGTCGTTGACCGCGTTGAGAATCGCCGCGGGCGCCCCGCCGGTCCCGCCTTCCCCGGCGCCTTTCGCGCCGAGTTCGGAATCGCTGTTGGGACTGGTCACGTGGCCGACCTGGATGTCGGGCATCTCCGCGGCCATGGGCACCAAATAGTCGGCGAGGTTGCCGTTGAGCAGCTGCCCCTCGTCGCTGTAGAGGCACTCTTCGTAGAGCGCGCCGCCGATGCCCTGAATCACGCCGCCGCGCACCTGCTCTTCCACCAGCAACGGATTTATCACCGTGCCGCAATCCTCGACCACCCAATAGTTGAGCAGTTTCACCACGCCCGTATCCACATCGACCTCGACGTGGGAGCAATGGATGCCGTTGGTGAAGGCGAAGGGAAACTTCTTAGGCACGTGGTGCCGGGTGGCAATGAGTTCCGACTGATAATCCTTGGGCAGGGTATCGGCCCGGTAATAGACCACCCGTCCGACCTCGGCGAGGCTGATTCGTTCGTTGCCCGTATCGGCATCGACAACCGCGTTGTCCCGGATATCGAGCTTCCGCGGTTCCGACTGGAGCATGATGCCGGCGACTTCCAATACCTGATCCCGAAGGGCGTGGCCGGCCTGTGCCGCCGCTTCGCCGGCGATGCCGGTGCCGCGGGAGGCCCAGGTGCCGCCGCCATAAGGGGTGATCTCCGTATCGCCGGTGATGATCTTGATCTTGTCCGGGGTCACGCCGACCGCCGTCGCGGCGACCTGTGAAAGTACCGCTTCGGCGCCTTGGCCCTGCTCGGTGACGCCCGAGGCGACAATCAGGTTGCCCTTGGCATCCAGGCGCAGGGTCACACCGTCCTGGGCCGAGATCGGCGCGCCGCCGACCCCGTAGAACATGGGGCTGGGGCTCGTCACCTCGATCATGCAGGCAAATCCGATACCGCGATAGATACCGGATTCCCGCGCCTTCTCCTGGTCGGCCCGCAACCCTGCGTAGTCCACCATACCGAGCAGCTTGTCCTTGGCGGCATGGTGGGAGAGCTTGTCGAACGGCATGCCGGTGATGGATTTGGTCGGATAGGCATCGTCGGGAACCAGGTTCTTTTCCCGGATTTCCACCACATCCATACCCAACGCCTGGGCCGCATGATCGACCAGCGCTTCCTGCATCGCGGTGGCGATGGGGTGGCCGACCGCCCGGTATTGGCACATCAGCGGCTTGTTCTGAAACACCACCCGTCCCCGCGCCCGATAGTTTTCGATTGTGTAGGGCCCGCCGGTCAGATTGAGCACCTGATTGATCTCGATTCCGCTCGACCGCGGGTACATGGAGTAGGGTCCGATACCGGTGAGGTCGTCGAAATCAATGGCGAGAATTTTGCCGTCCTCGGCGACCGCCATCCGCGCCTTGATCGTGTGGTGGCGGGCATGAATGTCGGCGGTGAAGCTTTCCATCCGGTCGGGGATGAATTTCACCGGCCGCTTCAGAAGCATGGTCAGCGCGGCGGTCGCGATTTCGTCGCCGTAGGTGTGAACCTTGATGCCGAACGCGCCGCCCACATCCTTGCAAATCACCCGAACCCGGTGCTCCTCCAGGCCGAAGTGCTTGGCGAAAATGGCCTGAAGCATGTGCGGACCCTGGGTCGACATGTAGACCGTGAGCTGTTCCTCGGACGGATCCCAGCTGGAGATGATGGCTCTCGGTTCCAGCGTGACGCCGGTGTGGCGGCCGAAGGTGAACTCGTCTTCGACGACCACCGCCGCTTGATCGAACGCGGCGTCCACATCGCCTTCGTCGACGATCCGCTCCCAACAGAGATTGTTGCCGTACTCTTCGTGGATCACCGGCGCGTCGGCATCGAGCGCCGCCGTCATGTCGCAGGCGGCCGGCAGTTCTGCCCAGTCCACTTCGACCAGTTCGACGGCGTCTTCGGCCTGCGCGCGGGTCTCGGCGACCACGGCGACCACCGGCTCGCCCTGCCAGCGGGCCCTGTCGATGGCCATCGGGTATTGCGGAGGTGAGCGCATGCCCTCCAGGTGGGAGAGGACACCGACCCAGGGTTCGCACAGTTCGGCGATCTCCTTTCCGGTGAAGACCCCGGCGACCCCCGGCGCCGCCTTGGCCGCATCGGCGTTGATCGACTTGATGTCGGCGTGGGCGAACGGTGAGCGCAGGTACGCCGCATGGACCATTCGCGGCAGCTTGATGTCGTCGGTGAACGTGCCGCGGCCATGAAGCAGCCGCTGGACGTTGGGGCGCGGAACCGAGCGGCCGATATAGCTGTTGGGCCGGTCGTGAACGGTGACAACGGGGCTATCAGCCATTATTTCTCCCCCCGGTTTCTGCCGGTTTCCTCTATGGCGTCGACGATGGCCTGGTAACCGGTGCAGCGGCAGAAATTGCCGGAAATGTGCTGCCGGATTTCCGTTCGACCGGCGCCCGGGTTCTCGGCCAGCAGTTCGGCGGCCGTCATCAGCATGCCCGGCGTGCAGAAGCCGCATTGCGCCGCATTGCGGGTCTTGAAGTTCTCCTGCAGATCGGCGATCTCGCCGCTTTCCGATAGGCCTTCTATGGTCAGGACCTCGGCGCCGTCGGCTTGGACGGCCAGCATCAGGCAGCCGCGGACGATGGTCCCATCGACCCTGACGGTGCAGGCGCCGCAAACGCCGTGTTCGCATCCGATGTGGCTGCCGGTGAGTTCCAGCTCCTCGCGGAGGAAATCGACGAGGTTCATCCGGGGTTCGACCGCACGCGAGACCCGTTCGCCGTTGACCGTCGCGGTCACGACGACAGGGGGAATATCGATTGAATCCGGCATGGTCTACGCTCCCGCGATGCGCTTCAGCGCCCGCTCGGTCATCACCCGCGCCAAGTGAAGCTTGGTCGCGGCGGTGGAATTCATGTCGTCGAACGGATCGAGGTCGCCCTCGAGCGCCGACTGCGCCGCCCCGATGCTCGCCTCGTCAATGGCGTTTCCGGCAAGCGCGGCCCCCGCCCCTTCGGCCAGCATGGGCGTACCGCCGGCGGCGATGTAGACCAACCGGGCAGCCTCCACGGTCTCCCCATTCACGGTGACGGATGCCATGACACCGGCCATGCCGTAATCCCCATGACGCCGCGCCACCTCTTCAACGGCGAAGCGCTGGTTGCCGGCGGCGGCCGGCACTTCGATGGCGGTGATCAGTTCGCCGTCTTCGAGCGCCGTGTCGTAGAGACCGCGGAAAAATTCGCCGGCGCCCACCTTGCGGCGGCCGCCCGAACCGGCAATCTCGACCGCGCCGTCGAGCGCCAGCAGGCACGCCGGCAGTTCGGCGGCGGGATCGGCAAAGGCGATGCTGCCCCCGACGGTCCCGCGGTTGCGGATGGCCGGATGGGCAATCAACGGCACCGCTTCGGCGATCAGCGGCGCCTGCGCGGCGATGACCTCGGACCTCTCCAGTTCCCGGTGACGGGTGAGCGCGCCGATACGAACCGTGCCGCCGTCGACGGATATGCCGGACAATTCCTCAAGGCCGTTGATGTCGACCAGCAGGTCGGGCGCGCTCAGGCGCATGTTGAGGGTGGCAACCAAACTTTGACCGCCGGCGAGAAGGGTTGCGTCGCCATCGAGGAGGGAGATCGCCTCATCGACGGAGGACGGCTTGGCGTAGTTGAATGGTGCAGGTTTCACGTCAGACCCGGGTGAAGTTGTTCATGGGGCCGCCGAGACGGCGTCGGTTATTGATTCGTACCTTGCCCAACTCGACCAAGGAGAGTCAACGCACCTCGACGTACGCGCAACCTGTCCGACCTGCGGTCACAATCTTGACTCGCGGCGGACCCGTCACTACGTTCCACTCTTCTATAAGACTGCTCATGTTCCAGTGAGTTCTTTTTTCAATCGGCTTCTAAATTTCCTACCGGGAGTGTCCAAATGAGAAAATCCATCAGAAGCTCTTCGGCGGTATTTGCCACCGCCATCGGCGCGGCGGCCCTCATGGCTGTCACCGCCACCGACGCAAAGGCGGAATGGCCGGAGCGTCCGATTACAGTCGTCGTGATGTATGGCGCCGGCGGCGGTACCGACACCGTTCTCCGTACGCTGGTCGGTGAAATGACCAAATCGACGGGCTGGAAAATCAACGTCATCAACAAGCCGGGCGCGGTCGGCGGTGTTGCGACCAAGTTTGTCGCGGGCAAAAAGGCCGACGGCTATACGCTTCTGGGGGCGGCCAACTACAATAAGTACGCCAGCGTCATGGGTCACACCGAAACGCGGGCCTGGAAAGACTGGCAGTACATGCAGGCCGCGAATTCCCTTGGCAGCTGGTCCGTCCGTCCGGACTCCAAGCTCAAGACCTTCGAAGACGTCATCAAGGCGGCGCGGGCCAATCCCGGAAAGGTCACCATCTCGACCTCCGGTACCGGCGGTCTGTGGCATGAACTGGCCGCAGTCGTCGCCGTGTCGGCGGGCGTGACGTTGAAATACGTTCCCTACAAGGGCGGCAAACCGGCGACGCTTGCCGGTTTGAATGGCGAGACCATGATCGCCGGCGGCGGCGTACACGAGCACATCGAGCACATTCGCGCGGGCAAGCTTATCCACATCCAGCAAACCGGCACCAAGGACCTGGATGCGGGCGGCGGAAAGATCTTGAAATCCGTCGGCAATTTCCTGCCGCAGATCAAGAGCCAGTTGCCGTTCTCCGGCATCTACAATCTTGCGATGCTGAAGGGCGTTCCGAAGGATGTCCAAGCCAAAATCGAAAAGGCTTTCGTTGCGGCCGTCAAGTCCGACGCCTTTGCCAAGGTCGCGAAGCAGAAATTCTTCGACGTCGATATCCGTACGGGCTCCGAAGCCAGCCGCCGCGCGGCTCAGGTCGAGGTACAGACCGCGGCAACCTTCGAGAAACTGGGCATCAAGGGCGCCCGGTCGCTGAAAGCGCTTGGTCTGCCCAAGCCTGCGGATTTCGATGCCTGGTGGGACAAGCAGAGCAAGATGATGATGAAGTAACTGCCGTCCCCTGGATGGTATTGTCCTTGAATTCGGGTGGGCTGCGGCAATCGCGGCTCACCCGAATTTTTTGTAGAATACGTTCATGCCCATAAGACGAAGGTCTCGGCGTGATGGCTGACGAAAAGAAATCCGGAATAGAAGCCGACGTCGAGAGCCTGGAAAAAGGCGTCTTTACCGGCGAGGAAGGCGGCGACGAACGGTCTTCCCCGCGCAAGGACTTCATCGCTTCGGTCACCGTCGCGGCACTCGGCATATTCGCCATGATCCTGTCGGTCCGGCTCGGCAACCCGGAGAGCATATATACGGCGCCGGGCGTCCTGCCGTTCATCACCGGCGCGTGCCTCGTGGTGATGGCGATTGGTTTGTTCCTGAAAACCAAGCGGCGTTACGGATTGGATGAAATGCTCGCGGGCGACAGCCTGCGGGCAGCCGGGAACTACCTCTCCGATCCCGAAGCCCGCCGGACGTTGGCGCTGATGGGGGTGATCTTCGCCTACGTCATGATCCTCGGTCAGACCGATCTGGACTGGCGGTTCAAGACGGCGTTTTACGCCTTCCGATTCTCCGGGTTCGAGCTGATTTCGATACCCTTCATCTTCTTCATCCTGCGGTTCTTCTGGCGCTCCACCCTTCTCAATTGTTTTTTGGTGGCGACCGGTATCGTCGTATTCCTGGCGGTCGTCTTCCGGGACGGGTTCCAGATTCTCCTCCCCGGTGCGGGTTGAGGAGACAGGGCATGTTCGAGCTCCAGGAAGTCATTGCCCAGGCCGCCATCGCCTTTCAGCCGTGGATGATCTTCGTCTGCCTGATCGGCGTGACCCTGGGCATCCTGTGGGGCGCCATGCCGGGCCTGTCGACGACCATGGCGATGGCCCTGCTGATCGGGCTCTCCGTCGGCATGTCCCAACACGTCGCCATAATGTTCATGCTCGGCGTATACACGGGCAGTGTGTTCGGCGGCGCCATCTCCGCGGTGCTGATCAACATTCCGGGCACGCCCGATGCCGTTCCGACCATGATAGAGGGCCATGCCCTGGCCAAGCGGGGCGAAGGCGGCCTCGCGCTCGGCACCGCGATCATGGGCTCGTTCATGGGCAACTGGATCGGCATCATTCTCCTGATCGCATTCATTCCGGCCATTCTGTTTCTCGCCCTGCAGTTCCGGTCCTGGGAAATGTTCCTGTTGTCCATGTGGGGGATCGCCATCTGCGGCTCCATGTCCGCCGGGGACATGCCGATCAAGGGCTGGATTTCCGGGTGGATCGGCCTGCTGATTTCGTTCGTCGGGCTCGATGCCATTCACGGCGTGCCGCGCTTCACCTTCGGGGTGCGCATTCTGGAGGACGGCATCAGCTACATCCCGCTGCTGATCGGCCTGTTCGGACTGACGGAAATTTTGAAGGTGCTGCCCCAGTACAGCCCGCCGGGCATTCCGAGCGAGGTCGGCAAAATCGTTCCGCCGATGAAGAAGCTGATCGGCTACACCCGGACCGCTGTCCGGTCCGGGATCGTCGGCACGATCATCGGCGCCATCCCGGGCGCCGGCGCCAATGTCGCGTCGTTCCTGTCCTATGACATCGGCCGGCGGCGGGCGAAGCCCGAAGAACGGAAAAAATGGGGCAAGGGGTCGTATGAGGCCATCGTTTCGGCGGAAGTGGCCAACAACGCCAATGTGGGCGGCTCCATGCTACCGACCCTGACGCTGGGCATTCCGGGCAATGCCGCGGCGGCGGCCATTCTCGCCGCTCTGGAAATGAAGAACGTGGTGGTCGGCCCGACCATCCAAACGGAAAACCCCGGCATCATATTCTTCATCTATATCGGGCTGATCATCGCAAACTTCCTGATGTATTTCATGGCGATCGCGCTGATCAAACCGTGCGTCAAGCTGTTCAGCCTGCCGCGCACGCTGCTGATGCCGCTGATCATTCCGATCTGCGTGATGGGCGCATTCGCCGTCAGCCTGAACTATTTCGACGTCTATCTGATGTTCATCGCAGGCATCGCCGGCTACATCCTGCATCGTTTCGGCTTTCCCTTGGCGCCGATGGTGCTTGCGGTCATCCTCGGCCCGCTGGCCGATGAGAACCTGCGCCGGGCCCTGCTGGTGTTCGAGGACAGAACATTCTGGTGGATCATCTCGGAGCGGCCGATCGGCACCATTCTCATCGTGATCGTGCTCTACACCTTCTACGACGGCATCTTCCGGAGAGGGAAGACGGCCTGATTTCGCGGGCTTGCGGGCTGTCTTTTGCGGAATTGGCTGGGTAAAATCCCGGCCAATCAAACAACAATCCTTCCCCGTTAGGGACCAGCACATGCGACTAGTCACGTTCACCGCCAACGGCGCGGAATCAATCGGCGTCCTGGATGGCGATACCGTCGTCGACCTTTTCCAGGCCGCGCCGGACCTGCCCGCCGACATGAACGGCTTCATCGAAGCCGGCGACGCGGCCCTCGCGCGGGCGGCCGAGGCGGTCGCGAATGCAGGCGACGGCGCGAGACATCCCGTGGGCGGGGTCAAATTGCTCTCTCCGATCCCCATGCCGCGCAGGGACGTGATGGCGGTGGGACGGAACTATCACGAGCATGCCAGGGAATTCCACGATTCCGGCTTTGACGCCACCGCCGGAGCGACGGCCGTTCCGGATCATCCGATCATTTTCACCAAGGCGACCACCAGTGTTTCCGGTCCCGGCGATCCCATTCTCACGGAGCTGGACCCCACCGGGTCCGTCGACTACGAGGGCGAACTCGCCGTGATCATCGGCAAGGAGGGCCGCGGCGTCTCCAGGGAAGACGCCTTCGGCCATGTTTACGGTTACACGGTCTGCAACGATGTCACCGCCCGCAATCTGCAGCACCAGCACAAGCAATGGTTCATCGGCAAAAGCCCCGACGGTTACTGCCCGCTCGGCCCGGCTATCGTGACCGCCGACGAGGCCGGCCACCCCGACGAATTCCGGCTCACCACCCGCGTGAACGGCGAAAAGCGCCAGGATTCCAGCTGCAGCGCGCTGATATTCGATATTCCGTCCCTGATCGAATGCATCTCGGCCGGGATCACCCTCAAGCCGGGCGACATCATCGCCACCGGCACCCCGGTTGGCGTCGGTATCGGTTTCGATCCGCCCATCTTCCTGAAACCGGGCGACATGGTGAGCGTCACCATCGAGCCCCTGGGGACACTGGAAAACCCGGTGAGATAGACCATGTCCGAGAAAACGCCAATTCCCGCCCAAGACTTGGATCACGTGTCGATTGCGGTTCCCGATCTGGATGCCGCCATCCGGCTCTATCGGGAGCGGTTCGGCTGCGAGGTGGGCGAGCCGTCCGAAAATCCCCGCCAGGGCGTTCGCATGGCGATGATCCAGCTGGAGAACGCCCGGATCGAACTAATGGAACCTCTTGGCGAGGACTCGCCCATAGCCAGGTTTCTGGAACGCAATCCGGCAGGCGGCATCCATCATTTTTGTCTGACCACCCCGGACGTGGACAGCGCCGCCGCCGCAGCAAGCAAGAATGGCCTCCGTGTCCTCGGTGAACCGACGCCGGACAGCCGTCTCTTCTTCATTCATCCCAAGGATTCGATGGGGACCCTCATCGAAATCGAGGAAACCCACTAGCCCAACCCACGCACAAGGGAGAAAACCCGTGCCGCTTGAACGCAGCTACAACGAAATTCTGTTCGAGGTGAAGGACGACGTCGCCTGGATCACCATCAACCGTCCGGAGGTGATGAACGCCTTCCGCGAGCAGACCCTGGACGAGCTCATCGATGCGGTGAAGTCGATCCGCGAGGACCAGTCCATCGTCGCCGGCGTCATCACCGGCGCGGGCGACAAGGCGTTCTCCGCCGGCGGCGACTTCCACGCCATGATGAAGCTCAACCGCGCCAACGCGATGCACTGGAACGACCGGATGCTCGGGCTCGCCATGGCCATTCGCGGCGCCACGGTGCCGATGATCGCCATGGTTCACGGCTACTGCATGGGCGGCGGCCACGAACTGGCGCTCTGGTGCGACCTGGTCATCTCGGCCGATGACGGCATTTTCGGGCAGACCGGCGCCAGGGTCGGCGCCTGCCCGACGGTTGGCGCGACCCAATATATTCCGCGCCTTATCGGCGACCGGCTGGCCAAGGAAATGATATTTCTCTGCCGACGGTTCAGCGCCGAGGAGGCCGTCGAGATCGGCCTCATCAACAAGGTTGTGCCCAAAGCCAGGCTTCGGGAGGAGACCGAGGCTTGGTGCCGGCAGATGAAGGGCTATTCGGGCCAGACCCTGCGGGCAACCAAGAAGTCCCTCAACTTCGAATCCGACGAGTTGTACGCGTCCTGGCAGCAGGGGATGGAACTGCTGGCCGAGATCTGGGGCTCCGAGGAGTCCCTCGAAGGCATGAACGCGTTCCTGGAGAAACGGCCGGCCGATTTCCACAAATTCCGGCTGCGGCGGAAAGAGAAGGTCGACACCTATCTCGATGATCTGGCCAATGACCGCAATATGGCGCCGGCCAAGGGCTGATCCATGAACTCGGACGTCAAGGGTGCGCTCCACGGCATCCGGGTGATCGACCTCACCCGGATACTCGCCGGGCCGTTCTGCACCATGAATTTGGGCGACATGGGTGCCAGGATCATCAAAATCGAGCAGCCCGGCCGGGGCGACGATACCCGTGCCTGGGGCCCTCCCTTCGCCGGCGACGAGGCGGCTTATTTCCTGGGCATCAACCGCAACAAGCGGAGCGTGACCCTCAATCTGAAAGACGAGCGCGGCAGGGAAATCCTGCGCAAACTGCTCGCCGGCGCCGATGTCTTGATCGAAAACTTCAAGCCCGGCCAGTTGGACCGCTGGGGCTTCACCCGCGCATGGATGGAGGAGAACGCGCCGCAGGTGGTGCACTGTTCGATCACCGGCTATGGCGACAAGGGGCCCAAGGGCGGCATGCCGGGCTACGACTTCCTGCTGCAAGCCGAAAGCGGACTCATGAGCATCACCGGCGAGAAGGACGGCGGCCCAACCAAGCTCGGCGTCGCCATCGTCGACGTGTGCACCGGCCAATACGCGGCGATGACGATTCTGGCTGCCCTTCAGGCGCGCCACCGCACCGGCAAGGGGCAAAGGATCGATCTGTCGCTGTTCAATACCTCGCTCTCCATGCTGATCAATGTGGCGTCCAACTATCTGATCGGCGGCGGCCGGCCGGGCCGGTTCGGCAACGGCCACCCGAACGTCGTGCCATATTCCGACTATCCGTGCGCCGAAGGGGAAATCGCGCTGGCGGTCGGCAACGACCTTCAGTTCGAGAAGTTCGCGGGACTTCTTGGACGTCCGGAGTGGGCCGCGGACGACCGGTTCAAGACCAACGCGGGGCGGGTTACGAACCGAGAGGAGCTGGAGCCCCTCATCATCGAAGCGCTCACGGCAAGGTCCGCCGAAGACTGGATCGCTCTGTTCGAGGCCGAGGGCATTCCGTGTTCGAAGGTCAATGCCGTCGACGAGTCGTTGGCGAGCGCCCAGGCAATTGCCAACGGCATGGTCGTGGAGATGGATCACCCGACGGCGGGACCGATCCGCGCCCTGGGAATCCCGTACGGATTCTCCGACACACCGGCCGCGGTGCAGTCGCCGCCGCCGGTTCTGGGC
Organism: Rhodospirillales bacterium; assembly: GCA_028823885.1. Taxonomy (GTDB): domain Bacteria; phylum Pseudomonadota; class Alphaproteobacteria; order Rhodospirillales; family UBA2165; genus JAJDXO01. The sequence goes on along the minus strand of JAPPFK010000101.1, from coordinate 19,126 downwards.
GCCGATACGGACGATGTCCTGACCGAATTGGCGGCGTTGAGCGCCGAGGAGATCGCCGCACTTCGGGAAGACGGCGTCGTCTAACGCACGGCGAGGACGATCTTCCCCCGGACGTGCCCGGTGGCGCTCAATTCATGGGCGGCGCGGATTTCCGATAGGGGCATTTCCCGGATTTCCGGCGGTCTGATCGCGCCGTCCGAATAAAGCCCGGCGATCCGGCGCATATACTTGCCGTCCCGCGCCACGTTCGGATGCAGGACCTCGATGTCGTCCCGGCCCGTTTCGGCATCCGCCGGCGGCGGCGAGTTCCACGCCAGCCGCCCGCCGGATTTCAGGATGCCATACGACCGCACCTGAACCTCGCCGCCGATCAGGTCGTAGACCGCGTCGACGTCCGACACCGCTTCGGTGAAATCCACTTCGTTGTAGTCGATCACCTCGTCGGCCCCGAGGCTCTTGAGGTAATCGTGGTTTCGGCCGCTCGCGGTGGTGATGACATGGGCGCCGATATGGTGCGCAAACTGAACGGCGAAATTGCCCACGCCGCCGGCGCCGCCCTGGATCAGGATGGTTTCCCCTTTTTTCAGTTCGAGATACTCCTCGATGGAAATCATGGCGGTAAGGCCGGTCAGTGCGAGTGCTGCGGCTTCGGCGTGCGACATGGCGCCGGGCTTCCTGCCGCAGAGATCGGCGCGGACTGCCAAGCGTTCGGCATAACACCCTTCCTGACCGGTGTCGGTAACCCCGAATACGGCATCCCCGACCGACAGGCCGGACACCCCGTCGCCCAGTTCGGCGACGACGCCGGAGAAATCCCGGCCCAGAATGTGAGGGAAGGTAGCCTTGACGGCGTCCCGGCGGCGGCCTTCGCGGACCTTCCAGTCCGCCGGGTTCACGGTCGCCCGGTGAATGTCGACCAGCACCTGCCCGGCGGCGGGCACGGGATCATCGGTTTCTTCGAAATCCAGAACCTCGGCGCCGCCGTAGTCCTTCATCAAGACAGCTTTCATGCGCTTTACCTAGCTGACGACCGGGTTATGGCCGCGGGGCCCGCCGTTCCCGGCATATGCGTCGTCCATGGGTCTCGCCCTCCCCGATGTCCTTCGGCGGCAAGCCATTATGCCGCCAGCGTTTTCATCCATTCGAGCGACTCGAGTGTCGGCACCGTCGGCATGTATTCCAGCGCCACCCACTTGTCGTACCCCAGTTCATCCAGATCCTTGAGAAAAGTCCCGTAGTCGATCTCGCCGGTTCCCGGTTCGCCGCGGCCGGGCGTATCGGCAATCTGAATGTTGCCGATCAGGTCCAGATGTTCGCGAATGACCGCGATCATGTCCGGCTCCGTCGTGTACATGTGATAAACGTCGTACTCGATGCCGATATTGGGATGACCGACGGCGTCGATAACCTCCATGATCTCGGCGGTATCGCGAAGAATGGATTTGGGCCGGATATCGGGATTGAGCGCCTCGATCAGGACCGGCACGCCGATATCCCCCATGGCGTCGCCGACCGCCGGCAGATTTTCCTTGAAGACCTCGATCGCCTCCGCACGGGAAACCCCCTCGGGCGGCATATAGGCCGGAATGACGAAGCCGGTGGGTTTGAGCGCCGAGGCGTATTTGACCCCGGCCGCCAGGTTTTCCCTGAAGGCCTCCTGCTTGCCGGGCGCCGCCATTACCAGCGGCCCCATTTGGATGCCTTCGCCGACGGCGATATTGATCACCGACATATCCTGCTCGTGGGCATCCATTTCGCGCCAGATGGCATCCAGTTCCAGGTCATAGATGAAAAGGAATTCGATCGCCTTGAACCCGGCTGCTGCCGCCGCGCCAATGCGCGCGATGGGGTCTTCCTCCTCGGTAAACATCATCCCGAGGTTGGCGGAATATTTGAGCGTCATGTGATCCTCGCCGGTAATAGGATTTGGTTCTGCGTTACTTTGCCAAATCTATGGATTTGATCCAGTACTTCCGCGAGAGAAACCGAATTTCGTCGGGCGACACTCTGCGGACGATGACCGCGTCTCCCTCCTCGCCCGACAGCGCACCCAGTTCCTGATAGATTTCCATATGGAAGGCTTCGGCTTTGAAATTCGCCGTGACGAGGATATCTATGGTTTCGGCCCCTTGATCGATACGCGCCTGAACGTCGCCGCCTATACGGGATGGGCCGGTAATGTACCCATATGCCTGGAATGCGATGACGAAAGCCGCGACCAGGCTGACGAATCGGACGTCCCGGCGGTGATACCACCGCCGGCGCCTGAAGCCGGCCTCGCTGACCACACCGGACTGATATCCGCCTTCGAGAACGTTGCCCTCGGCGTCGGTCTGCGCACGCGCCATCCTAGGTCGGCCTCCAGACCAGTCCCCAACGCTCCACCGTCCATTTCTCCAGGGGCGCCAACAGATACTTGTCGGTGGCCATGAAGATGATGGAGATGAAGATCACGCCGAGGAAGACCTCTTCGATCTTGAACTCGGCGGCTGAGGTGAAAATCATGAACCCGAGGCCGCTGTCACCGCCGATCATCTCGGCCGCGATCAGCGCCCGCCAGCCGAACCCCATGGACATGCGCATGCCGGTGATGATCGAGGGCATGGCCCCCGGCAGATAGACCTGCTTGATCACATCCCAGCGGCTGCCGCCCATCGTCAGCACGCTCTCCTCGTAAACCTTGGCGACCGAACGCACGCCAAGCATGGAGTTGAAGAACATCAGCCAGAAAATGGTGTTCAGCATGATGAACAACGTGGTCACCCAGCCGACGCCGAACCACACGATTGCCAGCGGGATCCAGGCAATGCCCGAGATCGAATTGGCGAACACGCCGACCGGCTCGAGGAATTTGGAGAGCGTCCGGCTCATCCCGCAAAGAATGCCGAAGGCGATGCCCAGCGGCAGACCGACGATTGCCGCCAAAATCACCCGTCCAATGCTGGAAAACACATGGGTGGTGATCAGACAGCTATTGTCCAGCATGACCAAGGCGACGAACCCGGCGCAATCCTCCTGCAGGAAGAAGATCGCCTCCCAGACGTCACCGATGGGCGGAATGAACACCGGCGGCAGCCAGTCGAACACCGTATTGGCGTGCCAAATGGCGATCATCACCGCGAACGGGATGGACCCCAGGATAATCTTGCGGAGCCGCTGGCGCCCAAAGCGTCGCTGGACGGCAATGGAGAGATTTCCGACGGCCGTGGTCATCGCTGCACCAGCCCCCATCTCTCGATGGTGTCGGCTTCGATGGGCCGCAGCAGATAGTGATCGAGGATGATCCAGGTCAGTCCGATCATCACCATGCCGAGAATCACCTCGGCGGTCCGGTCCGCGTCCTGGCCGGTGAAAATCATCCAGCCCAGGCCCTGCCGGCCGGCCAGCATCTCGCCGGCGATCACCGCCCGCCAGGCAAAGCCGATCGAAAGACGTGATCCGGTCGCGATGTGCGGCATGGCTCCCGGAAAAAGCACATCCTTCATGATCTGATATCTGCTGGCGCCCATGGTCCGCGCCGCATTGACGTAGCGAATCGGGATTTCCCGAACGCCCGACAAAACGTTGAAGGCGATCGGGAAGAAGCTGGTGTAAAGGATGACGGCAAGAACCGTGGTGTCCGAGTTGCCCCACCAGATCACCACGATCGGAAAGATGGCGATGCCCGAGACCGACTGGAAGAAGTTCATCATCGGGTGGAACATATCCGCGACGGTCTTGTTCAAACCGAGCAGCAATCCGAACGGGATACCGGCCGCCAAGCCGATGGAGCTTCCGATGATGAGCCGCACCAGCGTATCGCTGTAGTAGCTGGGCAGCAGCCCTTTGACGAGCATGTCCACCGACGACAACGAAACAGCCAATGGCGATGGCAGATAGCGCGCCGGATTGGGGATGGTCTCCGAGATGATCGTCCACCCGATGAGGACGACGATCACCAGGATAACTAGGTTCATGGCGTCGATTTTCAGCAGTTGCTGAAAATGCCACCACAGCCGGTCCATGCTACTCCTCGACTGCAATCGATACCTCCTCGCGCACCGATGCGAGAATGCGGTCGCGGGCCGAAATGAAAATCGCGTTGTCGTTCATATTCGTCCAGTTGCGCTGCTCACGGGGAATATCAATCTTGACGATTTCCTTCAAACGGCCGGGCCGGGCCGAAAATACCAGGCAGCGATCGGCCAGGAACGCCGCCTCCTCCACCGAGTGAGTGATAAACAGGATGGTCTTGTGGGTCGCCATGGCGATCCGGTTAAGCTCCTCCTGAAGGGTGATGCGGGTTTGCGCATCTACCGCCGCGAACGGCTCGTCCATCAGCATGACTACCGGATCGGAGCAAAGGGTGCGGGCCACTTGGCAGCGCTGCTTCATGCCGCCGGAAAGTTCGTGAGGAAATTTATCTTCAAACCCAGTCAAGCCGACGAGGTCGATGAACTCCTGAACCCGCTTCTCCCGCTCGGCCTGCGGGACTCTGCGGATCTCCAGGCCGTGACCGATATTCTTGGCAACCGTACGCCACGGCAGGATGGCGTGCTCCTGAAAAACCACGCCCCGGTCGGGACCTGGACCATGAATAACGTTGCCGTCAACGCTCGCCGTACCGATTTTGTAGGGCAGCAGCCCGGCGAGGATGTTCAGGAGGGTGGATTTTCCGCAGCCCGACGGGCCGACGACGGAAACCAGCTCTCCCTCGTAAAGCTCCAAATTAATGTCTTCCAAGGCGTGGACCGACTCGCCGGTATATTCGTCCGGGTAATAGTGCGTCAGACCCTCAACAACGAGTTTCGGCGTCATCGAATTCATGGCAGCGCCCGTTATGATTATTTCATTGCAACAATGGCGGGCGCGAGCAACCTCACGCCCGCCATCGTCCATTCAGCCTCCGGCCTGCGGCTAGCTCTTGCTGAGGTCCGCGAACCACTCCGGACGCTTCTTCATCGTCTCGTTGATGAAGGAGAAGTCGAAGTACTGATCCGGATCATAGGGTTTCTTCATCTTCTTCTGGGCGATCAGCTGCTTGACCGAGAAGTTGAAGGCCTTCTTGGTGTTCTCGCCTATCCGCACGTCGTAGACGATGTGCTTCATGGTCCGCTTCACCAGATCCTTGTCGGCGCCGCGGATGAACCGGGAACCGATTTCGGCAACCTCATCGACGTTCTTGGGCTGGCGGATATACCAGGCGGACTGCGCCATGGCGTCGACAACGCCCTGGGTCTTCTTGCGGTCCGCATAGACCTTTTCAGGCAGGCCGTGGAGGCCGGCGCAGAAGCAGACGTGGTCACCGCCGCGGGACACCAGGGTCGCCCCCTTCACCTTGTCGAGTGCACGCGTGAGGCTTGGCTCCCAGGCGACGATCGCGTCCACGCCGCCGGTATCCAGAACCGAAACGAGGCTCGGCGGACGGGTGTTGATGCGCTGATAGTCGCGGGTGGTGATGCCGTTCTTTTCGAGGATGGTGCGGAGATACAGATCGCCGGTGCTGGCAAACGTCACGCCGACCTTCTTGCCCTTGAGATCAGTGACGGCCTTGATGCCGGTGCCGGCGCGCGCCGCGATGCCGACGAAGTCGTCACTGGTCGATTTCAGGAATGAACCGCCGGTGTAGCCCACGAAACCGCGGACCTTGAAGCCGCGCTCCAGCGCCGCCGGCAGGTTGGTGAACGCAGCGGGAGCAAAATCCATCTCGCCGGCACGAAGCGACTTGGTAAGCGCGCCGCCGGTGTTCCGGGTCACGACCTTGGCGTCAATGCCGTTGGCCGCGAAAAAGCCCTTCGCCTGTGCGACAAACACGATCAGACCGCCGACGTTGGCCGCCGCGCCGACATTAACGGTTTGCGCGTTGGCGGTCATCGCCGTCGCCATCATCGGGACAGCCGCGACGGCCGCCATTGAATATTTCAGTACTCTCTTCATAAACGCCTCCCTAAGGCACTTGGGTGAAACACTCGCAACCATTCCGCAAAAACGGCCGTCACGAATACGAACGAAGTAACCTGCCTGTTCCCCTTTACGGGCGTCGTGCAAACGATTACACACCGTCCTTCTAAGGAATAGACTTATATAAGACCATAAACAACATAATCGCGTTTGTTTGAATACGGTACCTACTTGCGCATAACGCACCAATCGGAAATCACCCCGGCATCGAACAGGTGATCCGGGGATTGATTAATCCACGGCAGACAATAATTTTGCGGAACGCTGGCGCCGGGAGGCGTAAGCGCCGGCCTCCGGATTAAGGGCCGAATTAAGGGATTGAATGTATGACTGACACGGTAAACGAGATCGGCCTGGCGATTGTCGGCTGCGGCACCATCGGCCGCATCCGCGCAAAGTATGCGCGCGAATATCCGGGGGTGAAGTGGCTCGGCCTCGCGGACATAAACGAGCCCCTCGGCCGTAAGCTGGCGGAGGACACCAAGGCGGATTTCTTCACCACGTCCGCCGAGGAGCTGATCAAGCGCCCGGAAGTCAATGCGGTGATGATCATCACCGAGGAAAACAAACATACCGAGCCGACGCTGCTGGCGGTCGAACAGGGCCACAAACTGTTTATCGAAAAGCCGCTGGCCACCGAGGCCCGGGAATCCAAGCAGATCCTCGACGCCATCACCGGCGAAGGCCTGGATGCCTGCATCGGCTATACCCAGCGTTTTCGCCGCCGTTTCCTCACCGTCAAGGAACGCCTCCAAACCGGCCAGATCGGTGACGTGCACTCGGTCGTGACCCGCGCCTTCATGAACCGGATGGTGCCCATCGCCACCATCGCCAAGACCAACGAGCGGCATAATTTGACGCCGATGGTGGTGTCCGGCACCCACTCCCTCGACATGTCCATGTGGCTCATGGAAGGCAAGACGCCAAAGTCCGTCTACGCCAAGTCCGTCGATCCGGTGCTGTCCGAGTGGGGCACCAAGGACTCCACCTTCGGCATCTTCACCATGGATGACGGCACCATCTTCTCGATGAATATCTCCTGGGGCCTGCCCGAGGTCTGGCCGGGCGCCGTTTACGGCCTGGAGATCGGCATCGTCGGGTCCAAGGGCGTCATCGACATCGAGGACACCCATCGGGACCTGGTGGTCGCGACCACGGAGGAACTGGGCGGCGGCTACGTGCCGGACGGGTTCGAGCCCGCCGAACGCCACGTCGAATTCATGACCAGCTACCCGCCCGGCGATCTCTGGAACGACCAGCTCTACGGTCCGATGCGCGAAGAAACCATCGGCTGGTTCGGCCGCATCATGATGGGCCTGCCGACGCCGCACGCCTCGGCGCTCGACGGCCACAACAACCTCATGCACACCATGGCCATGGATCTTTCCGCGAAGCGGGGCGAGGAAGTTCCGTTGCCGATCGATCCGGAGGAATTCTACAAGTAGGCGCCGCCCAGCCCATGACCCTGGCGGGAAATACGGGCTAAAGCATGACGTTGGGCGGGATTTCCTGACCCATCAGGACGCCGCCATAGATGTCGCCGACATGGTCCACGTCAAAGATGGCGTGGGTGGCCAGCGCATTGGTATCGCGCTGGAACCGCTGAATCAGCGAGTCGTTGTAGATCGCCCGGGAACCGGCCTCGCGCGCCATATCGCTGACCACCGTATGGCACGTGCGAGCGACGTGACAGGCGACCATCCGCGCCTTGATGCGTTCCTCGCGGCTGAATTCGTGGCCGCGGGCGACTTTGTCCGAAACTTCCTGGATGCCGGCGTCGAACAAGCGGCGGGTCGCTTCCACGGTCATCTGGTTTTGGGCCATTCGCACCCGGGTGGACATCTGTTTGTCCATGGGGGCGTATGAGTAGGCATTGGTCTTGCCCTCGAGAACCCCGCAGACGAGCTCGCATACCGCCTCGGCGCCGCCCATCAACGGACCGACCGCGCCGTAGACCATGAAAGTCAGGAGCGGCACCCGCCACACAGGGTCGGTGTTGACTTCCAGCCCGGGTGCCCGGCCATTGCGCAAGTCACTTACCGACACCGAATGGTGCTCCGGCACGAAGGTGCCGTCCAACTCCACGTCGTGGCTGCCGGTTGCCGCCATCGCCGACACGTCCCAGGTGTCGAGGATCTTGAACTCGTCTGCCGGTACGAAGAACCGCCGCATTTCCGCCGGATCGCCGCTATCGGCCACCGGCGCCGCCAGCGCCATGTAGTCGCCGTGAAGAATTCCGGTCGCGTACCCCCACCGGCCGGTCAGCCGAAAGCCACCGTCGACGCGTTCGGCCGTGCCGCTCGGCATGACCTGCCCGGCCGCCATGGTGTAACCCGGCTCGCCGCCCCACACCTCGTCCTGGGCCTCCACCGGGTAATGGCCGAACTGGAAATTGTGGTAGATGAGGAACCCCATGGTCCATCCGGTGGACATGCAGCCGCGTCCCAGTTCGCGGAATATTTGCGGAATGTATTTGAAATCGACCTCATGACCGCCATAGCGCTTCGGCACGATGGCCCGGAACAGGTCGGCCCGCTTGAGGTCCCCGATGGTCTCTTCAGGGATTCGGCCCGCCTCCTCGGCTGCGCGTTGACGCTCCCGAAGCGCCGGGACCATATCGGTGATCCGCTGGATAAGGTCGTCGCCCGTCACCTCGGATTTGGGATCGTTGAGGGTATCCACGTCTGCCTCTCCCGGGCCGGTCACGCTTTCCTTTGGGCGCCGACACCGTCCATGAACTGCTCCAGCGTTTCGTAGGGTTGGGCGCCGACCACGCCTCGGCGCTCGGCGACGTAGGTTGGGACGCCGGTGACGCCGTACTGCCGCGATTTGGCCCAGTCCATGTCGATGGCGGCCTCGAAGGTCCGCTCCTCGATCACCTCGCGGGCGCCGTCTTCGGGGAGACCCACCTCCCGGGCGATCTCCATCAGCACCTCGGGATCACCGATGTTCCGGTTGTCGACGAAGTAGGCGCGGAACAGCGCCATGTGGATCGCTTCGCCGCCCGGCTGGGTCTCCGCCCACTTGCCCAGCTCCTGCGCGAGCCGGCTGTTGTAGGTGTGGGTACGCTGGCCGTAGTCGAGGCCTTCGGCGTCCATCAGGCCCTTCATCCGCCGGTAGGCCGCATCGATGTCGTAGTCGCGGCCCGCGAACAGTTCCTCAAGGGTCTGGCCCCCGTCCGGCGTCTCCGGGTGAAGCGGAAAATGCACGAACTCGACGTTGACGTCGAAGGTGTCCCGTAATTTTTCAATACGCCCGGTACTGAGATAACACCAGGGTCAGACGTAGTCGGTGAATACCTCGAGGGTGATGGGTTCGGACATTGGCGGCGGGCTCCTAGCTTAGGGTGTAGTCGAATGCGTCGCACAAATAGTGGCGTTTGCCGAGTTCGGCGCCGGCGTTGCGGACGATCGCGTAGGCGGTGGTGACATGGAAGGCGATCTGCGGGATGGCGAACCGGAGAAGATAGTCCTCACCCCTGAAGCGGGTCGGCTCGCCGCGGGCAATGATCTCGACGGTCCTGTCCTCGGCGCCCTCGAGCTCATCCTCGGTTACCGATTTCACGAGCGTCATCGTTTCCCCGATCCTTGCCCGCGCATCGGCGATGCCGAGTTCGCCCATATCGGCGAACGGCGGCGTTTCCCGTCCGGCCAACCGCGCTGCCGCCCGCCCATGGTCCGCGGCGCGCCACACCTGCAAAGACAGCGAAAACATATCCGGCGCCAGCTTGGCCGCCATCAAATCGGCTTCCTCGGCCTTGCCGTCCTTTACCAGCCCTTCGGCATGGTCGAGAACGTTGAGCATTCCGGTGAGGAGCTGCTCGGTTTCGGTGCGGACAAGATGGTGCATTGAAATGGACATTAAGGAAAATCTCCCGGCTTATCGTTGCTCCAGGCGGGCGATGTTGAATTCGTCCGCCGTCGCGTTCAGGGCGTTCAATAGAGAGGCATGGAGCGGAATACCGTTCGCCTCCCGGTACACACGTTTCTTATGACTTTGCTCGCCGGGCAGCAAGACCTCGTCAAAGCCCGGCAGGGTCGGTGAACCTTTCATCTGATCCACGACCCGGTCGACCTGCCGCTTGAAGCCGTCCACGTCGCCGAAGGCGGAAATGTCGACGGCGACGATGAATTGCCCGGTATTGGTCGGTGTCTCGTAATCGGCGTTGAAATCGACAACGTCCTTTCCGAAGGCCGCGCCGTTGAGCGTCCCCGCCAGCAGACCGAACATCAACGCCAAGCCGTATCCCTTGGCCCCGCCGATGGGCAGCAGAAATCCGTCATCCGCCTTGGCGGGGTCGGTCAGCGGCTTGCCGTCGCGTCCCATCATCCAGCCTTCGGGCATTTGCTCGCCGCGCTGGGCGGCGGTTTTCACCTTGCCGTAGGCCGCAACGGTCGTCGCCATATCGAGAACGACATCGGGCCGGTCGAGGGCCGGCACCGCAATGGCGACGGGGTTGGTGCTCAAGAGCATCTCCAACCCGCCCCAGGGCGGCAGGTGATTGGCATTCCCGATGGCGACATAGAGACCGATCATGTCGTGGGCAAGCGGCATTTTGGCGTACAGGTTGGCCGGTCCCGCGTGATTGCTGTGATGGGCGCCGACCCACGCAACGCCGACCGTCTTCGCCTTCTCGATGGCGGTCTCGGCGCAATAGCTCATCACCAGATGACCCTGGGCGTTGTCGCCGTTTACCAGGGCCATCCCGGGCCGCTCCCGCTCGATCCGAATGTCCGGGGTCAGATTGAGGCCGCCGGATTTGATGCGCTTCAGATAGCCGGGCAGACGAAAGACGCCGTGTCCGTCCGACCCGTTCAGGTCGGCGTCCGCCATTAGACCGGCCACCTTTGCGGCATCGCCGGCCGGCATGCCGGCTGACGTGAGCGCGTCCCGGATAAATTCCGAGAGCTGCGCCGCCGTATAGTTTCCGGCATCGCTCATGGCGGTCCCCTGAAGCCGTCTCGCCGTCTCGTCCGCTACGGGGTGACCAGATCTTGTTCGGACAGATGCGGGACCGTTTTGCCGGTCTCGGTAAACGTGCGGGTTACCTCCGTCGAAGCATAGACCCACAGGATCGTCAGGGGACCGTCGCCGGTGTTGAGAAACCGATGGGGTTTGCCAGCCTCGACGTAGGTTGTGTCCAGTTCCGTTACCGGCGTCAACTTTCCATCCACCTCGAGATCGGCCTGGCCTTCGAGAATGGTGACCTGCTCATCGCAATTGTGCGAGTGCATGGGCACCTTCTGGCCGGCCGGAAATCTGGTGATCCCGGACGTGAAAGGCGCGCCGCAACGGCTGTTGGCGACCAGCAGCGTGGATTCCACCCCGTCGCCACGGGCATGCACGGGAGCTTCGTCGATCTTCAATACGACCGTTTCGGACATTGGGCTTCCTCACCTGACATGTAGACCCGGGAACCACGCAGTTTGCGATCCGGGTTTGCTCATAGCATACTGGACTATAACCTATTTTTCCGTTTCCGGGGAGGCTCAGCGGCATCATGGCGCGGCCGGCGGCCAAAAAACGATCCACCGCGAAATCGGCAAAAAGGCCGGCGGTCAAGAAGCGGCAACGCTCCCTGCCGCTCTACCAGCAGGTCGACAATATCATCCGCCGGCGGCTGGTCGATAACGTCTGGAAGCCCGGCGACGCGCTGCCCAGCGAAATGCAGCTGGCGGCGGAACTGGACGTCAGTCAGGGAACGGTCCGCAAGGCTCTCAACGACCTGGTCGCGGAAAACCTGCTTTACCGGCGTCAGGGACTTGGAACCTTCGTCTCCGAGCATACCGAGCGCCGGGCGCTGTTCTTCTTCTTCAAGATCCAGGGAAAGGACGGCTCCAGCTCCTTGCCCGAGAGCGAGCTCCTGGACTGCAAGCAGGCCGACCCGACCAAGGACGAGGTCGAGCGGCTGGAGCTGGAGCCCGGCGCCAAAGTGGTGCGGTTTACCCGCGTCCGATCGTTCCAGAATGTGCCGAGCATCGTCGAGGGAATTGCGCTGCCCCAGGAACTGTTCCCGGATTTCGGCATCGAACTTCAGCCGCCCAACAATCTCTTCAGATTCTATCAATCCATCTACGGCGTCACCGTCGCCAAGGCGCGGGAGCTGATTACGGCCGTCAGCGCCACCAAAAAAGAGGCCGGGCTGCTCGGCATCAAGGCGGGCGCACCGTTGTTGCAGATCGACCGCACGTCGATGACCATCGACGGACGGCCGGTGGAATGGCGGGTCAGCCGCTGCACTACATCAAACCATCACTATGTCTCCGAGCGCGGCTAGGCGCCGGGCGAATTCCGGTTTCACTCAGGAGGTTCCGTCATGAGCACGGATGTGGGGTTCATCGGCCTGGGCGTATTGGGCTCGGCCATGGTGCCGAACCTTATGGACAGCGGATTTGGCGTCGCCGGATATGATGTCCGGCCGGAGGCGATGTCGTCACTCGCCGGGAAAGGCATGACGGCGGCGAATTCGGTAGCCGAGGCCGCGTCGCTGACCGGCAACATCGTCACCTGCCTGCCGAGCCTCGAGGCGCTCCACGATGTTGCTGACCAACTCGCCGGCCAGGACGGCAGCGGCAAGGTGGTGATCGAAGCGAGCACGTTTCCCGTCGCCGAGAAGGAGGCCTTCCGGGACACGGTCGAGGGCGCGGGTTACACCGCCATGGACTGCCCGGTCAGCGGCAACCGCATGCTGGCCGAGCAAAAAAAACTGACCGCCTTCGGCAGCGGCGACGAAGACACCTACGCGGAAATCGAGCCGATCCTCCGGGGATTCGCCGATCGCACGTTTTATGTCGGCCCCTTCGGCAACGGAATGAAGACCAAGCTCTGCGGCAATATTCTGAATCTCATCCATAACGCCGCCGCCGCCGAGGTCATGGTGCTGGCGATGAAGTCGGGCCTGGACCCGGCGCTGTTTCACGAGGTCATCAGCGGCTCGGGCTCGTCCTCATCCATGTTCGAGGTTCGCGGCGCTTTGATGGTCGCCAACGACTACGACTACGAGGGCAGCAACTTCTCCATCCCGATGAAGGATCGGGCGTTCATCCAGGGCCACGCGGCGGCAATGAAGGTGCCGACGCCGATCTATCACGCCGCGCTGCAGACCTATATGTCCGCGGTCGCGCAAGGGTACGGCGGTCACGATGCGGCGGCCGTGTGCGCTTCGATGGAACGCGCCGCCGATTGCGTACGGGAAAAGGACTGATGGCCGCCAAACGCAAACAGGGTTTGCCCGCCATCGGGATCGTCGGTCTCGGCAATATGGGCGGCGGCATCGCCCGCAACTTCGCCAAGGCGGGTTATCCGACCTGCGTCTGGGATTCCGCCCCGCCGGCGCAGGCAGATTTCTCCAAACTGAAGAACGCGACCATTGCCGAACCAAGGGAGATGGCGGCCCGGTGCCGGACCATCATCTTCGTCGTGCCGTCGACGCCCGAGATCGAGGAACACTGCCTCGGCCGCAACGGAATATTCGCCACGGCAAGGAAGGGCCTGGTGATTTACGATTTCACGACATCCGACCCGGCGGAAACCAGGAAGCTCGCGCGAAAGGCGGCGCGCAGGGAGATCGCCTATCTGGACGCGGGCATGAGCGGCGGCGCCGGCGGCGCCGACAAGGGCACCCTGACATTGATGATCGGCGGCGACAAAAGGGCCTTCGGGCGGACCAGGCGTCATCTCGAGGTGATTGCCGACAAGCTGTTCCACCTCGGCCCGTCGGGCGCCGGACACACCACCAAGCTGATCCACAACATGGTCTGCCACGCCGTCTTCCTGGCCACCTGCGAAGGCGGACGAATGGCGGAGAAGGCGGGGATCGAGCTCGCCGACCTGATCGACGTCTTCAACGTTTCAAACGCCCGTTCCAATGCCAGCCAGGCGCGGTTTCCCGACCACATCCTCAACGAGAAATGGGATGGGCGGTCGCGGGTCTACAATCTCTATAAGGATACGGGCATGGCCGTCGATCTCGCCAAGGCTCTGGGGGTCGATGCCAGGCTGGGCGCCGACACCCACGCCTTTTTGGCGCGGGCCATGTCCCTCGGCATGTCCGAAGAGGATTTCACGCTGGTCTACCGGGACTTCGACAAAATCAAGAAGGCGAAGCCCCGGCGCCGAGCCCCCAAGAAGGGCAAGAAGGGAATGTGAGGCCTACTCGGCGGCGGCCGGCAAATCGCGGCTGTTGAGGGGCAGATTGATGGGCTCGTTGCGCTCCACCGACATGTCGGCGGCGATATAAACCTCCATCACCGTCCGCGCCTCCTCCGGCGTCACCATGACGGCCCGGTCACGGGCCACTGCGTCGATGAAGTGAACGGTCTCGGCGGCCATCGGTCCGGCGTAGACGTGATCGACGAACTCACCCGGCATGGTCGACATGGGAAGCTGGATGCCCTTCTCCACCGTGTTCCACAATACGTCGCGGTGGGTATCGTCGACGGTCAGCATGCCGTCGGTGCCGATGAACTCGATCCAGGTGCCGGAGTAATTCGGATAGTTGGGCGGCATGGTCCAGCCGGCGCCGATATTGATGACGATGCCATTGTCGAGCGTAACGATAATGTACTGGGTATCTTCGAGCCCGGATTTTTCCTTCATGATGCCGTAGGCCGACTGGGAATACACCCGGACCGGCTTGGCGCCGCCCATGGCCCAAAGGGCGAAATCGATGTCGTGAGTCGCCTCCATTGCGGCCGGCGACAGGCTGATTCGGCCCAAGATCTTATCCCCCAGTCCCCGGGTAATATGGCGGCTGACCAGCGCGCTCACCGGCTTGCCGATAGTGCCGTCGGCGATGGATTTGGCGACATAGGCGAATTTCGGATTGAAACGCTGGGAGTAGCCGATGGTGAATTTGAGGTCCTTGGCCTTGGCGAGGTCCACCAGTTCGTCCGCTTCGGCGAGGGTCAACGCAATGGGCTTTTCCAGGAAGACGTGCTTGCCGGCCTCCATGCTCGCTTTGGCCATGGGGTAGTGGGTGGTCTCGGGCGTGGCCGAGATGATGACAGCCGTAATCCCGTCGTTCTTCAGGAGTTCCTCGTAGTCCGCCGTCGCCGTGACGGCGCCGGTCATGGACCGAACTTCCTCAAGACGCTCCGGGTTGGTCTCCGCAATGTGAAGCTCGCCGACCAGCGGATTATCCGCACAGCTTACCGCCCGTATGCCGCCACACCAGCCGGTGCCGATAATCGCCACGTTAATCGGATTGTACATGCCCATAGCCCCTGAACCCTCGGCCGAAGCCGGAGATTGTCCTTGAAGTCTTATATAAGACCGGAATTGGCCGAGAGGAAAGCGGCCCTCGCCCCTATCCGGTCATTGTACGCAGATATGAAAATGGCATCCCCCGGAGGGGATGCCATTTCCGGAACCAATCCGGCTTAGTTGGAGGCCAAGCCCTTGATCATGTTCTTGTAGGCCTTGCTCTGCATGGGACGGCGCTTCTCGTAGTCTTCGCCGCTCTCAAAGTTCGCAACCTCGCCGATGGCCTTGACCAGACGCAGGTACGTCTTGTCTTTCTGGATGGCAGCCATGGCATCGCGGAGTTTCTTCAGGCGGTCGGCGGGAATGCCGCGCGGCGCCATCAGGATGCGGTGCATCTGACCGATATCGGCGGTGTAGCCAAGATCCTTAAAGGTCGGCACCCCTTTGAAATCGCTCTTCTGCCCGGCGCTGATCAGGACACGAACCTTGTCGCCCTGGCCAAGAATGGTCGACTTGAACTGCATGGTGAAGTCGGCTTCGCCACGCAGAAAACCAGCCATGGAGGGTCCGCCGCCTTTGTACGGCACCATGACGATCTTGTCGGCGATGCCTGCCTCGGTGAATAGCTGCAGGGCCGGCGCGTGGGTGGCGCCCCAGTTGCCCGAATGGGCGAACTTGACCGTACCCGGCTTAGCTTTGGCCGCCGCCACGAGATCCTGGAACGACTTGAACGGGCTGTCGGCGCGCACGATGATCGAGAAGAAACCGGAATTCAGCTTCGCGACGGTGACAAAATCCTTGTCGGTGTCATAGGGAAGCTTCTTCACATGCTTCTGCAGCTGATCGAAGTAGTTGTGCGAAAACAGCAGGGTGTACCCGTCCGGCTTTGCCTTGGCGGCAGCAGCCGTACCGGTCTGGCCCGACGCGCCCGGCATCAGCTTCACGATCATCGCATTGCCGAGATATTGCGGAATGACGGAGGTGAACACCCGCGCGTTCCGGTCGTGAGATCCGCCCGCACCAAGGGGCATGATCATGGTAATGGGCTTCTCGGGAAATTCGGCCCGGACGTCATTGACGCCGAGCAGACCGAATACGAGAAGGGCTCCCAGAAATAGTTTGGACAAATTTGCTATCCGCATTGTCTTTCCTCTCTGTTGGTCGTCTCTCTTCAATAGTGTCGCCTGTAAAACAGGGGTCGGTAAATCAATTTGTGCCTTCAAGGTCTTATATAAGACTATATAGCACGCCTCAGGGTCAAGTGCACCCCGACATCCTTCGTCAGTGCGCGGCGCCTTCACCAAACCTCTGTCTGAGCCGGTTGTTGCGCCGCCACATCAAATATGTCAGCAGCGGCGTCAACGCCAGGATGGCTGCGGCCGCTGGGCGCTCCAACGTAATGAAGGTCAGCAGGTCCCCCTGCGCCAAGGTCACTGTCTGACCAAAGGAATACTCGAGTGTCGGCCCCAAGATGAAGCCCATGGCCATGGGCGTCACGTCGAAATGCAGTTTTTTGGCCACGTATCCAAAGACGCCGAAGAACACCAGGACGGCCAGATCGAAGGGCTGTCCCCGGAACACCCACGAGCCGGCAAACGCAAACACCAGTGTCAGCGGCAACAAAAATGACTTCCTGATCGTCACTACCTTGGCGAAGAAGGGAATGCACAGGTAGCCGATGAACAGGAATAGAATGTTTGCAAGAATAATGGAGAGCAGAATGGCAAAAACGAGCGAGCCCTGATCCTCCATGAGTTGGGGGCCGGGCCGCATGCCATGCGCAATGAACGCGCCGACAAGAATGACCGTGAGGTTGTCGCCTGGAATCCCGAGGGTAAGGAGCGGCACCAGCGTCGGTCCATTTACGGCGTTGTTCGCGGCCTCCGCGGCCGCCACTCCCTCGAGCTCGCCCTGGCCAAATCTCTCGGGGTGATCGGACGCGCTTTTGGCCGCGGCATATCCCATGAACGCCGCGACGACCTGGCCAACGCCGGGCACCATCCCAATGGTCGTGCCGATCACGGTGGACCGGCCGATCGTACGAAGACAGCTCTTGAATTCGGCAAAGGTGAGGCGTTCCCCGGAAACCTTCAATCCCTCGGAACTGACGATCTGGGATGCTTTTTTCTCGATGCCGGCAAAAATCTCGGGAAGCGCAAACACGCCGATGAGCATGGGCAGCAGCGGGATACCGGATTCCACCGACGTTATCCCGAACGAGAACCGCGACAGCGCGCCGATGGGATCCTGACCGACCATGGCGAAGAACAAACCAATGGCGAGCATCAGCAGGCCTTTGACGAAGACGCCGCTGGACGTAGCCGAAATGACAATCAGCGCCAAAAACAGGACGGCGGCCAACTCCGGCGGTCCCATGAGAAGCGCGACAGCGGCGATGGGACCGATCAAGGCAATGGTGAAGATGTCACTCGCGGTGTCCCCGATCACCGATGAAAACAACGCTGTCTCCAGGGCCTTCCGCCCTTTCCCCTTTTTGGTCAGGGGCGGGCCGTCGAACGTGGTCGCCACGGCCGCGCCGGTGCCCGGCATCGACACCAATATTGCCGGAATACTGCCCCCGTAAATTACGCCCTTATAGACGCCGATCAAAAACGGAATACCCAGTAGGGGGTGAAGAAAGAACGAGATAGGCAGCAAGATCGCCATGGCCATCAGTGTGGTGAAGCCGGGCAGGGCGCCGACGAACATGCCAAGGAACAATCCGGCGGCAATCAGAAGGAACGTCATCAACACCGTTTCCGGGTTAAACAGGATTCCAAATCCGCCTAGAAATGCTTCAAACATCGATAAGCGCCGCCCTAAAAAACCGATTTGTTGCTGAGCCACTTCAACGGCTCATAAATTGCCCAGTTGCTGGGAACGGCCTCGTCTATCGGAAACGGCGGCAACGACGTTACCAGCACCTTCGTGAACAGCATAAACAGCGCGAAGGGCACGATGATGGAGACCAGCGCGCCCGCCCAATAGTTGCGGTTTCCGAAATAGGTCGAGACCACGAAGATCATGATCATGCTGCCTGCCACGAAGCCGATATTGACCATGAGCCAGACATAGCCGGCCATGCAGGCGGCGGTCACCGCTACATTCGTGATTGCTTCCCGGTCGAGATCACGAAGTTCATTCCGTTGACGTAGCGACCGGCTTTTCCAGAAAAACCAAATACCGAGCACGAATATGCCGACGGCGATGACCTGGGGGAAGAGTTCCGCCGGCAGGGAGACGTCGCCGACGACGCGAATGAGCGGCTTGTCGACGTGATCGGGAATGAGGACCCAAAGGGCGATCGACAGCGCAACGAAAATCAGCGCGGCGACCGAATTGTAGTTGAGATGCTTCTCGGACGTCTTGGATTCGGTGTCGTCCAACTGAGGCTTCCCTTCCTGTCAATTTGCAGCCCGGATCTTCGGTCCGTTTGCCGCCTTGGCACCGTAAAATCCGGCGGCCCCGATAACCACATTTTTTTAGTCTTATATAAGACCGCGGTGGTGTACTTGTCCCTCCTGGTCGAGTCAAGGTCCCGAACCGGGGAACCCTCTCGGCCAAAAGCGAGCTTAACGAATAATACCAACCCGGTACGATCCTCAACATTCCCGATAGAATTATCTGAATTACGGCATACCATCTTGAGCGTGACCCACTTACCCACCCTCGGCCTCGCGGCGCTTTTGCTCGCCGCGTCGGCAGGCCCAGCCGCCGCGCACGCGTTCGGTCAACGCTTCGATTTGCCGGTGCCGCTGCCGTTCTTCCTGTTCGGCGCCGGTGCGGCGGTCGCCTTGTCGTTCGTCGTCGCCGTCCTGTTCATGCGTCATCGGCCCGACGACCAGCCGCCGAAAGTCAACCTGCTGAACGCCCAGCCGTTTCGTATTCTGGCCCACCCCGTCCCAGTCTTCGTCATCAGGCTGATTTTCGTCGGGGTCTTTTTTCTGATCATCGCCACCGGATATGCCGGCAACCAAAACCC
>JAPPFK010000012.1 GCA_028823885.1 Rhodospirillales bacterium | reverse complement strand
TTAGTCGAAATAGGTGAACTGCCGGTGCTCGATACCGGCCCCTTTCTCGCGGGCGAGGAGGGCGCGCTGGAAGCGTTGGCGGATCAACTCCGCGATGCGTGTGAGAATGTCGGCTTTTTTTTCATCCGCAATCATGGGGTCGGTGACGACCTGATCGAACGGATATTCTCCGAGACCCGGCGCTTTCACGATCTGCCCATCGAAGAAAAGATGAAGCTTGAGATCAACGTGAACCAGCGGGGCTATATCAAGCCAGGCTTCACCATGGTCAAGCACTCCACCTATAACGAGAACACCAAGTTCGACAGCACCGAAGTGCTGGTGTTCGCGACCGAATATCCCGAAGACGACCCCAACCGGCAGGCAGGCAAATTCTTCTACGATGAAAACCAGTGGCCGGACGATTTGCCCGGTTTCCGGGAAACGGTTCGGGAATACATGGACACGCTGACGAATCTCGGCAAGACCCTGTTGCCGGTTTGGGCGACGGCGCTCAATTTGGAGAAAGACTTCTTCAAACCGTATTTCGAGAACAACTATACCTATTTCCGGATGGCCCACTATCCGCCGGTGCCGGATCTGGGGGACAACGAGTTCGGGCTGGGCCCGCATGCCGATACGGGCTTCATGACCTTTCTGCCGCAGGCCGACGTGGACGGACTGGAAATTCTCGACGTGGACGGTAACTGGTTCCGCCCGCCGCGCATGGACGACGCCATTCTGGTCAATACCGGTCAATTTCTGGGCCGCTGGTCCAACGACCGGTTCCGCGCCACGCCCCACCGGGTCATTCCGCCCAAGGACACGGATCGCTACTCCATCGCGCTGTTCGTGAACAGTGCGTTCGAGCCGGTGTGCGAATGTCTGTCCACCTGTACCGGCCCCGACAATCCGCCCAAGTACCCGGCCGAGTCCTACTGGGAATTCTATCGCTGGTACATGGCCAATACCTATCCCCATTACGGCGAATTCGACGCCGCCGAATAGCCCGGTTCGGCGGACCGGATACGGCGGAACGCACCGCCTGGAACGTTATCGCCAAGGCTCGATCGCTGCTCTAGAGTGGCGACAGTCTTGGAATCAAGACCTGATTGAGACGTGGAGAATTAAATGAGCTTAGAAGAAAAACTTGCCGCCATTCGCGAGGCCGGCGCCAAGCGGATGCCGGACGAGGTCCGGGCCGTTATGGGCGCCGCGACCAAGGAGCTGGCGGAATCCGGTATCCTCGATACCTGCATCCAGGCCGGGGACACCCTGCCGGCTTTCTCGCTCCCCAATTCGCGGGGCGAGACGGTCAATTCGGCCGATCTGCTGGCCAAGGGCCCGGTGGTCCTGACCGTTTATCGAGGGGAATGGTGACCCTACTGTAATGCGGAGCTGTATGCTTTGCAGGAAGTACAGGACCAGATCGAAGCCGCCGGCGCGACCTTGGTGGCGCTCTGCCCCCAACTGGCCGAAAAGACCCAGGCCATGGTCGAGAAGCACGACCTGACCTTCGACATCCTCACCGACGCCGGCAACAACTATGCCGCCGAGCTCGGCATCAAGTTCCAGGTGCCGGACGACGTGAAGAAGATTTACGAGGGTTTCGGTCTCGACCTGCCGGGAACCAATGGCGACGACAGCTGGACGCTGCCCATTCCGTCGCGTCTGGTGATCGACGGCTCCGGCGTCGTCCGGGCGGCCGATATCCATCCGAACTACACGACCCGGCCCGAGCCCGAGAAGACATTGGCCGATCTCAAGGCCCTCGGCTGAGCCGCCGGTTCAAACAGAAGGAAAAGGCGGTCCCCGGCTCTGGAGCGGGACCGCCTTTTTTTTCGTCTACGGAAGGGAACTGACGATGGCTTCGGCCTCGTCCGAATCGAACGCCCGGAGCGTCGTCGTCGACAGAAATCCGAGACCGCCGAGCGCCAAGGCAAATCTGGCGACGGCTTCGCCGTCCGGCGCCTCGACGATGCCGACCCGGTCATAGGAGCCCATGGTCAGGTAATTGGCCGTGATATTCACCCCGCACTGTTCGGCGAGGTCCTCCGCCTGTTTGCGGCGGTTCGGGGCGTCCTTGATCCCCGCCACGCCGTCCTGCGTGAAGTTCATGAGCATGATGAACGTTGCCATAAGTCTCTCCCGGTTTTAGTGGTGCGGTGCGTCTCTTGGTGTGCGGAATGCCTATCCCCGTGGAATGGACGATAGGCCGCTGGTCCCATGCTAACTCAATTTCATGGAATCCTGAATATTCCGTGAGGACTGGAACGGCTCCGGGTGACGTTCTATGTTCAGGGGTCGACAACCGAGCCGCCGGAAGTGTTCCATGAAGCGCCTCATCCGGCCATTAGCCGCATTTTTGCTCGTAGCTCTGGCCTTTGCGCCCGAGCCTGCACCGGCCAGCGAGAAGGGCCGGACATGCGACGGGGAGCAGGTTGTTGTGACTCAAATGGGGGTGGCCATTCCCCGAATTGCCCGGGAGATATTGCTGCGTTGCGATCCCGAGGTCGGCCTGCATCTGGGTGAAGGCAGGCTGTTCTTGCCGGGCGGAGATGCGGATGTCGCTCTTCTGGCCTTCCGGCGCGGTTCAGATCTGATTGTAAGGCTGCGGGACGCCACCGGTGATTTCGGGCTTCGCGAAAAGAAATTCATCAGGATGCCGCTCAAAGGGCGGCCGATGGAGCAGCGGGATTTCGCCATCTATCGGTCACTGCCCGAGGACCGAAAATTCGGCAGGGGACCGCCTCCGCTCGCGATCAACCCGGTCTTTCGTTTACGGGAATCCGTGCCCGGTAAAATCAGGGTCTCGGTGGTGAATTTGAACCCCTCTCCAAACCCGGCACCCCGGCTGTTCCTAGACCGCCTTCTTGAGCTGTTTGAGCAGTAGGCCCGGGCCTTCGCCCTCCAGCGACCACTTGTAGCGCGCGGCGTAGCGCTGGACGTCGAAGACCTGGAACGCCGCCGACAGGTCGGCGGCCGGGATCCTGGTGATTTCCTCCACCTCGGACGCCGTGAATTCGGATTTCTCAGGATGACGCAACAGCCAGCAAAGGGCCGGCCAGCCCGTGAGGCCGCCGAGCCTGCTGGGTTCGGGTTCGAACTTGCCCTTGTCCTCCGGCGCCCCTTCGATTTCGACGCCGTTCCAGAACGCCACCCGGTCCTTGATCTCGGCGGCCTGCTCGTAGGGCTCGTCGTAGTACCAGGCCGCGCCCTCGTTGGCCGCTTCGCCCACCGTGACGTCATAGTAATCGGCGAAGCCCTTCCAATGACAGAAGGTGCGGGGGCTGTCGCTCTTGGTCAGCACGCCGTCCTTCACCGAGCCGATGGGGAAATAGGGGTTGGCCTCGACCATGACGATGTCGTCGCTCTCGGCGATCACCTCGCCGTTCCACACGGCCTTTACCATGGGCGGTCCTCCTAGTCGTTGAAGAAGGCGAGGGTGCGGACCTCGATGCTTTCCCGGGGGGCGACGCCCTCGGGGGCCGCGATGCGGGCGGCGCCGTGGGCATTGAACCGGGTGCGGTCGGTCTCGGTGTCGAAGCACTTGATCAGCACCGCCTCGCTCATGGTCATCTCGGGGAAGAAGTACCATTTCTGGCCGTCCGAATGGGCGACCCGGAAGGTTTCGCCCCGCCGATAGGTGTAGATATGATCGGCGGCGATCAAATCGCCCGCGCCGAGCGTCGTCGCATCGCAGAGCACCAGGGGCTCGGTCATCACCGGCTCCATGATCGGCCGCCAGACGTTGACGCTCACCACCCGGCGGGTCAGCCGGTCTTCGGCCTCGTCCTCGGGAAAAATGTCGTGCACCCGTTTGCGTCCCGACCAGTCGGTGAAGTCGTTGTGCACCGACGGCACCGGCGCGCGGACATCCATCTCCTTGCGCTTTGCCTCGTCCTGAACCCGGATGGTGTGGTCGATGACCACGATGTCGTCGGCGCCGGTATGTTCCTTCACGATGGCCATGCATTCGTCGTAATAGGCGCCCTTGACGGCCTCTTCGTCGTAGAAATCGGTGGTCGCCGTCGTGCTGTCGAGCAGGATGAAGCCTTCCTTGTCGAGGCTGAGTTGATCGCGGATCAGGCGCCCATTGTGCAGCGCCACCTCCCGGTCTTCATACTTGCCGGTGGCGCGGGTCGGGTCGTTGACGTCCTTTTCCGGGTAGGTGACAGGCTTTTCGCCGATATCGACGGCGAAGGTGAGGGTACCCGTGATGGTTTCCGGCTGGTCGAGCATCTTCCGTTCCTTCTTGCGTGGGCGCAGTGAAAAGACTACCTCCTGAGCATGTAGTCTCACAATATCACTCACGCCAGCCTGATCGGCCACATTGATCGGCTAGCGTGACAGGGAATCCATGAAATGTCCGAAAAGCGTACGCTGACCCAGGTTCACGCCGGCATGCCCACATCCGATGGCGCCGGCGTCCAGCTGACCCGTATGATCGGCACCCCGTCCCTCGACATGGTCGACCCGTTTCTCATGCTCGACAGGATGAACGATGACGACCCGGACACCTATATGGCGGGGTTTCCCGACCATCCCCACCGGGGATTCGAGACCGTGACCATCATGTTCGAGGGGCTGGTGCGGCACAGGGACTCGGTGGGCAACGAGGGCGTGCTGGGCCCGGGCGACATCCAGTGGATGACCGCCGGCAGGGGCATCATCCACTCCGAGATGCCGGAGATGGTCGAGGGCCGGCTGCGCGGCTTTCAGCTCTGGGTCAATCTGCCGGCGGCGCTCAAGATGACCGAGCCCCGCTATCAGGATATTCCGGCGGGCGACGTGCCGTCGGTGGATGTCGAAGGCGGCGTGGTCCGGGTGTTCGCCGGGGAGTATGGGGGCGTCACCGGTCCGGCCCGGGCGCATACGCCGATCCGGCTGCTGGACGTAACCCTGGAGCCCAACGCCGAATGGGCGGCCATGACCGATACCGGCAACGGTCTCTTCATGTGCGTTCATGAAGGCTCCATCACCGCCGCCGACAATTTGGGACGCGACCGCCATGCGCCGGCGCCCTCGGTGTCGGTGTTTCACGGCGAAGGAGAGGCCGCCGTCACGGCGGGACCCGGCGGCGCGCAAATCCTCTATTGCGAGGGCAGGCCGATCAACGAGCCGGTGGCCCGCTACGGACCGTTCGTCATGAATACCCGTCAGGAACTGGAGCAGGCCGTGCGGGATTTCCAATCGGGCGCGTTGGCCTAGGCTCCATGCTCGGTATCGAGTTCGCCGCGCAGACCATGACCCGGGTAAGAATTGCGGGCTAGTCACATGTCCAGCGGCTTGCCCTCCAGCCAGGCTTTGCCGTGCGCGTAGAGCGCTTCGACTTCCGGCCCCTTGAGGCCGGGCATATCCCGCTTGACGTCGTAGCCGAGGCCGGCCTGCAAATAGGCCAGATGCCGATAGCCGACGGGATAGCTGTCGAGAATGGATTGATCCAGCGTGAGCGCCGCGTTGGGGTCGAGAGGCGCGATCCAGTCCTTTTCGTAGATCGGCTGGCGCACCACGAACCCCCACTTGCCGTCCCGCTTTTCGAGGAAATCGTAAAACCGGCCGAGACAGACCACGTCGCACCACACCCCCTCGACCTCGGCCCGCTGGTTGATGGTCATCTTGGTCTGCGCGATTGCCCGGTTGCCGGAGATATCCGATGTGGTGCCGCCCAGGAAGTGGATGATGCTGACGTCGCTCTCGAACACCTTCCTGGAACCGGCGATGAACGTATCGCGATCGGCCTGAAGCCAGGTCGCCATCATCCGCCCGTCATCGTGCCAGACCGTGCGGAACCGCTCCCAGTCGCCCGAATCCCGCCATAAGGCCCAGTTTTCCACCAGCTCGCGGATCGTAAGGCGCTCGATCATCTCGTCGCTCAACGGCATTTTCCCGTTCTCCCGTGGTTCACCGGCTTCGCTTATAGAGGCCCGGCGCCTCCGCCGAAACGCGGCTCTCCCGGATGTCCGCCGGGCGGCTTGATAATCCGCTGGAGCCGCCTACAGTACCGGCCAACGCGCAACCGAAGTCCCTGGAGGGGAAATGGCTCAAGCCCGATTGAAGGAAGTGGTCAACGCTTCCACCCGCACGGCCGTCGCCGAGAGCGACGGCGGCGTCCAAAGCACGATCACCACCCCGACCGGTCACTCCTGGATCATCGACGAGCCGCCGTCCCGGGGCGGCCGGGACGAAGGGGCCGCCCCCCTCGAGCACTTCACCGCCTCATTGGCGTCGTGCCAGATGGTTCAGGTGGTGAAGGTCGCCGAGGCCATGCGCTTCAGGCACGGCGCCATCAGGATTACCGCCGATATCGGCACCAACATGGTGGTCCGCGACGAGGAGAAAAACCTGCTTCTGCGCTTCACCGAAGCGGAAATGACCATCGACATCGAAACCGAGGAGCCGGATGCCAAACTGGAGCGGCTGGCGGTCCTGGCCGAGGATCGCTGCCCGGTCGGCACGCTGCTGGGTGACGGCGGCATCGAGGTGAAATGCACCTGGAACCGGCTGCCCCTCCCGGAAGCCGCGCCGGCGAACGCTTAGCCCGCATTTCTAACCGAGGTTACCGCCTGCGCCGCGTCCAGGCGGTCGAGCGGCAAAAAAGCCGCCGAAAACGGCGGCT
>JAPPFK010000106.1 GCA_028823885.1 Rhodospirillales bacterium | reverse complement strand
GAAGCCGTCATGCCCGTGCTCGACACGGGCATCCACGTTGTTCTGGATTACCCGGACAAGCCGGGTAATGACGAGCTTCTTTGATTCAGTATTTCGCGTCATGCCCCGCCTTGGTGCGGGGCATCCAGGATATTCCCCTTTACCCAGTTCCAGCCTTAGACAGACCTCAGCCCGGATAAACCAGTTCGATCCGCTGCCCGGCGCCGTCGATGCTGACCCCCTGGGCCCATTGCTTGGAATAGGCGGTGCGGGGCAGGAAATCGTCGAGGTTGAGCCATAGCCGCCACAGGGTCCGTTTGCGCTCCGGTTCGGGCCAATCCTCGAATGCCGTGCGGGTATGCAGCACGGTGTAGTTGTTGCAAAACTGGATGTCGCCGCGCTTGAGTTCCATTTCGGCATGAATCTCCTCGGCGATTCCTTCCATCACTCGGATGCCTTCGAGTTGAGCCGGCGTAATGTCCGGCGCTTCGTCCAGGGCGTGGCCCTTCGTGATGTGCTGGGGACCGAACGAGATCGACAGGGTGCCGTCGGTGAAGTTGAACACCGGGCTCTGGTAGTAGGGATCCTCGCCGGAATTGGTCTCGGCGTGCTTGGTCCAGCAATAGGGCTGCCGCATGACCTCCACCAGATCGGGCCGGCGCCTCAGCAACTCGTTGTAGGCGGCATAGCTGCTGGCGAGTTTCGAAAGCCCGCCCGATTTCGCTTCGTTGATGCACAGCAGGCAGACCAAATCCGTCTGGTCGCAGTGATAGTCCATGGTCGCCCTGGTCTGGTAGCCCCGGTGCTTGGGGTCGTCGTAATCCTTCCCGGTATCGAGGACGTGGCCGATCATGTCGCCTTCCGGGTTGTTGGACTGCGCGACGCCGAGATGCTGGCCCATGCCCCAATAGATCACGGCCGCTTCGAGCAGGGTCAGGTCGTCCATCGGCAGGCCGCGATAGAGCGCGACGCCGAGGCCGTCCCGGACCTGGGGCAGAATTTCGTCTCTCACCCGCTCGCCAAAGGGCCCGAGGTCGAAGGCGCCGGCGCGCATGGTGAGAAGCCCGTCGGGATCGCCGTCGAGACCCGCGGCTATCCGCTTCGCCATGGCAACCAGGTGATCCAGTTCCTCGCCGGTCGCGGCGTAACGCCAGGCCGTGCTCGCTTCGAACTCCTTGCCGGTCCAGGCCGCCCTATCGGCGACCGGTTCTCCGGCGACCACCCTGCCTCGGGTGCGGCCGGTCATTCCCGCGGTTTCGTCGGGCATGGCTGTGTCCTCCAGCACATAAATCGTAAGAGTTCTTACGATATGCCGTTCGGCCCCGACGAGTCAAGGCCGGTGATGGGGGCTGGAGTGTGCCGCAAACAGAGTGCGTCATGGCCGGGCCAGCCGGCAAAGTGGCCCGGCCATCCACGTGTGCAGATGACCACCAATGCGTGGATGCCCGTGTCAAGCACGGGCATGACGAGCCTATTTGATGCACCAACTCCCTGGGCCTACGCCGCCGAAGTAGCCTTCGGCTACGAGGGCTGGAAGGAGAGGGATGCGAAAGTTATCGCCCAACGCATCGAAGCCCGGTTAAAGTAGGAGAGGAGGCGAACCATGAACCTCGGTCTTGAAATCGTCCGGCCCGCCGTGGTCGCAATCGATCTCCATCGCGGGCACCTGGATATGGAGGTGGCGACCCTGCCGGCGCCGCCCGAAGTCGCCGACGCGGTGACCAAATCAAACGAAGTTTTCAATAATTCCTGCCGCGCTCTCGGCATTCCCATCGTTCATGTGGTGTCCCAATACCGGGACCCATCCGAAACGGCGGGCAATCCCTTTTGGCGCACCAAGGCCGATCAGGCGGGCGACACCCGCAAGAACCAGTTCCGCCACAACCTCCAGGGCACGCCCGGCACGGAGATCATGCCCGGACTCTACGCGGACGGTGACCTGGTCATCGATACCAAGAAGCGGAAGGATTGCTTCTACGCGACGGATCTGGAATTCGCGTTGCGGTCGCGTGATGTAAACACCCTGCTGGTCACCGGGGTAAACACCAATTCGTGCGTGCTGTGCACGGTGGCCGCCGCCAACACTCTCGACTTCCTGCCGATCGTGGTGACCGATTGCGTCGGCTCCATGGACGGCGAGGCACAGCACGAAGCCGCGCTTCTCTGCATCTCGACGGCGCTCGGGTTTACATTGTCGGCCGAGGAGACCCTTGCGGCGCTCCGCGCCAACGGGGTGCGGGAAGAAACCCAAGCGGCGGAGTAGGCGTAGCGCCTCCGGCACGACAGGGCGCGTGGCCTGAGAGCTAAGCCAATAAGCGAGGCCGCCGCCCGGCCGGACGCGCAAGCCCCGCCGAGGGGTCCCGGCGGGGCGCAATGTTTCGCATTTCGCTCGGTTCCAGCGGATAAGCCGGAAACTCTATGTCGACGGCGCGGTTGCGCGTCGATTAAGTAGATATTCGATTGTATCGGTGTCCGGCGGATGTCCGCCGCCTGCTTTACCGGTGCCCCCGTCGTCCGGGGGCGGTACAGGAGCCGGTCTCATTCATAGAGCTACCTACCCTCCTTGCTACCTCCAGGCTTATGCAGCCGGAGACAAAATCCTACCCCTGACCGGGTTTCGGAGTCCAGGGGGAAGGGCGGACGGAAGGCGGCAATACCGTGCTTCCGGCGGCTGCTCAGGTCACCGTCGAAATCAGCCAGAAGAACGCCGCGGCCAGCAATGCGGAGGAGGGGACGGTGATCAGCCACGCCGCGACAATGGTCATGAGATGGCGCCGGCGCACCAATTTCCGCTGCCGGGCCTTGGACCAGGAGCGATAAACCCCGCTGTGTTCCGGGTCCAAATTCGGGGCGGCGCCGACGGCCCGCGGAGCGGGGATGTTGACCCGCCGGTTGGTGATGAATTCCCGTAAGAATCCGACGCCGAACACCGCGCCGACCGCGATGTGGGTCGAACTGACGGGCAGGCCCAGGGTGGAGGCGACGATCACCGTGATGGCGGCCGACAAGGCGACGCAGAAAGCGCGCACCCGGTCGAGTTTGGTGATTTTCTCGCCGACGATCTCGATAATCTTGGGCCCGAACAGCAACAGGCCGATCGAGATACCGACCGCGCCGATGGCCAGCACCCAGAGGGGCAGGGTCACTTTGGCGCCCACCTCGCCGCCGCTGACCGCGCTGACGATGGCCGCGAGCGGCCCGACCGCATTGGCGACGTCGTTCGAGCCGTGCGCGAACGAGAGCAATGCCGCGGCAAAAATCAGCGGCACCGTGAACAGGTCGCCGACCGACTTGCGCCGGTTTTCCAAATGTACCGCGGCCCGCGCCACCCGCACCTTGACCAGAAAATAGGTGGCGGCAAAGGCGGCGACGCCGATGGCCGCCACAATTTCGGCCTCCGGCTTCCAAATCCGTTTCAGGCCCTTCATCACCAGATAGACCGAGAACGCGCAGGCCATGATGCCGACCAGGACCGGCACCCATCTCTTGGCTGCCGATATCTTGTCTTCCCGGTAAAGCACGGCGAACTTGACGAAGCCCAGGAATATGGCGGCGACGATCCCGCCCAGCACCGGCGAAATGACCCAGCTCGCGGCGATTTTGGCCATGACGGCCCAGTTGACCGATGCCATCCCGGCGGCGGCGATCCCGGCGCCCATGACGCCGCCGACGATGGAATGGGTGGTGGAGACCGGCGCGCCCAGATAGGTCGCGAGGTTGACCCAGACCGCGGCCGAGAGAAGGGCCGCCATCATCGCCCAGACGAATGTCGAACGGTCGGCGATGGCCTCGGTGTTGATGATGTTCTTGGAAATGGTGGTGACCACGTCGCCGCCGGCGATCAATGCGCCGGCCGCCTCGAAGATGGCGGCGATGACGAGGGCGCCGACCAGCGTCAGCGCCTTGGAGCCCACCGCCGGGCCGACATTGTTGGCGACGTCGTTGGCGCCGATATTCATCGCCATATAGCCGCCGATGATGGCGGCGATGGCGATCACCGTATAGCTGTCGCCGGCGCCCGCCTGGAAGAAGGTGAAGATCCAGACGCCGAGCAGGAACAGCAGCCCGAAGCCCAGATTCAGGTTGCGCTGGGATATTCGGCTGGTGGCCTTCTCAAGCTGGACGATCCGCTTGAGGTCCTTGTCGATGGTGGTTTTCTTGGTGAGGCCGGATTCGGGAGGTTCGGGAGACAGACTCATGGGGTCCCTTTGCAGACGGCCGGCCCAGGCGCCGACCCGGCGGGTTTCGCTCGCGCTGGCGTTGGCGTCAACAGAAATGTTACGGTTTAATCTCCTTTTAATGACATGGCTGCTATTTGGCGGTGGTCAACGGGTTTGGCGCGGGTCGACGGGATCGCGCGCGCCCCGGATTTGCATGGAATTTGCGGGAGGTCCGAGGCCCATGCCTGAAAAGAGCGAATCGACGATGAAAACGGCCCGATACGATGGGAGGGCGGGACGATGATCAATCTCGTCCTGGTTGGTCAGGTCGGCGTCCTGCCCTACCGGATCGTGGATGGCGATGTGGAATGCATGCTGGTCACGTCGCGCACCTCGCGCCGGTGGATCGTCCCCAAGGGGCACATCGAACCGGGGCTGACGGCGCGCGAGACGGCGCGTTTCGAGGCATTCGAGGAGGCGGGGCTCTCGGGAGTCGTCGCCCGGCGCCCCATCGGCTCATACGTCTATACCAAGCGCCGGGAAAAGGGCGGCGACACCTGCCGGGTCAGGGTCTATCCCATGGAGGTCGTCCACCAGGCCGAGGATTACCCCGAATCCCGTCTGCGGGAACGGGCCTGGTACGGACCCGAAGAGGCCGAGCAGGCCGTCGGTCAGAAGGAACTCGGCCGCCTGATCCGCAAATTCGCGGAGGAACGGCTCGCCCGAGCAGACCGGGCGGACTAGGCGCCGGGCCGGCGCCGTCCGTCAACGGCCTCGAGATCCGCGCGGCATCATCCGGCGCAGTACGTCGTCCTTGCGGAAATAATGGTGATAGAGGGCGGCGGCGACGTGCAGGAACAAGAGCCACATCAAGAGCGTCGCGAACAGCTCGTGGGCATCCCTGGGCAGTACGCCGATGCGGTCGGGGATCGGCCGGTCCGCGCCCATGAACAGGATTTCGCCGAGGCCGCTCACGATCAGTGTGGCGATCCCCGAGCCGGTGATGGCCAGCATCAGCAGATAGATCAGCCAATGGGCCGCCCGCGCGGCGAAGCGCATTCGCCCGGACATGCCGGCCGGCAGTTCTGGGCGGTCCCGGTCCATGAACCGCCAGATCAGCCGGACGAGGGTCAGGACCAGCACCGTGATGCCGCCGGCGGCATGGGCCCGATAGACGGTCAGCTTCTGGCCCGCCGCCAGGTCGTCCATGACGTTGCCGGCAATGAACAGGCAGACGATCAGCAGCGCCGTCAGCCAGTGCAGGCCTTGGGCGAGGGAACCGTATCGGGCGGCGGAGGATCGAAGGGACATGGCCGGGGTCTCGGGTGGTGTTCGTTCCCCCGCACTATAAAGCGCGGAATTCAGACGTTCCATCGGCGGCCGTCAAAAAAGCCCTGGCCCACCGGTCCGGCTCTGCTGGCCGGATAGGGTGAATTGTGGAAATTGGGTATTGTCGTGATAATTGGCAGATGGCAGACGAAATAATGCGACCCAAGACCCTTATTACCGATTTTGACAACACCCTCTACGACTGGTTCCACGTTTGGTATCAGAGCTTTAGCGCCATGATTGCCGAAGTTGTTCGGATCAGTGGTATTTCCGAAGACGTACTTTTTCCCGAAATTCGGGAAATTCACCAAAAGTATAGGACGTCGGAATATGCCTTCTTGCTTGAAGAAATTCCGGCTCTGCGTGAAAGGTATCCAGCTGAAGATATCACTCACATCTTTGATGATGCCATTCACGCGTATCGAAGCGCACGCAAGCACAGCTTGGCATTG
This sequence comes from Rhodospirillales bacterium, assembly GCA_028823885.1. Classification (GTDB taxonomy): domain Bacteria; phylum Pseudomonadota; class Alphaproteobacteria; order Rhodospirillales; family UBA2165; genus JAJDXO01. Next base: position 836 of record JAPPFK010000106.1, on the reverse strand, counting down.
TACCCTGGAGTTGAAGAGACACTTATCCGGCTACGTCAATGTGGGGTACAGATCGTTCTCTACACCGAGAGCCTCGCGTACTACACCAATTTCCGGGTTAAACGGCTCGGGCTAGATCCGTTAATCGACTACGTGTACTCGCCCCCGGATCATGAGTTGCCTGTTTTTTTTCTGCCAAAGGCTTCGCTGAATGCAGGAAATGGCGACGCCGTTCTTGCATTCGCGGAGCACAGGAACTTGCCGCCTGGGGTCGTCAAACCCGATCCTGAGGTCTTGCTGGATATCGTCAAGGATGTGGGCCGGGAACCAACGGAATGCATTTATCTTGGTGACAGCCTAATGAAGGATATCGCGATGGCGCAGGCAGCTTTGGTGACGGATGTATTCGCCGCTTATGGTGGAGTCCAGCACAAGGAAGAGTACGAACTTTTGAGAAAGGTGTCCCACTGGACTGATGATGATGTCGAGCGTGAGAAACAGGTTTCAAGAATGGCGGTATCGCCAAACCGTTCGATTGAGTGCTTTGCCGAGATAGCAGAAATAATTGGGGAGTAGGTAATGTCCGAGGATAGACAATCGGTAACCTATAGAACGATTGCGGCGTTCAAGTTATTTACTCCACTTATCAAAAAAACCCCGGCGTCGTTGCCGGGGCTTTTCGTTGGAACGGGTGGGGCGGTTTAGTGAATCCGCCTAGTGAAGCCGCACGTACTCGAACTCGATGGGCTGCCCGTGGATGCCGCGGCCCGGGGGGGGGGGGGGGGGGGGGCCGGCGCGGCGCGGGGGGCGCGGCGCGGGGCCCCCCCCCGCGGCGCGAAGGAGAGAAAAAAATAAAA
>JAPPFK010000163.1 GCA_028823885.1 Rhodospirillales bacterium | reverse complement strand
TCATGTTTTGACGAAACCACGGCGCGGTTTTGTCAAAACATGTGAATCCGATCTATATCAATAGTGTAGAGCCGATTCACATGGATTGTCGGCATCGTAAAGCGATTCCGACAAACCATGATCGGCTCTAGGGAGCAGATGTCATGAAACGCAGCCTTCTCGCCGCCGCCGTTCTCGGCCTTGCGATTTCCCCCGCGGCCGCACAGGTCTTCAAGACCGAGCTGCACGACGTCACCGTGGAGACCGTCGCCTCGGGCTTCGCTCACCCCTGGGGCCTGGCCTTCCTGCCGGACCGTTCCATGCTGGTCACGGAACGGGATGGCGGCCTCAACCTGGTCGGCGCGGACGGAAAAACCACCAAGGTCGCCGGCGTTCCAAGGGTATGGGCCGGCGGACAGGGCGGGCTGATGGACGTGGCCGCCGATCCCGACTTTGCCAGGAACCGGACCATTTTCCTGAGCTATTCCGAGCCCTCCGCCGATGGCGACGACGCGGGCACGGCGGTTGCCCGCGCGCGACTCGTCCTCAGCCAGACCCCGCGGCTCCAAAAGGTCCGGGTCATTTTTTCCATGAAGCGGAAAAGCGGCGGCGGACGGCACTTCGGCTCGCGTATCGTGATTTCACCGGACAAGAAGCTGTTCATCACCACGGGCGATCGCGGCCAGAGGGAACGCGCCCAGGACCCCATGGATCACGCCGGCAAGGTGTTGCGCATCAATCGGGACGGGTCGATCCCGGCCGACAATCCCTTCGCCGACGGCGCCAAGGGCCTGCCGGAAATATGGTCCATCGGCCACCGCAATGCACAAGGCGCCATCTGGAATCCGCGGACACGGTCTCTGTGGACCGTTGCCCACGGTGCCCGGGGCGGCGACGAAATCAACCGCCCCGAAGCCGGAAAGAATTACGGCTGGCCGGTCATTTCCTACGGCAAGCATTACTGGGGCGGTTCCATCGGCGAAGGCACCGCCAAGCCGGGCATGGAGCAGCCGGTCTACTTCTGGGATCCGTCCATCGCGCCGTCCGGCATGGCGTTCTACACCGGTGACGCGTTCCCCCGCTGGAAGGGCAACATCTTCGTCGGCGCCCTCAAGTTCCAGCTGCTGGCCCGCCTCGAGGTCAAGGACGGCAAGGTGGTCAAGGAGGAGCGCCTGTTCGGCCGTGAGTTCGGGCGGATCCGGGATGTCCGGCAGGGACCGGACGGCTTCCTCTACCTGCTTACCGACGAGAGAAACGGCAAGCTGCTCCGGGTCAGGCCGCCGGGCACGACCTAACATATTGAGCGGGCGGCTTTTCCGGGCCACACTCGGTCCCGATGAGCCCGCTCGACCAATCCGCCAGCATGCTCCCGCCGGTGCGGCAACTTCCGCCGTTTCGGCTGTTCCGGCCAACCACGCCCGCCGAAGCCGTTGAGATTCTGGGGTCCGAGGAAACGCCCCCCGTCTGCTACGCGGGCGGGACCGATCTGTGCCTGTCGGTTCACGAGGGCCGTTCCGTTCCGTCACTCCTGACCCTCAATACGCTCGACGGCTTGCGCGGCGCCGAGGTCCGAAACGGGACGTTGGCAATCGGCGCCCTTGCGACCCTGGACGAGCTGAGCACCCATGATCAAGTGACGGCGATCCCCGGACTGGCCGGGGCGTTGGGCGCCATCGCCAATGTCCGCATCCGGTTCCGGGCGACCATCGGCGGCAACGTCATGGCCCGGCGGACGGCCTACGAAGTGCCGATCCTGCTGGCTGCCCTGGATGCCCGGCTGATCTTCGAGTCTTCGGCCGGCCGGCGAGAGCTGACGGCGGCGGATATCTGGACGGCCGGGGATCTGGACCGCTCGCTGCTGACCGAAATTGAAATCCCGCTGACCGACGGCCTGGCGCTCGATTACGACCGGACTCTCCGGCCGTGGATGACCCAGGCCGCCGCGACGGGCGGGATCGAGCGGGTCGCGGTGGGCACCCGGTTCCTCCGGCCGGCGCTGCTGTCCGGCGATCCGGGCGACGCGGCCGAGGCCCGGTTTTCCGGCCTTCCGGTCGACTTCAACGATGTGCTGCTGACCCGCGACTATGTAGCGGGAACGGGTGCGGCGCTGCTGAAACGGCAGCGGGCCCGGCTGGCGAAGGAATGATTGGTGAGCGATACCGTCTCCATCACCTGCACCGTCAACGGTGAGCCCGTTGCAGCCGAGGTGCCGACCTCGGCCACGCTCGCCGACTTCATCCGCGAAGCCCGCGGGCTGACCGGCACCAAGATCGCCTGCGGCCACGCGGTCTGCGGCGCCTGCACGGTCCACCTCGACAGCATCCCCGTATCGTCGTGTTCGGCCTACGCCTTCGAGGCCGACGGAGCGGAAATTCGGACGGTCGAGGGCCTGGAGGATGCCGATGGCGAGCTTGATCCCGTGCAGGCGGCCTTCGCCGATCTCAGCGCGTTCCAGTGCGGCTACTGCACTTCGGGAATGATCATGCTGACCCGGGCGCTGCTGGACCGGGACCCCAACCCCTCCGGCGAGACCATCCGAAAGTGGCTCAGCTCCAACATCTGCCGCTGCACCGGCTATGAGCTGATCGCCGAGGCGGTCGCCAAGGCCGCGGAGGCCGCGAACGCGGAAACAAAGCGATGAACGAAAGCACCCGCCTCGACGTTGTCGGCCGGCCGGCGCGGCGCAAGGACGCTGGGGAGAAGGTGCGCGGCAAGGCCGGCTACACGACCGACATATCGCTGCCCGGCATGCTGCACGCCAAGGTGCTGCGGAGCGCAATCGCCCATGCCCGGCTTGCCGGCATAGATGCCTCGGCCGCCCGCGAGCTGCCCGGCGTTCATGCCGTTCTGACCCGCGACGAAATCGGCGATGATATCGCGCCGACCTACGGCTATTTCATCAAGGATCAGCCCATCGTCGCGTTGGACAAGGTGCGCTACGAGGGCGACACGGTGGCGGCGGTCGCCGCCGAGACCGAGGCCATCGCCGATGCGGCGCTGCGCCTGATCGAGGTCGAGTACGAAGAACTTCCGCCGGTCGCCTCGATCGAAGACGCACTCTCGGACGGCGCGGCCGAACTGTTCGAAGAGGCGCCCATGGGGATCGTCCCCGCCTATGGCGCCGGCGCCTCGGCCGAGCTTCGCCCCCGGTCCAACGTCTGCTACCGGTTCAACTACGAGACCGGCTCGCCTGATGTCTTCGAGACCTGCGACCATGTTTTCGAAGACACCTTTCACTTCTCCCGCATGCAGCATTTCCACCTGGAACCCTTCGCCGCGGTCGCCCAATGGCTGGACGGCGACAGGATCCAAGTGTCGACCAGCTGTCAGAACCCCTTCGCGCTCCGCAAGGAACTGGGCCGGGTGTTCAAGCTGCCGGAAAACAATATCAGCGTCCGCGTCCCGTTCGTGGGCGGCGGCTTTGGCTCGAAAAACAACTGCAAGGCGGAACCCATCGCCATACTGCTGGCGCGGATGACCGGCCGGCCGGTCCGGTTCGCCCTCACCCACGATGAAAACTTTCTCACCAACACCCAGCACGCGGCGATCCTGAAGCTGAAGACCGGGGTGATGAAGGACGGCACGCTGGTTGCCCGCGACAGCGAGATTTTCCTGGATTCCGGCGCCTACTCCGACGCGAGCCCGTTGGTCGCCGAGAAGGCCGGTTACCGGATTCCCGGGCCCTACCGCTACCGGCACATCCGGACGTCCTGCTACTGCGTCATGACCAATACGGCGCCCGCCGGACCGTTCCGGGGTTTTGGCGGCACCCAGACAAGCTGGGCGTGCGAATCCCAGATGGACATGATCGCCGGCCGCCTGGGAATCGATCCCCTTGAATTTCGCATGAAGAACCTGATCGATCTCGGCGAGCCGTTCGTGCCCGGCGAAAGCGGCATGGACAGCGACCTCCGCGAGGGACTGGAATTGGTCGCCCGCGAAATCGGCTACCGCGAGCGCAAAAGAAATCCCCTCCCCAACCGGGGGGTCGGTCTGGCGCTCGGCTTCAAGGACGGCGGCGGCGTGAACAAGCCGGCGCAGGCCCGGGTCAAGGTGTCCACTTTCGGCGATATATTCCTTCATTGCGGCACGGTGGAGATCGGCCAGGGCGCTCATTCGGCGCTCGCCGCCGTCGTCGCCGAAATATTGGGCGCGCCGGCGGGACGGGTCCGTTACATGCCGATCAATACCGACCACACGCCGTTCGACCAGGGCACGAACGCCAGTTCGGCTATTTCGGTCATGGGCCAGGCCGTGGAACGGGCCGCCCGGTCACTCAGGGCGCAAGTCCTGGATTTCGCCGCTGACCGCCTGGGCGCCGAGCCGCAAGACCTCGACCTCGAGGATTGGCACATTCGCAAGGGCAACGAGGCCCTGCCGCTGGCGCCGATGATCATGGGATATTTCGGCGGCACGGGCTGGGAATTCACCGCCGACGGCTTCCACAAGGCGGAGACCGACCATGCCGCGCCCCTGGAGACGCAATGCGTCTTCTGGGAGTTGGGCTGGGGGGCCGCGGATATCGAGGTGGACCCCGACACCGGTCTCATCACCGTCCACAAGCTGGTGGTTTCGGGAGACGCCGGCCAAGCCATCAACCCCCTCGTCTGCCGGGGGCAAGACGAAGGCGCCGCGGTCATGGGCCTGGGTCAGGCCTTGTTCGAGGAAATGGTTTACGACGGAACGCGGCTCATGAACGGCGACGCGCTCGCCTACCGCGTCCCCATGGCCCAGGACCTGCCCCAGGAATTCGTCTCCATCACCCAGGAGCAGGGGCACGGCCCCGGCCCCTTCGGCGCCAAGGGAATGGGCGAAGGCGGCATGCTGCCGGTGGCGCCGGCCATCGCCAATGCGTTGTTCGACGCGACAGGGGTGCGGGTGGCCGCCCTGCCGCTGTCCCCGCCGCGGGTAAAGGCGGCGCTGGAGAAAAATTCTTAGAGCCGATCTAGTCGGCCGTAGGCGGCGGCGGCCCGCCGAAAGGCTTTTTGAACGGTCCCACCGACAACATATCCACCTCGACCACGGCCGGGCCGTCGACCGCGATGGCTTCGGCGGCCGCTTCGGCAAAGGAGCCGGTGTCCTTGACGAGCCGGTGGGGCAGATTTACGGCGGCGCAAAGCTGCGCGAAATCCGGGTTCCGCATGTCCGCGAAATAATGCCGGCCGCCGAACTTGGCGTTCTGGATGTTCTTGATCACCCCGTAACCGCCGTCGTTCATCAAAATAATGGCGAGATCCGCTTTCTCTTGAACGGCGGTCGCCAACTCGCTGACGCACAGCATGAGACCGCCGTCGCCGGTGAGCAGAACCGATTTTCGGCCGGGCGCCGCCACCGCCGCGCCGACCCCCATGGGAACCCCCTGTCCGATTCCGCCGCCCAGCGCATGAATACCGTCGTGGGGACCGTGAATCCGAAACAGCCTGTTTCCCCAGGTGCTGTTGGAGAGCGTGATGTCCCGCACCCAGGGCGCATTTGCCGGCGTTACGCTTTGCAATGCGGCGCAAATGTCCGCATATGGTCCCAATTCGTCCCGCATCCGCTCTTCGGCCGCCGCCTTGGCCTCGGCAAGGTCCCGTGCATAGGAATTGTCGATCTTCGGCCCGTCGGTAAGCCGCTCCGCGAGACCGTCCAGCACAAGGGCCGTGTCGGCGCAGATAAACTGCGAGCTCCTGAAACACCGGTTTTTGGACGCCGGGTCGGCATCTATCCGTACCAATGTCTTCGGGAACGGGAGCGTGTAGTTGCGGGTCTCGTTGCCGCGAAGGCGCGAACCCGCCACCACAACGGCATCCAAGGTCTCATAGAATGCTTCGGATTCGGGGGTCATGTTGAATGCGCCGAGGCTCAGCGGGTGATCCTCGCCGACGATCCCCCGGCCGTTCACCGAGGTCACCACGCCGATGCCCTTGTCCACCAGCCTGGCGACCGCGTCGCCGGCGTGACGGGCGCCGCCGCCGAGCCACAGCAGCGGCCGCTTGGCCGCCCGCACGGTTGCCGCCAGTTCGTCCAGGTCCGCCGGGTCCGGCCGGATCAACGGCGCGTCCGGAGGTGAAACGTCTTCGGGAATATCCACGGCGGCTGCCTGGACATCCGCCGGAATCTCCACGCTCACCGGCCCGTTGGGGGCCGTCAGCGCCATTTGCGCCGCGATACGGAGCACGTCCAGCGCCTCTTCCGGCCTCGAAATGCGGAACGCGGCCTTCGAGACGGCCTCCAGCATTTTCAACTGCGCCTTGGCCTCGTGGATATAGGCCATGCCCTTGTCGAGGTAAGGCGTGTCGATCTGACCGGTAATGTGCAGCAGCGGCGTTCCGGCGGTGTCCGTCTCGACCAGCGCGCCGGCGCCGTTGCCGGCCCCCGTGCCGGTGCTGGTGAAACAGACGCCCAGGCGATTGCCGGCCCGCGCATAGGCGTCCGCCATGTTGACCGCGCCCGCCTCGCCCCGGCTTGGGACGAAGCGGATTTTTCCGGCCCGGCCGATTGCATCCAGGATCGGCATGTTGTGAATGCTGATGACCCCGAAGGCGGCGCCGACGCCGCCGGCATGGAGAAACGCCGCGACGAGGTCGCCGACGGTGGGTTGTTGATCAGGCAAAGCGGGACACTCCTCCGGCGACTTCCATCTGCACGCCGGTAATGAACGAGGCCTGGCTGGACGCCAGGAACAGAACGGCGGCGGCGGCTTCCTCGGGCTTGCCGAAACGGCCAAGCGGGATTCCCCGATCCCTTGCCAGGCCCTCCAGCCATTCGTCCATGGAAACGCCCTCGGGCGCGCGCGCCTTGAAGCGGTCTTCCCACTGGCCGGTGGCGATGGTCCCGACCAGGATGGAAT
>JAPPFK010000199.1 GCA_028823885.1 Rhodospirillales bacterium | reverse complement strand
CCTGTTGCCGCCCAACGGTGACCAGTAATGGGTATCCTGGATCACGTCTGGCTGGGCGTGTTGGCGGTGTTTACCGCCGACCCGGCGTTCTCGATTTTCGGCCTGCCCATTTCGATCACGCTGGTCATGGTCTTTTGCGGCTTTTTCGGCGGCATCGTGGTGGAAGCCACGCCAGGGCTCGGCGGTCCGTTCGCCATGGCCATTTCACTGCCCATCCTGATCTCCGTATTCGGCTTTACGCCCGACGCACTATTGCCGGTCCTGGGCTTCCTGGTCGGCATCATGAAGGGTTCGACCGTCGGCGGTGCGGTCCCGGCGATTTTGTTCAATACGCCCGGAACGCCGGATTCCGTTCTGACGACGTTCGACGGCTACCCCATGACCAAGAACGGCCAATCCGGCAAGGCGCTCCGGGTCGCACACTTCTCCTCGGTGACCGGTGACACCTTTTCCGACATCGTGTTGATCACTTCGGCGCCGTTCCTGGCCATCCTGGTGGAGCGGTTCCTCGATTTCCCGGAGAAAGCCGCCTTGATCATCCTGTCGCTGGCGTTCATCGCCGCCGTCGTCGGCAAGTCGGTGTGGAAGGGCATTCTCGGCGCGCTGCTCGGACTGTTCATGGCCTACATCGGAACGGGCGAGGATGGATATCCGCGTCTGTCGATGGGGAGCGAAGAACTCGGCAATGGGTTCCCCTTGGTCAGCGCGGTGGTCGGCGTTCTGATCCTGGGCGAGGTTTTCAAGTCCCTGGAAGACATGTGGCGCGAAATGCGCGAGCGCTCGGAAATCACCACCATCGAACCGAAGGGAGACAACAAACTCCGCTTTTCCGACATTCGCCGCATTCTCCCGTTCGTCGGCACATCGGCGGTGATCGGGACGGCTATCGGTGCGCTTCCCGGGATCGGGTCGGTGCTCGCCGCGACGCTCGGCTACGCCAGCGGCAAGAAGATGCACAAAGGCGAGAAGACTTTCGGTGACGGTGTGCCGGAGGGCGTTGCCGCCACCGAAGCGGCAAACTCTTCGGTGGCCGGGGCGAACCTGATTCCGGTCCTGTCACTGGGTATTCCCGGGAACGTTTCGGCGGTGTTCATCATCCTGGCCGCCGAATCCATCGGCGGCTTCAATCCCGGCCCGACGGTTTTCCGTATCATTCCCGGTCAAATCAACCCGGAGATGGTCATCGTCTTCGGGCTGTTCACCACGATGATATGCGCCAACATCCTGAACTGGACCATCGGCGGCGTGTTCATGCGGGCCACCGGGATCATGGTCAGGGTGCCGAAGCAGCGTCTGCTGGCGGTGGTTCTGCTGCTGACCCTGACCGCGATCTACGTCCAGAACACCGATATGTTCGCCATCTACTTCACCCTGTTCTTCGGATTCATCGGCTACCTGATGCGCAAGCTCGATATCTCGGTGCTGCCCTTTGTCATCGCGTTCATTCTGGCGAACCGGTTGGAGGAGGCGATGCGGCAAGCGTTCTCGGCCACCGGATCGAACCCCTGGTTCCTGTTTGCGAGCCCGATTTCCATCGCCTTCATTGCGCTCGCGGTTTTCGTCGTCCTCTTCTTCGCCCGCAACCAGAAGGCACTCGGCTGATCCATGGAACCCAGGAACCTGCTGTTCATCATGTCCGACGAGCACAACCCCAAGATGCTGGGGTGTGCCGGCCATTCGCACGTGAAGACCCCGAACCTGGATGCGCTGGCCGCGGCGGGGACCCGCTTCACCGCCGCCTATTCCAATTCGCCCATCTGCATTCCCGCACGAGCCGCGTGGGCGACCGGCCGCTATGTCCATGACATCGGCTATTGGGACAACGCCTTGGCCTATGACGGCCGGATCCGGGGATGGGGACACCATCTGATCGACCTCGGGTTCGCCGTCGAATCCGTCGGCAAGCTCCATTACCGCAACGAGACCGACCCCACCGGGTTCAGCACGCAGCGTCACCCCATGCACATCATGGGCGGGATCGGCCAGGTCTGGGGGTCGGTGCGGGACCCGTTGCCGCTGGGCAACCCGCGCGGACAAAAAATGCTGGGCGAGACCCTCGGCCCCGGAGAGTCCAAGTACAACATCTATGACCGGACCATCGCCGACACGGCCTGCGAATGGCTGGAGGCCATGGCCGCCCGGCCGGCCGACCGGCCCTGGGTGCTGTATCTCGGCTTCGTGGCGCCGCATTTTCCGCTGGTGGTGCCGCGGGAATATTACGACATGTATCCGACCGGCGACCTGCCGCCCATGAAACTGCGGCCCGAGGACGGATACGAGCGCCACCCGTGGGCCGATACCATGGCGCGGTTTCACGGCACCGACGAGGCGTTGACCCCGGACGACCGCAAGGTTGCCCAGGCGGCCTATTTCGGCCTCTGCACTTACGTCGATGCGCAAATCGGGCGGGTACTGGACACCCTCAAATCATCCGGCCTCGCCGAGGGCACGCGCATCGTCTACACCTCGGACCACGGCGACAATGTCGGCGCCCGTGGTCTGTGGGGCAAATCCAACATGTACGAAGAGGCGGCCGGCATTCCGCTGATGGTCGCCGGGCCGGACGTTCCCGAAGGCCGGATTTGCCGCACGACCGTCAGTTTGGTGGACAGCTACCAGACCATCCTGGACGGGCTCGGCGTGGACGTTCCCGACGATGCCGGGAATCTGCCGGGACGTTCATGGTTCCAACTGGCCGGCGAAAGCGACGAGCCCGAGCGGATCGCATTTTCCGAGTATCACGCCGCGGGTTCGCCCTCCGGGGCGTTCATGATCCGCCGCGGCCGGTGGAAATACATCTACTATGTGGGCTTCGAGCCGGAGCTGTTCGATCTGGAAGACGACCCCGAGGAAACGATCAACCTTGCGGGCGACCCGGGCGCCAAGGCATATCTCGATGAGATGCACGCCGCCCTCCGTGAACTCGTCGATCCCGAGGCTGTCGACCGCCGCGCCAAGGACGATCAGAACGAACTCGTCGCCAAATTCGGCGGACCGGAGGCGGCATTCGGCACGGGGACCAAGGGCGCGACGCCGGCACCGGTCTAGTAGCCCGCATTTCTCGTCCGAGCGTCGGACACCGGTTGGGCCCGGGTTGCCCGATCCCGGGCGATTGTCTAGGCATCCGCCGTCGGATAGGCTCGCCGGCAAGAAATCACCGGAAATTCCCAGGGAGGAGGACCGTCTCGATGACCTCAGCTTCAGCCATTCATCAGGCGTCCGAGAGGATTATCAACGCCTACAAGAGCGGGAAGGCGGACAAGCCGATCCGGGATCTTCTCGACAAGGGCGACATCGACGGCGCCTATGCCGTTCAAGAGGATGTGACCCTGTGGCGCCTGCGCGAAGGCGCCCGCCTGGTGGGCCGCAAGATCGGCCTGACCGCCAAGGCGGTTCAGACCCAATTGGGGGTCGATCAGCCGGATTACGGCATGCTGTTCGACGACATGGCGGTGCCGGACGGCGAGGAAATCCCGGCGAGCCGGGTTTCCCAGCCACGGGTCGAGGCGGAAGTGGCCTACATCCTGGACAAGGACCTGCATCTGGACAAGCCGAGCACCGCGGACGTGATCCGCGCCGTCGCCTATGCCGCCCCGGCGATCGAGGTCGTCGACAGCCGGATCGCGAATTTCGACATCACCATCGTCGACACGGTGGCCGACAATGCCTCGTCGGGGCTCTTCATCCTGGGCAACGACAAGGTTGCGTTGGACGGCTTCGACGGACGCATGTGCGGCATGGTGGTGGAAAACCGCGGCGAGCCCGTTTCGGTCGGCGCCGGGGCCGCCTGCCTCGGTCATCCCATCAACGCGGTGCGCTGGCTGGCGGAGGTCATGACCGCCCGGGGCCGGCCGTTGTCGGCCGGGGACGTCGTCATGTCGGGCGCCTTGGGGCCGATGGTGCCGGCGGCCAAGGGTGAGGTTTACGAGGCGCGGATCAACGGGCTGGGTTCGGTCCGGGCCGTGTTCGGCGCGTAAGGGGAGAAGGAAGATGGCAGTCGATATTCAAAAACTCGCCAAGACGGTCGATGATGCGGCGGTGAAGGCGACGGCGATCCCGCAGCTCTCCAAGAAGAGCAGGATGACGCTCAAGCAGGCCTACAGGGTCCAGGCGGCGAGCATCGACCGGCGCCTGGAGCGCGGCGAAGAGCGCTCCGGCATGAAGATGGGGTTCACCAGCCGGGCCAAGATGGTCCAGATGGGCCTGTCCGACATGATCTGGGGCCGCTTGACCGACGGCATGCTGGTCGAGGACGGCGCGGTCATCAACCTCAAGGACTACGTGCATCCGCGGGTCGAGCCGGAAATCGCCTACCTGCTGGGCGCGCCGTTGGCCGGCCCGACCACGCCCATGGCGGCGATGGCGGCGGTGGAGGCGGTCGCCCCGGCGCTCGAAATCATCGATAGCCGCTACCGGGCGTTCAAGTTCAATCTGCAGGACGTGGTGGCCGACAACGCGTCGTCGTCCGGCTACGTGATCGGGCCCTGGTGCCCGCCGGACATGGACCTGGACAACCTCGGCGTGGTCATGGAGGTGAACGGCCGCCCGGCGACCATCGGCTCGTCCGCCGCCATACTCGGACATCCCGGGCGGTCCCTCGCCGCGGCATCCCGGATGGCCGCCGAAGCGGGCGAAATTCTCGAAGCCGGCTGGGTGGTCATGGCGGGCGGCGTCACCGAGGCAGTCGCCCTGGAGAAGGGGGTTTCGGTCCGCAATACGGTGCAGGGCCTTGGGTCCGTCGGCTTCAGGGTGAAGGGATGATCCCATGAACCGGATCGACCTCGACGGCCGCGCCGCCGTCGTCACCGGCGGTGCGGCGGGACTGGGCCTCGGCATCGCCAGGCGGCTGGTGGAATCCGGCGCCGATACCTGCATCTGGGACGTCAACGAGGACGGCCTGGCCCTGGCGGTGGAGGAACTCTCGGCGGCGGCCGGCGGCGCGAAGGTGACCGGCCGGGCCGCCGACATTTCCGACAATTCGGCGGTGGAGGCCGCCTTTGCCGGTTCGGTCGGCGATCTCGGCAAGGTCGACATCCTGGTCAACAACGCCGGAATTTCGGGTCCCAACGTCACCTCGTGGGAATACCCCATCGATGCCTGGGACAAGGTGGTCGATATCAATCTGTCCGGGACGTTCTATGTCAGCCGGGCGGCCATTCCCCACATGCTGGAGAACGATTACGGGCGCATCGTCAATGTCGCGTCCATCGCCGGCAAGGAGGGAAACCCCAAGGCGCCGGCCTATTCGGCGACCAAGGCCGGCGTCATCGGCCTGACGAAGGCGCTGGGCAAGGAATTGGCGCAGACCAACGTGATGGTCAACTGCGTGACCCCGGCGGCGGTACGGACGGCGATCTTCGATCAGATGACCGAGGAGCATATCGATTTCATGCTCTCGAAAATTCCCATGAACCGCTTCGGCCTGGTGGAGGAAATCGCCGCCATGGTGGCGTGGCTCGCCTCCGAAGAATGCTCGTTCGCCACCGGCGGGGTCTTCGACGTCTCGGGCGGCCGCGCGACTTATTAGTTTAGCCGCTCCACTCGATGATCACTCTCGATATTGTCTTGGGATCCATCGGGGCCCTGAGTGCGGTCATTTTGCTTTGGTGGTCTCGGAATATTGAGAACCAGGTTATGCAAGGTGTCGTTGGTGCGGCCGCCACCGGCATATTACTTGCCGCACTGGTCATCTTTTTCGATTCGGGGCCAATGGTGTTTGTCTACGGGGGACTGGGGGCAGGGATTGCCGCCATCTTCTACGCCCGAAAATCCAGATAGTTGTGGCCCTTACCCATCAGTTTGGGAAGCCGGAGTACGATCCCCGGGAAGATCGCCACCGGCGCCCGCCGGACAGGATCGGCGCCCATGCCGCCGGTGGGCGCGCCGTCGTCTAGGCGCGCTCCGGGTAGAACTCGGACATCCGGGAGCCGGGGTAGTAGGCGGCCTCGAATGCCGGCCGTGACCGCATTGCGGCAAACCAGGCGGTGACCGCGGGATGTGCCGCTTCCCACATCTCCCGATGACCGAGATCATCCATCCGGTCGATCAGCGGCGCGACGCACATGTCCGCCAATGTATATTGATCCCCCATGATCCAGGGGCCGTTGGCGGCGAGTTCGGTTTCCATCCTGTCGATGGTCAGGCGCACGTCGTCCATGGCCTTGGCGATCTCGGCTTCGGTGAAGCCGTCCTGGCCCATCCGCTTGTAGAAGTCGGTCTTGAGCGGCCGGCGTTCCGCCGCCTTTTCGAACTGTTCCGGCGAGAGCTTGGTGTAGTTGTGGATGAGAAATTTCTGGAATGTCGGGTAGCGGACGGCGGGCGTCGGCTTTTCCTCGAAGAAGCGGAGCCATGCGCGCATTCCGGCTCTCCCGGCCGGTGAGGCCGGGCTGAAGGACGGTTCCGGAAACACCTCGTCCAAATATTCGAGGATCACAGAGGAGTCGATGACCACCGTGCCGTCATGGACGAGCGTCGGCACCACGCCGTTGGGGTTCATCCGCAGGTACTCGTCGGTGAGGTGACCGTTCTCTCCCGGCGACAGCCGGTGCTCCTTGTACTCCAGGCCTTTTTCCGCGAGGCAGATGCGCACCTTGAGGCTGCAGGTGGATGTCGGAAACGAGTAGAGTTCGATCATGGGGAATTGCGTGGGCTGTCCGGTGGCTTGCGGGCTTGGTCTAGGCCGCTTCGCGAGGGAGATCGAAATAGAACGTGGCGCCGCCTTCCGCGTTGTTCCGGAACCCGATCCGGCCGCCGTGGACTTCGACGATCGCCCTTGAAATCGACAGGCCCAGACCGGTGCCGCCTCTCTCGCGGCTATCGGACATGTCCGACTGGGTAAACTTGTCGAAAATGGTGTCCCGAAAATCCAACGGGACCCCGGGCCCGTTATCCTTTACGGCGACCCGAACCGTCTTGCCGTTCGGCGTCAGCTTTACGTCGACACGGCTGCCCGAGGGTGAAAATTTCGACGCATTGGATATCAGGTTCGCCATGACCTGCAGCAGCC
>JAPPFK010000180.1 GCA_028823885.1 Rhodospirillales bacterium | reverse complement strand
GTTTCTCGCTCGATGCATTGGCGGACACCGATCTGATCGAGCGCAACTTCAACGGGACCCCCACGGTACATGTCAAGAGCATCGAGTGGGCAGTGCGGCGCGCGGCCGAGAAGGCACGCGATACGGGCCGGTGATGCCGGATGACCGTCCTCGATTTTATCCATAGAATCCACCCAGGGAGGCAGCTATGAAGCGAAGAACTTTCACAATTGGCGCCAGCCTTGCGTTCGCGGTCGCGACAACGGCGGCGGTCGCAGCCGAAGGGATCTCGTTCCAGAAAGCCGCCGACATGCTCTACCGGGTGATGTCGGCGGACCGCGAGGTCTACACCCGCATGGTGGTGCAGCGTCTGACAGTGGACAGAAAAATCCTCACCGCATCGGAGCACTTCGAGGACGATGCGGCGCTGCCGCTGCCCGCGCAGATGTTCCGCTTCGGAGCCGAGACGGTGATGGACAATACCGAGGACTTCTCCTATGCGCTGCTCTCGCTCCATCCGATCAACCCGAAGAACGGTCCCGGAACGAAACTTGAGAGGAAGGGCCTCAAGCACGTCGCTGAAAATCCGGGTCAGAATTTTTACGGCGAGGAGGAGCTTGGCGGCGAGCGGTACTTCACGGCTGTCTACCCCGACTACGCAGTCGTCGAAGCCTGCATCGCCTGCCACAACAACCACAAGGACTCGCCCCGCAGCGACCTCAGGGTCGGCGACGTGATGGGCGGCGTGATCATACGCATCCCGATGGATTGACGCGGACAAAGTGATCGCATCGGCCCGCTTCCGTACTGCTTACGGATAAATTGATCGAGAAAAAATATAAAGACGACAGTGAGTAAGGGAGGCAGTAAAGAGAAAATCTCGTTTGCGCCGAAAATCCTTCCCTTGCGTTTCAAGGGCGCGCGGGCGACAAATCCGCCGAGATAGAGAGAGAGGAATATACCGGCATGAGCCGAGATTCGACCCGGCCGGTCACGGCCCCCATGCTCGAATACATCCGCCGGGTCTCGATTCGCGAGAGCGGGCACGTCCGCGCCCTCCGGGAGGCGACCGGAAAGCTGCGCGAACGGGGCTGGGCGTGCGCGCCCGAACAGGGCCAGCTTCTGGCCCTGATCTGCCGGATGACCCGGGCCGAACGGGTGCTCGAGGTCGGCACCTTCACCGGATACGCCACCCTCTGGATGGCCGAGGCCCTCCCCGAGGACGGCACGGTCCTGACCATCGACGTGATGGACGAATACGTCGATGTGGGCCGCCCCCACTGGGAAGCGGCCGGAATGGGCGGGAAGATCGACGCCCGGACCGGCCCGGCGACAGATGTGCTCCGCGCCCTGATCGACGAAGGTATGGCGGGCGCGTTCGACGTCGCCTACATCGATGCGAACAAGAAGGACTACGACGCTTATTTCGAAGCCGCCCTGACCCTCGTCCGGGACGCAGGCGTCATCGTCCTGGACAATATGCTGTGGGGCGGGGCGGTCCTCGATCCCGGCGACGAGCGGAAATCGACCGCGGCGCTGAAGGTCCTCAACGAGAAGCTGGGCCGGGACGAACGGATTTCGGTCAGCATGCTGCCCCTCGACGACGGCCTGACCGTGTGCGTCAAGCAGCCGGGGTAGGATTCGGGAGAAAAAGTTACCCCCCCTCCCTGACCCTCCCCCTCATCGGGGTTAGGGGTGTCCCCTAGGACCCCTGGGGGGGAGGGAATTTGTGGGTTGGGTCACCTCCCCCCTGGAGGGGGAGGTCGAGGGTGGGGGGGGATATGGAAATTCGTGGATGGCCGGGTCTGGCGCCCGGCCATGACGAGCTTCTTTGATTCAACAACACCACCCGTCATGCCCGTGCTCGACACGGGCATCCACGCTTTCAGGGGAGAAGGCCGAACGCCTCGTCGCCCAGTTGTTTCCGGACCTCGTCGTGGAGCGGCGCCACGGCGTCCCGGAATGCCCGGCGTTCCGCATCGGACAGCCGGATGACCTCTCCGCCGGCCTGCTCGATTTTCCTCCTGGCCAGCAACTCCTCCTCCACCGCCAAGTCCCGCTGGAACGGGACGGCTTCGGCCACGGCGGCGCGAAACGCGCTCCGGACGTCATCGGGCAGCCCGTCGACCGCGTCCCGATTGGCGAACAAGCCCCGCGACAAATAGAAATGGGCGGATTCCGTGTGATAGGGGTGGAATTCGGGCACGCCGTAGGTCACCGTGTTGGCGAACGGGTTTTCCTGCGCATCCAGAGCGCCGGAGGCGACGCCCTCGATTGCCTCGGTCAGGTCGACGCGGCACGGCTCCGCGCCGAGCAGCTCGAACGTCCGGGCGTGTATCGCACTGGGCAAAACGCGGATTTTCATTCCGGCCATGTCCCCTGGCGTTCGGATGGGTCGAAGCCGGTTGGAGATGTGCCGGAACCCGTTCTCGAAATAGCCCATGACGCGGTAGGAAATCCGCTCCTCGGTCTTGCGCGTCAGGTAGGCCCCCAGCGCGCCGTCCATGGCGGCGCGGGCTTCCTCGTTGGTGCCGAACAGGAACGGAAGATCCGCGAACCCCAGCTCCGGAACCCGGTCCGTCAGGTAGCTCGTCGACTGATACACCATGGTCAGGATTCCATGCTCGGCCAGCCACAGGGTGTCCTTGCCGAGATACCCGAAATCCATGATGTTCCAGACGTATTTGACTTCCACGTCGCCGGGAAACTGCTGCTCCAGCCTGTCGCCAATGAATTTCAGGCCGCGGGAATGGGTGGTCGTCGGCGGACCATAGCCGCCGAAACGAAGTTGAATGGGAGCCGCCGCCATCGAGATCGCCTAGCCGTTCGAAAAAATCGGATGCAGAACCATATCGCCGGGCCGGATGCCGAGGCGCCGGGCGGTGCCGCCGTTGACCTCCAGGACGGCCAGCGCATCGCCGTCCGACGAGATCGCCGCCAGGGACCTGGGCACCGTCCGCTCGGCGATATTGACGATCCGGCCGCCGGGGCCGATGAACAGCATGTCCAGCGGGATATAGGTGTTTTTCATCCACATGGTGATGCGCTGGGGAACCTTGTAGTCGAACAGCATGCCGGCATCGGGCGCGAGCTTTCGCCGGAACATCAGGCCGCGGGCGTGCTGCCGGGGCGTTACGGCCATCTCGATGTCGAACGGAAAGCGGCCCTTCGCGGTGACGATGGTCAGTTTCGACTTGGCGAAGGTCTGCGCCCTGGGCGCGTTCCCCCCGGCCGCGGCCGCCAAGACGGCGCCGGCCGCCAGAAGAAAACCCCTGCGCGAGAGCATCGGGCCTTCGATCCCCTTATTGCGGTCCGCGGGCGAAATGGCCGGTGTAGTCCGGCGGATCGGCAAACGGCACGGCGCTGTCCAGGAATATGTCGATCCCCGGCCTGATTTCCTTCACGTCGTCCAGGCTGCCGAGCTTGACGCTTTTGACCGCCGTGTTGCCGCTGCTCTGGCCGAACAATTGAGAGCCGCAATCGGCGCAAAACCATTTGGTCATCGCGTTGCCGCTGTCGGCGGTGTGCCGGTAGGCCTTCGGTTCACCCTTCACCACCGCCAAATCGTCCACATCGAAAAACACGTTGGTCGCGAACTGCGATCCCGTGACCCGGCGGCAGTCGACGCAATGACAGTTGGCCGCGCGGAGCGGCTCGCCATTGACTTCGTACCTGATCGCGCCGCACAGGCAGCCGCCTGAATAATTCGCCATTCCTTATTCTCCCGCCAAAAGGTTGGACTGGACAAAAACTAGCATCTGCCGCCGCCTGCGCAATCGCGAATGGGGACCGGCTCCAGGTAAGGGCGCGCAAGTTCCCGGATGCCCCGCGCTACCGCCAAAGCGTGGATGCCCGTGTCAAGCACGGGCATGACGGCTTCTTTAACCACAGAGACGGTGAGACAGTGAGATAGTAGGAGTTAATCATTCCTCCTCTGTGATCTCTGTGTCTCTGTGGTGAAATTCCTGGATGCCCCGCACTCCCCCAGTGCCGCACCTCCCAAATATAGCGCTTGAACCAATCTGGCGCCGTTTGCATAGTGGCGCTGGTCACTGGGGGGAGCCATCCCGGCTGAGAGGTCTCGCGGCGAGACGACCCCAGAACCTGATCCGGTTAGCACCGGCGGAGGGACAAGCTGACCCGTGCCTACGAACGGAACCCTTGGCCAGACCTTGGATGCTCCCTCCATCGAGGTGCGCAATGCGCGCTTCGCGTACGGCGCCCGCCCGCTTTTCGACGGGCTGGACCTCGTCCTCGAAGCCGGCCGGTGGACCTGCATCCTCGGCCCCAGCGGGGTCGGCAAATCGAGCCTGCTCAGAATGATCGCCGGACTGATTTCCGGCGGCAACGGCGCGGCGGTGCGATGCGGCGACGGCTCGGCCACGGCCGGCCGGGTGGCCTACATGGCGCAGCGGGACTTCCTGCTGCCCTGGCTGAACGTGATCGGCAACGCCACGCTGGGGGCCCGGCTCAGGGGCGAGGCGGCCGACCTGGACCGGGCCAACGCGTTGCTCGAAGCGGCGGGCGTCGGCGAGGCCGGGAACGCGATGCCGGATGAACTCTCCGGCGGCATGCGTCAGCGGGTCGCGCTGGTGCGGACCCTGATGGAGGACCGGCCCATCGTCCTGATGGACGAGCCGTTCTCCGCGCTGGATGCGATCACCCGCCTGAAGCTTCAGGACCTGGCGGTGGGCCTGCTGGCCAACCGCACCGTGTTGCTGGTCACGCACGACCCCTTGGAGGCGCTTCGCCTCGGCGACCGCATTTTCGTGATGAACGGCTCGCCCGCCGGCCTGGGGCCGCCGCTGGAGCCCGCGGGCCGCCCCCCGCGGGAAGCCGGCGCGCCGGAGGTCCTGAGCGGGCAGGCCCGCCTGCTTCGGGAGTTGGCGGAGGGCGGCAGATGAGCGTGTCTTACCTGCGCCCCATCGTCATCTGCGCCGGACTGGTCGCGGTCTGGCAGGCGATCGTCTCGCTCAGCGGCGTCCCCGCCTTTATCCTGCCGGCGCCTGCCTCGGTCCTTCTCGCCATCGTCGAGGACGCCCGCCTTCTGGCCGGCCACGCCGGCGTCACCTTCATCGAGATCGCCCTCGGCCTCCTGTTGGGCGTGGTGCTCGGCGCGGCCAGCGGCATCGCCATGAGTTTCTTCGTGCCCGTCCGGCGCTGGCTGTTCCCGGTGCTGGTCGTCAGCCAGGCGATTCCCGTCTTCGCCCTCGCCCCGATCCTGGTGCTGTGGCTCGGCTTCGGGATCGGCTCCAAGGTGGCGATGGCGACCCTGATTATCTTCTTCCCGGTGACGGCCGCGCTCTATGACGGGCTGCGCCGGACGGAGCCCGGCCTGCTCGACATGGCCCGGACCATGGACGCAAGCCGCTTCGCCATCCTGCGCCACGTGCGGCTGCCCATGGCCATGCCGGCCTTCGCGTCGGGCATTCGAATCGCCGCCGCCGTCGCGCCCATCGGCGCGGTCGTCGGCGAATGGGTCGGCGCCTCGTCCGGTCTGGGCGCGCTGATGATCCATGCCAATGCCCGATCCGAAACCGATACCATGTTCGCGGCGCTTTTCGTTCTCGCGGTCATGGCGGTCACCCTCTACTTCGCCATCGATCTCGTCCTCCGGCGGCTGATCACATGGCAACCCGAGACCTACTCCAGCGACGATTAAGGAAACCAACCGATGAAAATGCCCGCCGCTTCGCTTTTCGCCCTGCTCACCCTTGCCGCGCCGCCGGCCGCCGCGGCGGACAAGCTCACCCTGCTCCTCGACTGGTTCGTCAACCCCGACCACGCCCCGCTCATCGTGGCCGAGGAAAAAGGCTACTTCGCCGCCCAAAATCTCGATGTCGAGATGGTCGAGCCCGCCGATCCCTCCCTGCCGCCGAAACTGGTGGCGGCGGGCAAGGCGGACCTCGCGGTTTCATATCAGCCTCAACTGCACGTCCAGATCGACCAGGGCCTGCCGCTGATACGAATCGGGACCCTGGTCAGCACGCCCCTCAACTCTCTCGTCGTCCTCAGGGACGGTCCGATCAAGGCGATACCGGATTTGAAGGGCAAAAAGGTCGGTTTTTCGGTCGGCGGGTTCGAAGACGCCCTGCTGGCCCAGATGCTCAAGCCCCACGGCCTGACGCTCGAGGACATCACCCTGATCAACGTCAACTTCTCGCTCTCCCCGTCGATCCTGTCGGGAAAGGTCGACGCGGTGATCGGCGCCTTCCGGAATTTCGAACTCAATCAGATGGACATCGAGGGCCGCCCCGGCCGCGCCTTCTTCCCCGAGGAGGAAGGGGTCCCGGTCTACGACGAGCTGATCGTGGTCGCCAACAAGTCCAAGGTCACGGACGAACGATACCGCCGTTTCATCCGCGCGGTCGAGCAGGGCACCCAATTCCTGATCAACCGCCCCGGCGAATCCTGGAAACTGTTCATCGGCACGAACAGGAAACTGGACGACGAACTCAACCGGCGGGCATGGCGGGATACCCTGCCCCGATTCGACCTGCGGCCGGCGGCCGTCGATATCGGACGCTACGAACGGTTCGCCCGGTTTCTGAAGGATCAGGGCCTGATCAAATCGGTGCGGCCGATTCAGGAATACGCGATCGAGCTCAGGTAGGCTTGAGCACCGGCTCCCATTGTCTTATCCCCGCGGAACCGCTAATTTTCGGCGGCGTCCGGGCGGCCGAACCTCTTTTGGCCGCCCGAATTAATACCGAGACGGAAGCAGGGGCTTGACGTGATCCGATCGATTGGACTGGCGGTGGTGCTGTTTGCGCTTTGGCTGCTGCTCTCCGGGCATTTTTCACCGCTCCTGATCGGGCTTGGCGTCGGATCATGCGTCCTGGTGGTCTATATCACCCACCGGATGAACGTGATCGATCACGAGGGTTTCCCCATTCACCTCGGCTTCGCGGCCCCGAAATACTTGTTGTGGCTGGGCTGGGAGATCGTGAAGGCCAATGTGGACGTCGTCCGGATCATCCTCACCCCGTCCCTGCCCATCAGCCCGACCATGTTCCGGGTCACGGCATCCCAAGAATCTGAACTCGGGCACGTGTTGTACGCTAACTCCATCAGCCTGACGCCGGGCACGGTTACCGTCGACATCATCGATGA
>JAPPFK010000043.1 GCA_028823885.1 Rhodospirillales bacterium | reverse complement strand
CTGGAGGGGGAGGTCGAGACGGCCGGCAACCGGCCGGGCGTCGAGGGTGGGGGGGGGGAACCACATCTGGTCGGCGCCCCTCGCCGACATCTATTGCGCCGAATTTGACCTGCGGGTACGCTTCCAACCGGGAAAAGAGGGACCGATGTCTCTGTCGTTGACATCTAGCGAATCCGCGGAAGTCTTCGGAATTATGGAAGACCTGACCCACGGCTACGACAATGCCGAGGTGAGGGAAAGGACGGGTCACCGGCTGCTGCGCCTGCTCAAGGCGGATTATTTTGCCTCCTGCGTCTGGAACGAGGAATCCGGCGAGTTCGGGGATGGCATTGCCATCAATTTGGCCGACGACGTTTTTTTCCGATATGAAGAATACTTTCAGTATCGGGACCCCATCACGCCCATCCTTCAAAAACGCAAACGCGCCACGCCGGTCAGTGCCGTCATGGCCCACCGGAAACTCGTAAAGACGGAATTCTTTACGGATTTCCTGGCCCGTGAGGGCATGTGCTATGGGATCAATTATTACGCCTACAGCCATGGCCGGAATATCGGGGACGTCCGAATATGGCGCGGCCGTCACGGCGACGAATTCGACCAGCGGGACGCCGATTTGCTGGATGCGATCGGACCGGCGTTTACGAACGCCATGCGGCGTTGCTCCCTTCCGGCGATCGAGAACGAGGGCACGATGGTCTGCGAATTGGTAAACCGATTCGGATTGTCGAAACGGGAAGCCGAGATCGCGCGCGAGTTGCTTCGCGGAGCTTCCGATGCCGGAATCGCCTACAGGCTCTGCATTTCAATGCCGACGGTTCGGAGCCATGTGCAATCGATTTTTCGGAAATGCGGCATCAATCGCAGAAGTCAGCTGTTCGCGAGAGGTGCCTCCATAATTCATCAGAAATGATGATGTAAATCACCCCGGCCCGGACCTATCCTACCGGCCTTAAATAGGCTGCTTGGGGCCGGTATCGTTCCCGCTCTCGGCGAACGGTCCCGTCAATTCATGGCGGTTCGCATGTGAGCAATCGAGCAGGCGCACCCGTGGGCCGTAACGGCGAGGGAGTAGGGATTTGACCGCTCGAGATGATGTTCCGGTAAGGTTTTGGGGCGCCAGGCAGGCATGTGAAGCTATCGCCACCCGGAAAATTTCCTGTTCCGAGTATGTGGGCGAGCTGCTGGCGGCCCATCGGGAAAACAGGGATCTGAACGCGTTTATCTCCCTGGATGAGGAAAGAGCGGCCGCGGCGGCCGCGGCACTCGACGGGCAATCGGGTACGGGTATCCTCCACGGCCTTCCGATCGCCGTAAAGGACGCCATCGCGGCGGCCGGTCTGCCGGCGACCGCCGGAACCGAAGCCCTTGGCGGCTATTTGCCCGAAAAGGATGCGGATGTCGTGGAACCTCTGATCGCGGCCGGCGCCTTCGTCCTGGGCAAACTCAACATGCACGAGCTGTCGTACGGGATTACCTCCAACAACGGCGCTTTCGGACCGGTCCGCAATCCGTACGACCCGGAACGGATTCCGGGAGGCAGCAGCGGCGGCGCCGGGGCGGCCGTGGCGGCGGGCCTCGTTCCCGCCGCGCTCGGTACGGATACCGGCGGCTCGGTGCGCATCCCGGCGGCCCTTTGCGGCGTTGTGGGATTTCGTCCGACCACCGGCCGCTATTCGCAGAAAGGGATCGTGCCGGTCTCGCACACCCGCGACACGGCGGGACCATTGTGCCGGTCGGTGTCCGATGCGGCGATGATCGATGCCGCCATTACCGGAGAGCCCGATCGGTTGGAATCCGTTTCGCCGGGCGAGATCCGGCTTGGGCTACCCAATCACCATTTTCTCGACAATCTCGCGCCTGAAACGGCGGAGGTATTCGAGGCCAGGATGGACGATCTCCGCGCCGCCGGGTGCGAGGTGATCGATGTGGACATTCCGGGCATCGAGCCGCCGGCGGAAGCCTGCGGTTTTCCCATCGCGGTGTATGAAACCAAGGGCGATCTGGAGTCCTTCCTGGCCGGCATCGGCGAGGGAGCGCCGACCCTGGATCAATTGGTCGAGGGCATAAAAAGCCCCGACGTGAAAGGCATTCTGGGCGGAATGCTCGCGCCCGAGTTCGAACAGATGGCCGGCGTCTATCAGGACGCCATCGAGAACCGGCGCCCCCGGCTTCAAGGGATTTTCGCGTCGTGTTTCGCCGACAATGGCTTGGATGCCCTGATCTTCCCGACCACGCCCCTGCCGGCCTGCAGGATCGGCGAAGACGAGACGACAATGCTCAACGGGGAACAGGTGCCGACCTTCCCGGCGTTCATCCACAATACCGACGCGGACAGTACGGCGGGGATACCGGGTATCTCCATACCCGGCGGATCCTCGCCGGGCGGTCTGCCCGTGGGCATAGAGATCGACGGTCCCGAGAACGGTGATCGCAGGCTATTGGCGATTGCCCGGACGATCGAAGGCATTTTTCCCCCAGTTCCGCGCCCGCCTAATTGAAAAACGACCTAACGGGCGCTTGTTTAGGCAGATAGTTCAAGGAGGCAACCATGACCGACAAACCGAGACATTTCTCCAGGCGAAGCGTGCTTGCCGGACTGGCCGGCGGGGCTTCCCTCATGGCGCTGCCCGGCGGGATCGGAACCGCCGGCGCGTCCAATCCCTTCAAGATGGGGACTTTCTTTTCCCTCTCCGGGCCCGCATCCCTGTTTGGGCCGACCCAGACGGCGTGCAACGCCCTCGCCGTGGACGAAATCAACGCCGCGGGCGGTATTCTCGGGCGGTCCGTGCAGATCGTGCCCGGTGACGGCGGCGCGCCGCCCGCCGAGGCGGCAAAGACCGCCGTCCGGATGATGCTGCGCGACAAGGTGGACGTTGTCGTGGGCTCCCATGACAGCGCCGTCCGTCAGGCCATCGTCGGCGCCCTGAAGGGCCGGATTCCCTACGTCTATACACCCCTTTACGAGGGTGGGGAGTGCGCGCCGAACACCTATGTTCCCGCCGACACGCCGCAGCAGCAGGTCAAGCCCTCGATCAATGCGCTGCATGATATGTTCGGCGCCAAGAAGATATATCTGATCGGCAACGGGTATGTGTGGCCTCAACAGACCAACGCTCTGGCGAAGCGGTACATCGCCGAGTTCGGCGGATCGGTCGCCGGCGAGGAATACGCGCCCCTCGGCCCCGGCAACAAATTCGACGATGCGGTAACCCGTATCAAGAACGCGAATCCGGATCTCGTGCTGATAACCCTCGTCGGCGGCGACAATGTCAACTTCAACCGTACCTTCGCCGGTTTCGGCTTGGACAAGAATATCAAGCGGCTCTCTCTGTTGCTCGAGGAACTGACCCTTCAGGGCATTGGTCCGAAAAACGGCAACGGGCTGTTTAGCTGCATGTCCTACTTCGCCGCGGTCGATACGCCGGCCAACAACGCATTCAAGGCTCGTTACGCGAAGAAGTTCGGTGCGAAGGCGCCGCCTCTTTCGATGATCGGGGTCGACGCCTATTCCGGTACGAATTGCGCCGCATCCCTCATCAACAAGGCCGGGTCCACCGATGCCAAGGCGGTGATGGCCGCCTCGGAGGGCTTGCAATACAAGACGGCGACCGGAACCGGAACGATGACGAACCGCCATGTCGCCAAGGACATGTTCCTCGCCGAAGCGAAAGGAGCGGAATTCAAAATCATCAAATCCTTCGGTAAGATCGAACACGGAGAGAAGTGCTCGGTTTGAGTCTACCCCGACCCTGGAGCGGCCACGCGCATGGATCCGGTGCTGATTGCCAATGGGCTGAATATCTCATTTGAAATCGTCACCCTTGCGCTGGTCGCCATGGGCCTGGCCGTTACCCTGGGCCTGCTCGGCGTTCTGAATCTCGCCCACGGCGAGTTCGTCATGATCGGCGCCTTCTGTGCATTCTTCGTGCAGGAGCAGGGGCTGTCCTATTTGTGGGCGTTTCCGCTGGTCGTCATCGTGTGCATCGTCATTGGCTGGCCGGTGGAGCGGTCCATCATCCGCGCGCTCTATTCACGGCCGTTCGACACGATCCTGGCGACCTGGGGCCTCAGCCTGCTGCTGCGGGAAATCGTCGAATTTTTCTTCGGGCCGGGTTTCAACAGCGTCGATCAGCCGGTTTCCGGCACGGTGAACATATTCGGCGCGGACTATCCCCTGTACCAGCTTCTCGTCATGCTGGTCGCCGTACTCCTGATCGGCGCGCTGGTGGCGTGGTATGTCAAAAGCTCCACCGGGCGCCGTATCCAGGCTCTGGTGGACAATCCCGATCTCGCGAAATCGGTCGGCATACCCACCATCGCCCTTGCCAGGAATACGTTCATCTTCGGCCTGTGCCTGGCGGGAATCGCCGGCGTCCTCTTGGCCCCGATCGTCGCCGTATATCCCGGCATGGGGATCGATCACGTCCTGAAATCGTTCTTCGTGCTGGTCGTGGGCGGCCTCGGCAATGTCGTGGGGCTCGTTGTTGGTTCCGGCGTGATCGGCGGCGCGGAATCCATCGTTGCCGCGATCCTGGACCGAACCGCTGGATACACATTCGTCTTGATCGTCGCGCTGCTGTTCCTGTGGAAAAAACCCGGTGGCCTGGTTAGCCGCTAATCTCGCGTTCATCACCGCGATCCTGGTGGTGCTGCCGCAGATCGTCGGCGACTTCTGGGCGTTCACGCTGGCCCTTTTCCTGCTCTATGCCGTCGCCTGCCTGGGTCTGGGGCTTTCCTGGGGACAAGCGGGCCTGCTCTCCCTGGGTCAAGGGTTCTTCGTCGGGTTCAGCGCCTACACGTCCGGCCTCATCCTCATCGGCTTTTCGGCAAGCCCCTGGCTCTTTCCGCTTCTCGGGCTCAGCGTCATCGCGCCCGGGCTCATCGCCTACTTCCTGGGGTGCATGATCTTTCACGGGCGGGCGCAGAACACGGCCTTCTTCGCCATCATTACGCTGGCCCTGATATTGCTGGCCGCCCAGATCGCCACGGCCTGGGAGTCCGTGACCGGCGGATACAACGGGCTCCGGAATATTCCCGGCCTGCCCGGGTTCTCCGAGCTCGAGGATGCGTATACCGTGTCGGCCGTCGCCCTCGGGCTCTCCATGATGTTCGCCGCCTGGATCATGCAGACGCCGCTGGGGGTATTGTGGCGGGCCTTGTCCCAAGACGAGCGGCGCGTCGCGTTCCTGGGGTTCAACCACAACCAGCTCAAGTCGGTGGCTTTCGGCCTGAGCGGACTGTTCGGCGGCATCGCGGGGACCCTGTATGCGCCGCAAAACAGTCTGGTGACGCCGGACCTGTTCGGGTTTCTGCTCTCCACCAGCTTTGTCGTGTGGGTGGCCATCGGCGGACGAAATACGCTCTACGGTCCGGTTCTCGGGGCCATCGGCATCGGACTGGCCACCAATACGCTGCGCGAGAGCATCGGCTTCTGGGAGGTTGTTCTCGCCGTCATCTTCATCGTTGCGGTTCTGTACTTCAGGAAAGGACTGACCGGGACGGTGGAGCCGGCGATCAAGCGCCGGTTCGAGCGCAATGACCGGGTACGAAAATCCGCCCCCGAACGGCATTCGGCTATGACTTTCGACCGGATCGATATTGAAAACCTGAACCTGAGCGTCGGGAATGTCGGCATATTGGAAGACCTCGATTTGACTATCGGTTCTCCGGGCATCTACTGCCTCATCGGTCCGAACGGGGCGGGAAAGACCACCATATTCAACGCCATGACCGGGGAGCTCGAGGCCCAATCCGGGACCGTGTCGATGCTCGGCGCCCGGGGGATCAAAATGGATGCCCGGACGCAAACGATCGCCGGACTGGGCCGCAAGTTCCAGGTGCCCAGCGTCTTCGACGAGCTTACGGTCGGCGAAAACCTGGCAATCGCCCTGTGGTCCGGACGGTCGTCCCGGCGCGATCTCCTGAGAATGTCCCTGCTCGACTGGGAGAGCCCCGTGCTCGCCGAGTTGGAACGCCGCTTTCCGTTTCTGGCCGGCCGCCGGCAAATGGTCGGCAGCCTTTCCCATGGCCAGCGTCAGGTTCTCGATCTCGCAATGGTGCTCTGCACCGAACCGCGGCTCATACTGCTGGATGAACCCTGCGCGGGACTGTCCCTCGCCGAAACCAACGAAGTCATAAGCACCGTCCGCTGGGCCGTCGACCGCTTCCAGGCGACCGCGATGATCATCGAGCATGACATGGCGATGGTGCGGGAACTCGCCGACCGCGTATTCGTCGTACACAATGGGAGCATGCTATTCGAAGGCAGCGTCGCCGAAGTTCAGTCGAACGACGCCGTTCAGGCGGTGTATACGGGGATCGCGAAATGACCGTCCCGGCCCGCTTTGCGTTCGAGGGGATCACCGGCGGCTATGGCGCCATGATGGTCGTCCGGGGACTGTCGGCCGAAGTCGGGGAAGGCCGGTGTCTTTGCGTGCTGGGACGCAACGGGGTCGGCAAGAGCACGCTCATGAACGTTCTTTCCGGCCATCTGGGGGCCGCCGAGGGAAGCATTCGTTTGAACGGCCGGAACCTCGCGCCCCTGTCCCCCGATGCAAGGCGCCGTGAGGGAATGAGTTATGCGATGCAGGAACGGCCGGTCTTCGACCACCTTTCCGTCTTCGACAACCTGATGCTGATGCGGGCCTCGGCCGGTATCGGTCTCTATCGCTCCTACTTCGACAGGTTTCCCATATTGGAAAACCGCCTGGACCAGAAGGCGGGAACCCTCAGCGGCGGAGAGCGGAAAATCCTCTCCTTCACCCGCGCCCTGGCGGAAGAAGGCGACATCACGCTGCTCGACGAACCGTCCGAGGGCGTTCAATCGGAAAATATTTCGCACATGGAGAACATCATCACCGAAGCCAAGTCGAGGGGCCGCTCCTTTGTCGTGGTCGAGCAGCATCTTCATCTGGCCGAAGCCATCGCGGACCAATATCTGATTATCGATCAGGGCAAATGCGTCCTGCAGTGCGCCGCCGCCGGCACGGACCGGCAGGATTTGCTGGCGCATCTGGAAGTCTGAGCCCGGTCGCGTTTTGTCCGCCAAGGGGCGGCGGTCATCACCGCCCCCCCTCCCTAGCCCTCCCCCTCGATGGGGGGAGGGAATAGGTGGAGGT
>JAPPFK010000114.1:40377-57166 GCA_028823885.1 Rhodospirillales bacterium | reverse complement strand
GATCCATGGCGCCGCCCATGCCCTTGACCATCTTGCCGGGGATCATCCAGTTGGCGAGGTCGCCATTATGGGCGACCTGCATGGCGCCGAGGATGGCGAGGTCGATATGACCGCCCCGAATCATCCCAAAGCTCTGGGCGCTGTCGAAGTACGAGGTTTGCGGCAGTTCGGTCACCGTTTGCTTGCCGGCATTGATCAGGTCCGGGTCCTCATCGCCCTCGTACGGGAACGGGCCGATGCCCAGCATGCCGTTTTCGCTCTGCAGGCTGACGGTCATCCCCTCGGGAACGAAGTTGGAGACCAAGGTCGGAATGCCGATGCCGAGATTGACGTAGAATCCGTCTTCGAGGTTCTGCGCCGCCCGCGCGGCCATCTGGTTTCTGTCCCAAGCCATGTCCCGTTTCCTCCCCGTCTTCTATTCCGCCGCTTCCGGCCGCGGCCGGGTGGTCAGTTGCTCGATCTTTTTCTCGAAATTGTCGCCCTCGATGATCCGCTGAACGAAAATGCCCGGCGTGTGGATCATATCCGGGTCCAGCTCGCCCACCTCGACCAGTTCCTCGACCTCGACGACGGTCGCCTTGCCGGCGGTGGCCATGGGCGCGTTGAAGTTCCTGGACGTCTTCCGGTAGATCAAATTGCCTTCCGTGTCGCCCTTCCACGCCTTGATGATGGAAAGGTCGGCGACCAGCCCGGTCTCCATGATGTAGTGATCGTCGCCGAACCGCCGGGCTTCCTTGCCCTCGCCGATCTGGGTGCCGTAACCGGTCTTGGTGTAGAAGGCGGGAATGCCGGCGCCGCCGGCCCGGATGCGTTCGGCCAACGTGCCCTGCGGGTTGAACTCCACTTCCAGCTCGCCGTCCAGGAACTGCTTCTCGAAGGTTTTGTTCTCGCCGACATAGGACGAGATCATCTTGGTGATCTGATGGGTATCCAGGAGCAGTCCCAGGCCCTCGCCGTCGATGCCGGCGTTGTTGGATACGGCGGTGATGTTCTTGGTTCCGGAGTCCCTGATCGCGACGATCAGGTGCTCGGGGATGCCGCAAAGGCCGAACCCGCCGGCCATGACCATCATGCCGTCGAACAGCAGGCCATCGAGCGCCGAATTGGCGTCGGGGTAAACTTTTTTCATCGAATGGCTCCCTGGTGGGCAGTCGTAATTCGGTGCGCCCGTTCGGGGCGTTCGGCGGAGATTACCGCGCGGGGTCCGGCTTGCAAAGCGGCCATCCGTCGGTCATCGTGAGACCGTTCGCGACCCCAACAGGTTTTATCGCTCCATCGGTCGAACGAGGGGCCGACGCTTCAGGAGTGTCCGCCGTGACCCGCCGCACGTTTGTCGTCCTCATTGCCGGTTGCCTGATCCTGCTCGTTTCCATGGGCAACCGGAACAGTTTCGGCCTGTTCGTCGGGCCCATCGCCGAGGACCTGTTCGACAACGAGGTCACCGTCATTTCGCTGGCGCTCGCCATCCAGCACCTGTTCTGGGGCTTGAGCCAGCCGATGGTCGGCGCCATCGCCGACAAATACGGCTCGGGCAGGACCATCGCGGTCTCCGGGCTGGTGTACGCTTGGGGCCTGTGGCTGATCGCCAACGCGGATTCGGCCTGGGATCTCTATACCGGCGCCGGATTGGCGGTCGGATTTGCCGGGTCCGGTACCACCTTCGCGGTGATCCTGGCGGTCATCGCCCGCAACACGGCGCCCGAGAAGCGGAGCATGATCTACGGCGTCGCCACCGCCATGGGGACCGGCGGCCAGATCACCATGGCGCCCATCAGCCAAACCCTGATCGACCAGTTCGGCTGGTCGGTGGCGATGATGATCATGGCCTCCATGATCCTGCTGTTCGTGCCCTTGGGGCTGGTGATGACCGGCAAGGCGGCGGACGTCACCGAGGAAGGGGGCGGCGCCAACAGCGTCACCGAGGCGGTCAACGAGGCCCGCAGCCATTCGGGCTATCTCTACCTCACCGCCGGCTTCTTCGTCTGCGGCTTCCAGGTGTTCACCGTCGGCGTTCACCTTCCCAACTGGCTGAATACGCTGGGATTCGAGGGGCTCGGCGCCTGGGCGTTGTTCACCATCGGCGCCAGCAATTTCTTCGGTACGCTGACGGCCGGTTATCTGGGCGGAAAGTACTCGAAGAAGCGGCTGCTGAGCGGCCTGTACCTGATGCGCTCCGTCTTTTTCACCATCTTTCTGCTGGTGCCGATCTCGCCGGTCAGCGTGATTGTTTTCTCGGCGGCCATCGGTTTCCTGTGGCTCGGCACGGTGCCGCTGACCAACGGCATCGTCGGGCAGGTTTTCGGGGTCAAGTATCTCGCCACCCTGTCGGGAATCGTATTCGCGAGCCACCAGCTGGGGGCATTCCTCGGCATCTACGGGGCGGGCCTGATCTTCGATCGGACCGGATCCTACGACCTGGTCTGGCAGATCGCCATCGTCCTCGGCGTGGTCGCCGCCCTGCTCCACATGCCCATCAACGAAGCGCCGATAAGGCGCGTCCCGGCACCGGCTGAATAGGCGGACCCATGCAAGCTGTCATCATGCGCCGCGCGATCACCATCACTTTGCTGGCCAGCCTCGTCCTGGCGCTGTCCATGGGGATGCGCCAGAGCTTCGGCTTGTTCCAGCAGCCCATCGCCGAGACCTTCGGCATCGGGCTCACGGCATTTTCCATCTCGCTCGCCATCCAGAACCTGCTGTGGGGGCTTTCGCAGCCGATAGTCGGCGCCATCGCCGACAAATACGGCTCCGGCCGGGTCATCGGCGTGACCGCGGCGGCTCAGGTGTTGGGGCTCTTCATGCTCGCCAATGCCGACAGCATCTGGGAGCTCCATCTCTCCACCGGCATCATCATCGGCATCGCCGGCGCCGGCACCACCTGGGCGGTGCTGCTGTCGGTGGTGGCGCGCAACGTGCCCGCGCACCGGCGGAGCCTGTTTTTCGGTTTGGCCTCGTCGGCCGGGACCGGCGGCCAGATCGTCATCGCGCCGATCAATCAGCTGACCATCAACGCCTTCGGCTGGGTCGACGCCATCGTGATCCTGGCGTTGATGCTGGTGGTGATCATCCCGCTGGCGTTCGCCCTGAAGGGCCGGACGGCGGACCATTCGGCGGGCCGGCAGGCGGCGGAGACCTTGGGCGCGGCGCTCAACAAGGCGCGCAAGCATTCGGGTTATCTCTACCTGACGGCCGGGTTCTATGTCTGCGGATTCCACGTGATGTTCATCATGGGGCACTTCCCCAATTTCATCCGAACCGCGGGGCTGCCCGATTGGCTGCCGGGCGTGGCGATCGCCGTCATCGGGCTCACCAATCTGGTGGGCACGCTGCTATTCGGCTGGCTGGGCGACAAATATTCCAAGAAGTACCTGTTGAGCACGCTGTACTTCCTGCGGGCGCTGGTATTCGCGGGCTTCCTGCTGGTGCCCCTGTCGGCGACGTCGGTGCTGGCGTTCTCGTTTATGCTCGGGTTCCTGTGGCTGGCGACGGTGCCGCTGACCAACGCATTGGTCGGCCAGATTTTCGGGCTCAGGTACCTCGCGACGCTCGCCGGTATCGTCTTCGCCAGCCACCAACTCGGCTCGTTCACCTCGCTGTGGCTCGGCGGCTTCCTGTTCGATACCCGCGGCGACTACGACCTGATCTGGCAGCTTTCGATCCTGCTCGGGCTGCTGTCGGCGGTGCTTCACCTGCCGATCAAGGACAAGCCGCTTGAGCCCGAGCCGGCCCCGGCCGCCTCGTGAACGCCGATTAATCCCACACCTGGATCGGCTCTAGGCGGCCTATAGCCGTTGAGCCGATCGCAGGCTCCATGCCCACGCGCCGATTGCCCGAATTGGCGCAGATCCACTGGAATTGGGCCTGATCTGCGTTGCTCGGAATCCGGATTTCGTCCAAATTTTGCTTTGAAGGATACGAGACGTACCGTATTGTTAATGCAAGAAGGAGGAAGATGGAATATGGCGCGGACACGATCCCCGGAGAAAAAGGAGGCCATCCTCGACGCGGTGGCGCCGCTTGTGGAATCCGAGGGCTACAACAAGACCCGGATCGAGCACATTGCCGCGGCCGCCGGCGTGGGCAAGCAAACCATCTATCGTTGGTGGCCGACCAAGCCGGATTTGATGGCCGAGGCCTACGCCCGCCTGGTGCCGAGCCACGAATTGGCGTCGGGGGCCGAGGACCCGCGCGATGCCTTGACCGAAATCCTCCGAAACGCGTTTCGTATGTTCCGCAGGACCGCGGCGCCCCGACTCCTCGCCGGCCTGATCGCCGACGCCCAATCGGAACCGGCCGCCGCCGAGGCGCTTTACAACAATCTGCTGGTCGGCCGGAGGGGCGTGATTACCGCGCCGTTCCGCCGCGGAATCGAAAGCGGCCTGCTTCCGGAAGATTTCGATATGGAAGCGGCCGCCGATCAGCTGGTCGCCGCGGTCTGGTACAAGCTGCTCACCGATCCGCAAGCCCTGACCGAGGCCTTCGCCCGGCAGGTGGTCGATCGGATCCTGCCCCGGGACGCCAAGGGCAAGTTGGTCATGCGAGATTATTTCCCGGGCGCGCTGGGTGAGGTGTGCGCCTTGCAATCCCGTTACTACGCCGACGGCTGGGGGTTCGGGCGCGCCTTCGAACTGGACCGGGCGGAAGAGATGGCTAGGTTCCTCGGCCGTTTCGATCACCAACGGGACCTCTTCAAGCTGGTTTGCCGGGATGGCCGGGTGGTCGCGGCCATCGCCGTCGACGGCGGCGCCGAGGAGGCGGCCGGCGGCGGCTCCCTCCTCAGATGGCTTATCGTCGACGGGGCGGAGCGAGGCAACGGCATCGGCCGCCAGCTTCTTTCCATTGCCGTCGAACACGCCCGGGCCCAGGGCTACCGGTCAATCGCATTGCGCACTTTCGACGGCCTCGAGACCGCGCGGTACCTGTACGAAGAGGCCGGGTTCAAGCTGGCCGATGAGGAGATGAGCGACAGGTGGGGCGCAGTGACCCTGCAGCAGGTGTTCGTGCTCGATTTAGCGGAATAGCGCCCCTAAGCGCTGCGTTTGAGCCCCATCCGGGCCGGCTAGGCCGGCGTTTCAACGAAACTGATCGTCCGGGGATCGGCGATGGCGTAGACGCAGACCACGCCATCCCGGCCCCGGACCGATGTTTCCCGCGGCGTCAAGGCGCGGAGGTCCGCGCCGGCGATTTTGGCCGCTTCCTCCGACAGCACCAGAAAGCACCCGAACTCCTTGGACAGCGATTCAAGCCGCGCGGACGTGTTGATGGTATCGCCGATGGCCGAGAAATTCTGCGCCGTCGGCGGGCCCATGGTGCCGACAATCGCCTCGCCGGCATGAATGCCGATCCCCATCCGGAGCGGTTCCTTGACCTCGCGGGCCAATCGCTGGTTGAGTTGGTCAAGGCGCTCGGCCATGGAGGCCGCGCCGCGGATGGCGTTTCGGCACCCTTCCTCGATAGTTCCCTCGATTCCATAAAGCGCCATCAGCCCGTCGCCGGCAAACTGGGCGTAGTGTCCTTCGGTTTCGCTGAGGGCCGACGACATCTCGGCGAAAAACTGGTTGAGGATGAACAGGACGTCGTAGGGCAGTTTTTCCTCCCCAAGCCTCGTCGAGCCGCGAAGGTCGATGAACATGGAGGCGACTTCCTGTTCCCGTCCCTGGATTCCGCCCCGCGCATTGGCCTGGGCGGCGGTGGCCGTCGGCGGCAGCAGGGGGGTGATGGAAAGGTCTTCGCGAGGCCGGCACTGACAGGCCAGCCGCACCTCGGGTTCGAGACCGACCCGCGTCAGGGCCTTCTCCTCGACCTCTCCGGGGGCGTCGAGATGCCCGACCGCGTCGCCCACATGGACCCGGCAGGTGGTGCACCTCCCCCGGCCGCCGCACACCGCGGCATGTTCAACCCCCGCTTCGCGGAGGCTGTCGAGAATGGTGGTGCCGACGGGGGCGGTGATCACGTTGCCGCCGGGCAGCGCGATCCGGTAGGTGCCGTGCCGGTTCCGGTACCATCGGCGGCCCAGCCGGGCCAGCAGCACGGAGCCGAGGATCGCCGCGAACACATACCAGCCATTGGGCTCGATGCGGCTGAGGTCGGCGACCATGTTGGGATCGGAATCGATGATCGGCTTGAAGACCCGGTTCAGGAATTCCGGATCGCGATCGGCAATGCCCTCCAGGTCCTGACCGACATTGGCGAAACCGAGGAATGACAGAATGGGTATCGCGATGGCGGCGCCGTAGATGACCGGCAGCCACGCGCGGTACCAGGTCCGGATTCGCAGCCAGAAGTGGATGCCGACGCAGAAGTGGCCCCAAACCACGAACAGGAGTGCCGTCTGCTGGGCGCCGCGGACCGGATCGGCGACCCAGAGCGCCGAAATCACATATTCATAGGTCGGGTCGAAGTCGAGCATCCGGCCGGCCAAGGCGGTGCCGGCGATGTGGGCGAGGATGAGCGGGAAGATCAAAATGCCGAGGGCCAGCTGCGCGCCTTCCCAAAACGGCATGCGGAGCGTCGAGCGGTGATAAAGCGAGGCAAGGCTGAGGACGAAGTGCACCAGAAGCGCGCCCAGCAGGACCAGCATGCCGGGGGGCTGCCCGAAAACCGGCTGCATGAATTTGCGCATGGCCTCCATGACCTCCATGGAGACCAGGCCCAGCGCATGGTTGATCAGGTGCAGGACCACGAAAACGCCGACGAGCAGTCCGGAATAGGTCCTGATGCGCCGTTCCCACATGTGCTCGACCGTCCTTCGTTGCCGGGTAACCTCTCAACCTACCATAAGGGGCGAGGGAGGGAATCCCGGTTAAAGCCTTACCGATTCATGCCTTAAAAACAGAACGCCCGCCCCGTTCAACACCTCATGAACCACCGTGAATAGGGCGATGAAGGTTTCCCAATCCGGATCGGGATCGCTTTCGCTCAGGCGTTGGTGAATGGCGCCGAGGGTCCGGGTTCCGTCCATCAGGCGGATCATTTCCCCGGTTCCCGGCGGAAGGGCGCGTTGGATGGCTGCGCCCGCGACATGGACCGTGATGGATTTGCCGGCCGCGACGGTCTCGGCGAGCGCTCGTGCCCCCACCTGGTGGAGAACGGGAACCATATCCGCCGCCGGCCGGGCGACGGCGGTTTCGGCCCGCGCCCGGGGCACAGCGTAAAAGACATGGGTCTTCAGAGTGCCGCCGAGGAGTTCGGCCAGCGCCGCCCGCGCCGGCCAGCCGAGTTCATCGATCCGGCCGAGGGTTTCATCATCGTCGAAATAGATCGACGGGTCGTATTCGACGGGTTTGATGAGCCCGGTGATGGCGAGGCCCGCGCTCCCGGCCAGTTCGAACAGTTCCGGCACCCGGTAGGCCCGGTCCCGGGCGTTGAGGAGCAGATCGTGGAGCTCGGCATCGCCCCGCTGGTGATCGCCGATCACCGGATTGGTGCGCAACCGGTTGCCGGGCGGCAGGCGGGCGAGCAGGTGCCGGGCGTACCTCACCCGGTCGGCGGGTGTTCCATGGGGCTTCAGCGTCCTTAGCGCCGCCTGAAGATCATAGACCCCGGTTCGGCCCAGCTCGCCATAGACCATGACACCCATGCCGCCCGCCGGCGAGAGGACGGCGGCGAGCGCGTTCAGGCCCGCTTGCGGATCGTCCAGATGATGGAGTACGCCGCAGCAGTCCACGTAATCGAACGGCTCCCATCCCTGATCCGCCACGTCCAGGAGGGACAAGGTGTGGAACGTGATATTGGCGAGGCCGCGTGCAGCCGCCCGGGCCTCGGCGATTTCCCGGGCCGCGCGGGACACGTCGACATAGGTGATCCCGGCGGGGCTGCCCGCATCGGCCAACTGCTGGGCGAGGGCAATTGCGCCGTCGCCGGTGCCGCCGCCGGCCACCAGCACCTTGAGAGGTCTGCCGATGTCGAGCCGCCCGCCGAATGCGTGGTGATTGACCTCGAGAAGGTTGCCGGGCGAGCCGATGAGCGCCGGGCCCGTTTCGTCCGCCGGATCGCGGTTCGGGTAGGGATAGGCGTCGTATTGGGCGCGAACGTCGTCGTCGGACATAGGGTGAGGCGTTCCGGCCGTGCCGTGCTATTTAGTCGGAGGTCCAACCTATCGGGCGGCATGAGTTAAGGAAAGCGTATGCGCGGCTATTTCGGGATCGGCGTCGAGGGAATTTCCAAGGCGATGAACGTGGGCGGCTTGTTCCGCACCGCCCATGCCTTCGGCGCGTCGTTCGTGTTCACCGTCGGCGCGGTCTATCAGCGCCGTGACGGCGGCCGGTCCGATACGTCGGACGCGCCGGGCCACGTGCCGTTCTACAGCTTTCCGGATACCTCGTCCCTGCTGCTGCCCCAGGGGTGCGATCTGGTGGGCGTGGAGTTGCTGGACGAAGCGGCGGCGCTGCCCAGCTTCCGTCATCCCCGTCAGGCGGCCTACATTCTGGGCCCGGAGCGGGGCGAGCTGTCCGGCGGCATCCTCGAGCGCTGCGCCTATACGGTCAAAATCCCGACCAGCTTCTGCGTCAACGTGGGCGTCGCCGGGGCCATCCTGATGTACGACCGCCAGATCAATCTCGGCCGTTTTCCGGCCCGGCCGCTGACGCCGGGCGGGCCCGTCCAGGACCTCCCCGAGCACGTCCATGGCGATCCGGTCCTCCGGACCCGGATGGAAGCGTACCGGGACATCCCGCCGAAATATTCGGAAGAGGACTAACCCGGATTTCCCGCCAGGGCCGTCAATCCATCCTTGAGCTCTTCCGACGGCCGCACCTCACCGACCCGGTTGCCGAGCGTATTCGGCACGGGCGCCACAAGCCACGGCGCGAGGGCGTTGCGGGCGTTTCGGTCGAGCACGCCCAACCCATCCAGGATATTGGCCATCACCACGTCCGCCGCGCGCCGTCCGCCGTCGTCGATCTTGACGGCGATGCCGATGCCCTTGGCGGGAACGATGCCCGCCGAAACCCCTTCGGCGCCCACCTTGGTGACGAAAGCGCCGTTGCCGGCGGTGATGGCGACCGTATCGAATTCGCCCCGGCCGCGGACCAGTTCGGGCTCGGCGGCCATGGCGGCGATGATCCGTTTCGCCGCCTCGCCGTGATCGGGCTTCAGGCCGTCCGGGTTGGCCATCCGGGCGCAGGCGCGGGCCAGGCCCGCGATGGGCATGGGGAGAGTCGGAACGCCGCAGCCATCGGCCGCCGGCTCGACACCGCCGAGGTCGAAGTCCGATAAATCCGACAGGACTTTCCGGATCGTCCGCTGCTCTTCGCCCTTGGCATCCGCGTAGGCCGAGGCGGGCAGACCCGCATGCAGGGAGGTGGTGAGCATGCCCGCATGTTTGCCCGAACAGTTGTTGTGGGCGCGGGTGGGTTTCGCGCCCGCTTTGATCAGGGCGGCGGCTTCCTCCCTGTCGCCGGGCTCGATGGCGCCGCAAACCAGATCGGCTTCCGAGAGGCCGAGCCTGGAAAGCCAATCCCGGACCAGGGCCACATGCCGCCGGCCGGCCATGTGGGAGGCCGCTGAAATGGCGATTTCGTCGTTGCCGAGGCTGAACGCGTCCGCCGCGCCCGAAGCGACCAAGGGGATGGCCTGCAGCGGCTTGACGGCCGAGCGCGGATAACGGGGCGCGTCCACGTCGCCCCAGGCAGCGATCACCTCGCCGTCGGCGCCGACCACCGCGGCCGTCCCCCGGTGCAGGCTTTCGGCCACCGAGCCGCGCGTTACCTCGGCAAGGACGGGATTGGCTGTACCCATGAAGCCGTTTTGGCATTCGGCCCACCCCTTGGCAAGCCAGCGAACCAGCGGTATCTATGGGCCGTTATGGCAAGACATGTACTACTTGGCGGTTTGCTGGCCGCCGCGGTTACGGCGGCCGGCCCGGCGGCCGCTCAAAGCCCGAAGGTCCTCGGCAACTTCTCCGATTGGACGGCGTTCACCGACGGGTCGGGCCGGTCCAAGGTCTGCTATGTCGCCAGCCAGCCGAAGAAAGAGCAGGGCAAGTACACCAGGCGCGGCGACACGTTCATCCTGGTCACCCACCGGCCATCCGAGCGCACGCGGGATACGGTGGAAATCCGCGCCGGCTATACCTACAAAAAGAATTCCGACGTAACGCTCTCCGTCGATGGCCGGGCGTTCAAGCTGTTCACCAACGCCGGCAGCGCCTGGGCCCGGGACCAGAAGACCGATACGGCACTCGCCAACGCCATGCGCCGGGGCGATACCATGGTAATCCGCGGCACCTCGTCCCGCGGAACCCGCACCACCGATACATATTCCTTGAAAGGCTTCACCGCCGCCCACCGGGCCATCGGCAAAGCGTGCGGCCTGACCACCTGATGTCCGGAAAAACCAATCTCATCGGTCTCGGCCGGGACGAGCTGAGCGCCGGGCTCGCGGCCATCGGCGAGAAGCCGTTCCGGGCCAAGCAGCTTTGGCACTGGATCTATCACCGGGGCGCCCGCGACTTTGCCGGCATGACGACGCTGGGCACGGAATTGAGGCACAAGCTCGCCGAAAACTACGTGGTCGCGCTGCCCAGGATCATCACCGAGCAGCGCTCCAACGACGGTACCCGCAAGTGGCTGGTCGCCACCGAGGACGACAACCAGGTCGAGGCGGTCTACATCCCCGAAGAGGACCGGGGCGCCATGTGCATCTCGTCCCAGGTGGGCTGCACCCTGGCCTGCACCTTCTGTCATACGGGCACCCAGAAGCTGGTCCGCAACCTGACGGCGGGCGAGATCGTCGGACAGTTTATGATCGGTCGCGACTCCTACGGCGAATGGCCGTCGCCCAAGGAGGGCCGGATGCTGTCCAACGTCGTCATGATGGGGATGGGCGAGCCGCTGTTCAACACCGACAACGTCATCAAGGCGCTGACCATCATCATGGACGGGGACGGGCTCTCGGTCTCCAAGCGGCGGATTACGCTCTCAACCTCGGGCGTGGTGCCGGAGATCGGACGCGTGGGGCGGGAGCTCGGCGTCGGATTGGCGATTTCGCTACACGCGGTCACCGACGAGTTGCGCGACGTGCTGGTGCCGATCAACAGGAAATACCCGATCAAGGAGTTGCTGCGGGCCTGCCGAAATTATCCGGCGGCCTCTAACGCGCGGCGCATCACCTTCGAGTACGTCATGCTCGACGGGGTGAACGATTCGCTCGCCGAAGCCCGCGAGATGGCGCGGCTTTTGAAGGACATCCCGGCCAAGATCAACCTGATCCCGTTCAACAAATGGCCGGGCGCCATCTACGACAGCACGCCCGCGCCCAGGATCAAGAAGTTCTCCGAGACCCTGAACGATCTCGGCCTGTCGGCGCCCATCCGGGTGCCGCGCGGCCGGGACATCCTCGCCGCCTGCGGCCAGCTCAAATCGGAAAGCGTGCGGGCGCACAAGATTAGGGTCGCGGACGCCTCGCTTCCCGCTTAACACACTTATCCCCTCCCCCTATCTTCAAGTTGCAGAAATGAAATTGGAGGGCGCGGCGTGAAACTCCCTGTATTCGCCACGGTGGGGCAATCCTATGTCCAGTGTTTTCGAAATTGGGATCTGGTGGCGGCTCATGCGGCAGTCATCTGGATATTCTTTGTCGCGACCGCTTGGTTTCTCCTGAACGTCCTCGGAGTGGCCGATTTGATCCCCGGTGACGCGGAGCAAACGGACAGGGCGAAAGAGCGAATGGAAGAGTTGTCCAATTACGAGCTGGTTTTCGACTTCGTATGGTGGGCGATATTTCTACTTTTGTTGACGCCGTTTGCGACGGCGTGGCATCGGCGGTTCGCTTTGGGCCGTAAGTTGGTGCCGGCCACTCAGGCACTTCGGTTTGGGAAGCTTCAGGCATCGGTGTTCGCCAAGTTGATAGTGCTGCTTGTGGCGTATTTCGTGACATTTGCGCTGGCAATCGTGGTGTGGCTAATCCTCGCGGTTGCAATTGGTTTGGCGATCGGGGAGTTACAGGTGCCAAGCTCATTCCAATCGATCGAGTTTCACTCGAATAACCCACTGGTGGTTATCCCCGGCGCGCTTCTGGCTCTGTTCCTGATTGTCACGGTTTCGCTTCGGATTTGGTCGGTGCTTCCCGCCCGGGCCCTGGGGCAACCGCTGGGCCTAGTGGATTCCTGGAAACTGATGCGGGGCAATACCATTCGAATGTTCTGGATTTTCCTGTTTTGCATGCTCATCGCATACATTCCGATGGTGGTGATCGGGTTGGTGTTCATCAATTCCGAGCTTGCGCTCATGGTGTTAAATCCGTCGGCAATCGGTTTCTCGACCATAGCGATTGGCCTGATCGTAGTTGCGATTTTTTATGCGTGGTTGATCGGCGTAATCCTATCGGTGTTGTCGATCGTCCATGGGCGTCTGACGGAAGCGGCGGCCACCCCCTAAACCATCATGCCCCGCGTTATGCGGGACATCCTCGCCGCCTGCGGCCAGCTCAAATCGGAAAGCGTGCGGGCGCACAAGATTAGGGTCGCGGATGCCTCGCTTCCCGCTTAACAGGCCGTTTGTACCTCTCTATTGTGGGTTGGGGGAGCGCCCGTCGCCGCACGGGCGAATTTTTTTGGGCGGGAGAACGGCCACATGAAGCTGCCTATCTTCGAAATCGTCAAGCAGGCCTACGGATTTGTTTGGGCGCACCGCGCCGAGTTCTGGAAACTCGCCATTCCGGCGATCGTCATCGTCTCCATATCGTACGCGGTGATCTCATGGGGTTCGTGGGTGATAATTGGGGAACCCCAATCCTTCGGCGAGCACCTCGAAAAAACAACAAAACCGTCGATCACCGATTTCCAGTCGTTCTTCTGGTTGTGGCTGGCCCCCATGACCGTCTTCGCCATTGTCTTCATCATTGTCTTTTGCATGTACTCGGTCGCGTGGCACCGCCTGTATTTGGTGCCCGAAGAGCAGGCAAATGCGGCTGCGGCATATCGATGGGGCGGCCGCCAGTGGCGCTTCCTGTTCAACTACGTCAAGGTCGTCTTGATGATGATTCCGCCATTTATCTTCGTCTTCGCCGGCGCCGCCTTGGTCGGCGTCTCCGCGGGCGCCATGGTGAGGGGTGGAGTAGAATTCGGCACGGTTTTTGCCATTGTGGTCGCCTTCATTGTTTATATCCTTATTTGGCTTGCCATTGGGTGGCTCTACGCCAAAGTGTCCATGGTTTTCCCATCGACGGCCGCCGACGCACACATGTCGCTGCGCGAGGGCTGGCGGCTTTCCGAGGACAATGGATGGCAGCTACTGTGGATCATCGTTTTCGTCGCCCTCCCCGTCGGCATCGTCACATGGTCGGTTAACTACGCCACGTCTTTCCTGCTGCACGAAACGGGCGGTACCACGCCGTTGACGGGAATTTTTCTGACGGCCCTGATCCGCCAGTTCTTCGGCTTCATCGGAACCGCCGTCGGCGTCTCGGCGCTTTCCATCTCCTACAAGCGCCTGATGGACGCGGGGGCCGCCCAGCCCGCCGGCGCGGCCGAGGGAATGGGCGGTTAGCCCTCACCAAGCCTCGAAGCTGAACGGTGACGGGCCGCGCTGAAATGCGGGGACCGTGAGACGCCGGTTCAAGGGCGGCTGGGCCCGGTCGGCGCAATCGGTGCGTTGACATAGCCGGCAGCCGACCCCCACCGGCGTCGCCGCGTCTTCGTGGGTGAGGTCGAGCTTGTCGGCGTAGGCGATCTTCTTCACGTAATCGGCGCTGCACCCCACCCCGATTGCCCGCAGCCGCGCCCTGCCCCCCGGCTCCTGGGTCGGCACCGAGCGGGCGAAGGTGAAGTACCGGGCGCCGTCTTCCATTTCCATCAGCTGGGTGATGGTCCGGCCCGGCGAACGAAACGCCTCGTGGATATTCCATCTGGGACAGGTGCCGCCGAAGCGGGCGAAATGGAACCCGCCGGTGGAGTACTGCTTCAGCACGTTGCCCGCATGGTCGATGGAGAGAAAGAAGAACGGCACGCCGCGGGCGCCCGAGCGCCCCAACGAGGTCAGCCGGTGGCAGACCTGCTCGAAGGACGCGGCAAACCGGGCGCCGATGGCGTGCACGTCGTAGCGCATCTCCTCGGCCGCCTTTAGGAACGGCCCATAGGGCATCATCACCGCGCCGGCGAAATAGTTGGCGAGCCCGAGCCGGGCCAGCGCCCGCACCTCGTCGCCGGTGAGGCCTGCCTCGTCCATCACCCCCTCGATCAGGTCCCGGTGCCCCAGCAGCCCCAATTGCTGGGCGACGACGAAGCTGCGGGTGGACGTGTCGAGCCATTCGGAGATGAACAGCCGGCGCGAGTGCCGGTCGAGACGCCAGCGCGACCCGGCCAGCACCTCCGCCGGTACGATACGGACGCCGGTGTCGTGAGCGGTCTTGAGCTGATCCTTGAGTCCGTGGAAAAGGTCGGCGGAATCGAATCCGGCGTCGTCCCACAGGGTTTCGACGGCGCTCTCGAGGACGGGAAAATGGTTGCCGGCCTCGGTGAAGAAATCCCGGGCCTCTTCCAGCGGCTGGCGGTGCGACTCCGGACCGGCGGCGGGTCGGGTCTCCACCTGTTCGGCCAGTTCGGCGGTGGCTTCGACCCCCTTCCGATAGGCCCGGTAAAGGGTCACCATCGCCTGCGCGGTGGCGGGCGAGGCGCCGACCAGGTCGGCGAGCTCCGAATTGCCGACGTTCAATCCCTCGAACAGGGGGTCGGTGAGCACTTCCTTCAAGGACGCCGCGGCGCGGGCCTCGTCATCGCCGGAGAAATCCTTCAAATCCACATCGAACGTGTCGGCCAAGCGGAGCAGCAATTGGGCGCTCAACGGCCGCTGGTTGCGCTCCACCAGGTTGAGGTAGCTGGCGGAAATGCCGAGATCGTCGGCCATCTGCGCCTGGGTGGCCCCCAGATCCCGCCGAAGGCGGCGGATACGGGTGCCGGCGAATATCTTCTTGTTGCTCAGGACCGCCATGGCGGAATATCACATTGTTTACAATATTTACAAAATGACAAATGTATACGGCAAAACCGAAAACATATTTACTTTATTAAATTCAATAACTTATGGACTATTTGCGTACGAATGTAAAGTATGTCCGGATTATCAAACCTAGGAATTTCGGAGGTTATTATGAATCCGCCGGGCAAGTCATTCGAAGAGTTCATCCAGAACGCGCCGGAAGGCCGCTATCACGGTATCGAACGGACCTATGGCGCGGCCGATGTCGCCCGCCTCCGAGGTTCGGTACAAATCCGGCATACCCTCGCCGAACGGGGCGCCAACCGCTTGTGGGAACTGCTCTACGAGCGGGATTACGTGAATTCCCTGGGCGCCATGTCCGGCAACCAGGCCATGCAGCAGGTCCGCGCCGGTCTGGAAGCAATCTATCTTTCCGGCTGGCAAGTGGCGGCGGACGCCAACGCCGCGGGCGCCATGTATCCGGACCAGAGCCTCTACCCGGCCAACTCCGGACCGGAACTGGTCAGGAGGATCAACCGCACCCTTCAGCGCGCGGATCAGATCGAACATGCCGAGGGCGGTGCCGGCCGTGACTGGTTCGCCCCCATCGTCGCCGACGCCGAGGCCGGCTTCGGCGGACCCTTGAACGTTTTCGAGATCACCAAGGCCTACATCGAGGCCGGCGCCGCGGGCATCCATTTCGAGGACCAGTTGGCGTCCGAGAAAAAGTGCGGCCACCTGGGCGGCAAGGTGCTGATCCCGACCGCACAGCACATCCGTCACCTGAACGC
Organism: Rhodospirillales bacterium; assembly: GCA_028823885.1. GTDB lineage: Bacteria > Pseudomonadota > Alphaproteobacteria > Rhodospirillales > UBA2165 > JAJDXO01. The sequence goes on along the minus strand of JAPPFK010000114.1, from coordinate 41,460 downwards.
CGCGCGGCTCGCCGCCGACGTGATGGGCACTCCGACGCTGATCGTCTGCCGCACCGATGCGGAAAGCGCCAAGCTGCTCACCTCCGACATCGACGAGCGGGACCGTCCGTTCATCGAAGGCGGCCGGACGCAGGAAGGCTTCTTCCGGGTTCGCGGCGGCGTCGAGGCGTGCATCGCCCGGTGCCTCAACTACGCGCCTTATTCCGATCTCATGTGGTGGGAGACCTCGAAGCCGAACCTGGAGCAGGCGCGGATCTTCGCCGAGGCCGTCCACAAGGAATATCCGGGCAAGATGCTGGCCTACAACTGTTCGCCCAGCTTCAACTGGCGGGCCAACCTCGACGACGCCGACATCGCCAGGTTCCAGCGCGAGCTGGGCGCCATGGGCTACAAGTTCCAGTTCGTGACACTTGCCGGTTTCCATCAGCTCAACCACGGCATGTTCGAGCTCGCCGGTGCCTATCGCGAGCGCGGCATGGCGGCGTATTCGGAGCTGCAGGAAGCCGAATTCGCCTCCGAGGCGATGGGCTACACCGCCACCCGTCACCAGAGGGAAGTCGGCACCGGCTACTTCGATGCGGTCGCCACGGCCCTCTCCGGCGGCCGGTCCTCGACCACGGCCATGGCCGAGAGCACCGAAGCCGACCAGTTCACCCCGGCCCGAGCCGCGGAATAAGCGGCAGCGAAACGCCACGCTTCATCGCTAGGGCCAAAAGACGGCGCCGGTCCCCTGCCCGAGGGACCGGCGCTTTTTTTGTCGGGTGCCGCCCTCTAAAGTGGCATGCGGACAATCGGGAGTGACCCATGAAACTGCCGGTGATGATGACGGTGCGGGAGGCCTTGGGCTTCGTCTGGGAGAACCGGATGTGGGCGGTCAACCTCGCCCTGCCGGCGATCGTCATCATCGGTATCCTGACGGCCATCGCCGGCGGTGCCGGCGCGGTGCCCGCCCCAGGCCAGCCGGTGCAGCTTCAGTTCGTCCAGGTGGCGCTCCTGGTGTTCAACATCTGGTTCACCATCGTCTATTCGGTGGCCTGGCACCGGGCGTACCTCGCCGAGGAGCGGAACGCCACGGTGCTGGAG
>JAPPFK010000114.1:0-40367 GCA_028823885.1 Rhodospirillales bacterium | reverse complement strand
GTGCTGGAGTGCTATCTCTGGCGGATGCGGACGACCAGGTTCGTCATCCAGTACCTGAAGCTGTTCATCATCTTTGGCGTCGTCGGTTTCTTTTTCGTGCTTGTCTTCCTCGGCGTGTCCGGCTCGCCCATCGGAGCCGGCGCCGTGGCGTTTCTGTGGCTGACCGGCCGGTTGATCCTGATTCTTCCCGCTACCTGCGTCGACCATGATCTGGGCCTCCGCGACGTACTGGTGCTCAGCCAGGGCAATGGCTGGCAGGTGGTCGGCGCGATGATCGTCGCCGGTATCATTACCGCGGTTCTGGGCGCCGTCCCGATGATGATCGCGGCCGGCATCGTGGCCGCGACCGGCGCCGGCGGGACCTTGTCGGGGTCCCTGGCCATCTCCCTGGTCGCCCAGTTCATCGGGTTTGTCGGTATCGCGCTGGGCGTCTCGGTTCTGTCCGTCGCCTACGGGAAACTGACCGCCGCGCAATCCTCCGGCCAATAGGGCGCGGCGGGCCTTTCCCAACCGGACTAAAACGTGTAGGTGTCTCACCGCTTATCGCGGAGGAATTCAAATGGCCGTCGATCGGGAACTGATCTATGTGGGCGATCCCATGTGCTCGTGGTGCTACGGGTTCGCGCCTGCCAAGACCAGGCTGGAGGACCAGTGCCGGGGCCGCGCCGCGGTGACGTTCGTCGCCGGCGGGCTGCATATCGACTGGAGCGAGCCCCAGGACCGGCAGCGCATCGACTTCCTGCGCGAGCACTGGGAGGAGATCAACCAGCGCACCGGCCAGCCATTCAAGTTCGACATCCTGGAACGCACCGACTTCGTCTACAACACCGAGGCCGCCTGCCGCGCCGCCGTCACCACGCGGATGATGGAAGGCAACGGCACGGCGCTTGAGTTCTTCACCCGCCTGCAGACCGCTTTCTACGCCGAGAACCGGGACGTTACCCAAGAAGGCGTACTGATCGGCTTGGCGGCCGAGTTCGGCCTCGACAAGGAGAAGTTCGCCCGGCTCTTCAACTCCGATGAAATGAAGGCCGAGACCATGCGCGACTTCCAGTTCGCCCAGCGCATGGGCGTCACCGGTTTCCCCACCGTGGTGGTCAACGACCGCACCGGCTACGCCTACCTCACCGTCGGCTGGCAGCCCTACGAGCAACTGGAGCCCATCGTCGAGGCGTGGCTCACCGACCGGCTTGAGCGCCAGCAGCAGGCGGCGGAGTAGGGGCGGGACTTGAGGCGCACGCCTCAATCCCTATACTGCGCCGGCGATTCGACGGCGGGTCATAATCCGCTGAGACTTAAGGGTTTTTCGTGATGGCGGACGACGTCAAGAAAGTGGTGCTGGCCTACTCGGGCGGCCTCGATACCTCGGTCATTCTGAAGTGGCTGCAGGAGGAGAAGGGCTGCGAGGTGGTGACCTTCACCGCCGATCTCGGCCAGGGCGAGGAAGTGGAGCCGGCCAGGGCCAAGGCCGAGATGCTGGGCATCGAGGAAATCTACATCGAGGACCTCCGGGAGGAGTTCGTCCGCGACTACGTGTTTCCCATGTTCCGGGCCAACGCCCTCTATGAGGGGACGTACCTGTTGGGCACCTCCATCGCCCGGCCGCTGATCGCCAAGCGCCAGATCGAGATCGCCCGGGAAGTCGGCGCCGACGCGGTCTCCCACGGAGCCACCGGCAAGGGCAACGACCAGGTGCGATTCGAACTCGGCTACTACGCCCTCAATCCGGACATCGAGATCATCGCGCCGTGGCGGGAATGGGACCTTCAGTCCCGCACCCAGCTCATCGACTACGCCCAGAAGCACCAGATTCCCATCCCCAAGGACAAGGAGGATGAGCCGCCCTATTCGACGGACGCCAACCTGCTGCACATCTCCTACGAGGGGAAGGCGCTGGAGGACCCGGACGTGGCGCCCGACGAGGACATGTTCACCCGGAGCGTGGCGCCGGAAAACGCGCCGGACGAGCCGCTGATCGTCGAGATCGACTATGAGAAGGGCGATCCCGTCGCCGTCGACGGCCAGGCGATGAGCCCCGCAACGCTGCTCACCCATCTGAACAAGGCAGCCGGCGACCACGGGATCGGCCGGGCCGACATCGTCGAAAACCGGTTCGTCGGCATGAAATCGCGCGGCGTCTACGAGACGCCCGGCGGCACCGTCATGCTGGCCGCCCACCGGGCCATGGAGAGCCTGACCCTCGACCGCAACGCCGCGCACCTCAAGGACGAACTGATGCCCCGCTATGCGGAGCTGATCTACAACGGATTCTGGTTCGCGCCCGAGCGGGAAATGCTCCAGGCGGCCATCGACAAAAGCCAGGAGAACGTCACCGGCACGGTGCGCCTGAAGCTGTTCAAGGGCGGGATCACGGTCCTGGGCCGGAAGGCGCCGGGCAGCCTCTATGACGAAGCGACTGTGACCTTCGAAGAGGACAGCGTCTACGACCAGCGGGACGCCGAAGGGTTCATCAAGCTCCAGGCGCTGCGCCTCCGCATCGCCGGGCGGCAACGCAACAAATAATGTCTTCATCGTCATGCCCCGCTTTATGCGGGGCATTCAGGACATTCACCACAGAGACACAGAGACTAAGAGCTTGAGAGGAGAGTTTCGATCTCGGTGCTCCTCACCGTCTCGCTGTCTCTGTGGTTCAAAAATTGAGAATGTGGATACCCCGGAGGTAGCTTGTCCTCCGGTCGGCGAGGCCGGTCCGGTGGGCCGGGGCATGACGAATCATATTGCCGTGACCACCTCACATTCTTGTTGATTGACCGGGCTTGGGCGGTGGAATACATCCCCGCCATGCGCGTTGATACGACCATGACTAAGCGTTTGTCATTCCTTGGGCTAATCCTCGCCGCCTTCGTGCTGGCGGGCGTTCCGGCCGAGGCCCAAAACAAGATTACGCTCACCGACGAAATCAAACAGCGGCTGATCGATGCGCCGCCCCTGAAGGGTGACGGCGTCACCCGCGAGGCGTTCAACGGCAAGCCGGTCCTGGTGACCTTCTTCGCCAGTTGGTGACCCCCCTGCCATACCGAGTTCGGGGAACTCGCGGAATTCATCGGCAAACACGGACCCGGCAAGCTCACCATCATCGCGGTGGACTGGCAGGAGAACGCCGAGGGCAACAAGCGCCTACGGCGGATGATCAGGCGGACCATTCCGGCGCCGGTCCATGTGATCGACGGCACCCCGCAGATCGGCAAGGACTTCGACGGCGTGCACTCGATCCCGGCGGCCTATCTGTTCGATCCGCAAGGCAACGAGATCTTCCGGGTCGGCGGCGATCCGGGCCCGCCCGGCCGGCACTACCTGAACCGGCGGCAGCTGGAGCGCGCCCTCGAGGGCATCTAAGCGGTGCGGGCCGCTATTCGGCGGGCATGTCCCGAGACCGCCCGGCCATCAGTCCGCTGACCCAGAGCCAGATGAAGGCCAGCACATGGAGCCCGGCGACGGCGGCGATCGCCGCCCGGTGGCCGTCGACGGCGTAGGTGCCGCCGGGTCCTTCCGGCCAGAGATCGATGATCGCTCCCATGCCCCATTGAATGGCGAAGGCGCCTGTCAGCACCGGCAGGTTGAGGGCGGCATTGATGCGGCCGGCCTTGTTGGCGGGATAGAGCTGCGCCATGCCGGTAAAGATCAGGATCGCCGAGGCGCCGACAAATCCGAACATGGCCCATAGCACCACATCGAAAGGCCCCAGATTGGCGGCCAGCAGGAGTTGGAGGGCGGTATAGACGGCGATCCCCCAATAGGAAACGGTAAGCGCCGAGACGCCGGCGCGGGCCAACCGCTCGGCGAACACGCCGGTGGCGATGTAGCCGAGCATGATGGCAATGCCGATGACCATCAGTCCGTTGGCGACGCCGAAGCGTTCGAACCCGGCCACGTCCCGGAGCCACGGGCCCGCCCATAGGCTCGGCAGCCCCATGAAGGCGCCCAAGGACGCGGTGGCCAGCGGAACCACCCGCCAGACCCGGAAGTCTCCCATGATCTCGGCGAAGTCTCTCAGCTGACCGGTGAGGCTGGCGGTCCGCATTTCCCGCTCGCCCGGCTTCTCGGGCACCGTCAGCAGGATCATGACGGCGGTGAGAAAGGTGAATCCCCCGAGATACAGGAACACGCCCCGCCAGTCGGTGAAGGCGAGGGACGCCTCGACGGGAACCGTGGCGGCGATGGCGCCCAGGCTACCCACCGCCATCAGGGTTCCTTGCCAGAAGGCGAGGCGCTCCTTGGGGAACCATTCGATGATCGCCTTGAAAGCCGCCATCAGGCCCGCCGACATGCCGAGACCCATGAGAGCCCGCCCGGCGATCAGGAGGCCGAGCGTATCGGCGGTGGCGAACAGGATCGCGCCCGCGGCGGTGACGCAGAACAGGCCGGCCTGCACCCGTCTGGCGCCGTAGCGGTCGAGCAGCACGCCCAAGGGGATTTGAAACAGCGCGAAGGTCAGGAAATAGACCGAGGTCAGCAGGCCCAGACCCTCCGCATCGACACCCACCTCGGCAGCGATATCGGGCGCCATCACGGCGTTCACTGTGCGGTAGAAGAAGCCCAGGAAAAAGCCGAGCGCGAAGGGCAGGAACACCCGGACGATGAGCGATGGTTGCATGCGGGGGGCCGGTGCCGCGCTGTTTGGGGGCTTCAGCCTAATCGCCGGATACGGGTGCGGAAAGCCCCAAGGCCCGTCAAAGTGTGCTTCCTCCGGCGATCATGATCGCTAAGATATTTCTTCAAATCAGGGAGACATACATGCTCAACGCCGCGGTTATCGGTTTGGGATGGTGGGGCACAACCATCGTCAGGTCGCTGGAAGGCTCGGACAAAATCAATGTGGTCCGGGGGGTCGATATCGACCAGGACGCGCCGACGGCGTTCTGTGCCGAGCGCGGCCTGCCGTTTTCCTCCAGTTTCGAAGACGCGCTCGACGACCCGGACGTCGATGCGGTGATCATCGCGACGCCCCACTCCCTGCATGAGCCCATGGTTCTGGCGGCGGCCGCGGCGGGCAAAAACATCTTCTGCGAGAAACCCATGGCGCTCTCCGGCGGCGGGGCCAAGAAAATGATGGCGGCCTGCGAGGAAAAAGGCCTGGTCATGGGCATCGGCCACGAACGCCGGTTCGAGGGCGCCTGGGAAGAATTGAAACGGATGGCCGATGCCGGGGAACTCGGCAAAATTCTCCATCTGGAACTCAACTCGTCCTACAACAACATGGCCATCAAGCCGCCGTCGGGCTGGCGGCAGGACCCGGCGGAGGCGCCCGCCGGCGCCATGACGGCCCTGGGCGTACACGTGACTGACCTGATGCTGTCCCTTGCCGGCCCGGTGACCGAGGTCTACGCCCATCTCAACTCCCGTTCCGACAAGTTCCCCAACGAGGACGTGCTGACGGTCCAGTTCCTGTTCGAGAGCGGCGTGACCGCGTCGCTGGTCAATCTGGCGACCACGCCGTTCTATCAGCGGATGAGCATCTTCGGAGATGAGGCCTGGGCGGAAGCGCGGGAAATCTCGAACGTGGATATCCCGGACGAGGCGCTGCTCACTTGGCGGGGCATAGATATGGTGATTCATACCCGGACCTATCCCTGGGATCCCTCGACGGTGGAGCGAAATCTCCACCATTGGGCCGACGCCATCGCCGGCACGGCCGAGTACCGGTTCACCCCCGGGCAGCGGGTGCAGAACGCCCAGATTCTGGAAGCCATCACCGAGAGCGCGGCCGGCAGGAAGCCGGTGGCGATTGGGTAGGCAGCGCGGACTGGTAACCGGTGGCTGGGTGAAGCCCTCGTACAGGCTATGGCTCCATAGTCTGCTTGTTTATCGAGTAGCACCAATATGCGACCGGCGAGAACCTGACTGCGATTCCATCCGTTGTGAACATTTCGATTTTGGATCTTGTCGTCACATATGCTTCCTCAAGCCGGTTGCTCTTGCAAAAATGCAATAATTGTTCGAGTTCTTCCGGCTGATCGGCTTGCCGATCCGACCATTTTATTTCGACGGCGACTTCAGGTTTCTGCCTCGCGGCATCCAACAACACAAGATCGACCTCACCGTTGCGCCACCGTGCGTATCGCAATCCTTTGCGCAACCGGGAATAACAAATTTGAGCGTATAACGCGGTCTCCGCGAGGCGGCCCATCGCCTCATCATCCGGGTTGACGGGTCCAAACAGGGAGGTGCGCAAACATGGGTTGGTTAGGTAGAGCTTAAAGCGGGTGATCCGTTCGAAGTTTTTGGCGTTCTCGTCAATTCGACGGACCCGATGAATCAGAAACGCGGCTTCCAAGTAGTCCAGGTATCGGCGGATTGTGTTTTTGGCTATTCCCGACGCCTGAGAGAGCCCCTCGAGCGAAACCTCCGAACCCGTGTTGTAGGCAATCATTGCGAATAGCCGGTTCAATCCCTGAGTGTCGGCAATCCCATACAGACTCGGAAGATCACTGAGCAGCACTCTGTCGACAATATCTTCTCGTACATATCGCTCCATGTTCTGTCGGATCGTTTTCGAATAAACGACTTCGGGCAGCCCGCCTATGTTCAGATACCTCACGAACTCTTGGTTCAGCTCCTCGACATCGTCGGGCAATAGTCGAATTGTCGGCTCGTCATCCTCGGTGTTGAGCCCGAATAACCTGTCCTCTTGACCGATGAAGCTCAAATACTCGGAGAACATCAACGGCGGAAGCATGAACTCCGTAAACCGCCCAGCGCCTGATTCCTGGCTTTTTAGGCGCAGGGCCGCCGCCGCGGAGCCCGAGCAGACAAATCTGAATTGAGGATAGGAATCGATCAGCGACTTGAGGTGTGCTTCCCAGTCCTTCAGGTACTGTATTTCGTCAAACAGCAAGAAGAGTTGGGAAAATTTTTCATGACCGTGTTGGTCAACGAATAGCTCCAACAGCCTTTCAAGTCCGAGGCCGGTGTAGATTGGATTGTCTATGGAAACGTAGAATATTCTCTCTGCCTGTTCGCCGCGGTCCAGGAGCGCTTGAACCGTTTGCTTCAGGATCACGGTTTTTCCCACGCGCCGAGGACCCAGCAGTATGACCGCCCGGTTAACGTCGGTTTGCGAAACCAGTTCCATGAATGGACGGAAATAGGCGCGTTTTGGCAGGTTGCGGACGTCCGAATCGATTCCCTCCGAAGAATTCCACCAAGGGTTATCGAACGCGAGACGATTTTTTATTTCTTTTTCAGATACTTGGAGCATATGAATAAATTAAGATCAATTGATTGATCTTAATTTATTAGATTTTTCAGTTAAGATCAACATTGTGATCTTAACTGAAATTTAGAGGCTACCCCCTGAGCACACCCTTGGTGTGCTTTGCCACGTTGGCCACTACCTTGCCGGAAACCGCTTCGATCTCCTCGTCGGTGAGGGTGGCCTGGGTGGGCTGGAGGGTGACGGCGATGGCCAGGGACTTCTTGCCGGCTTCCAAATCGCCGCCCTGGAACTCATCGAACACCCGGACCCCTGAAATCAGCTTCTTGTCCGCCGCCTGGGCCGCCTTGGCGAGATCGTCCGCCGCGACGCCGTCATCGACGATGAAGGCAAAATCCCGCTCCACCGGCTGGAAGGCGGAAAGGGTCAAGGGCGGCCGCATGGCGGATTTGCCGTCCTTGGGCCGAGGCAGGTTTTCGAGGTAAATCTCGAATCCGGCCATCGGGCCGCCGGCATCCATGGCCTGAAGAATGCCGGGGTGAATCTCACCGAAATGGGCGAGCACCTGCTGGGGCCCGAAAGCGATGGTGCCCGACCGGCCCGGGTGATACCACGCCGGCGCGTCGGTGGAGATGCGGGCCGAACCCGCCGAAACGCCCAGCTGTTCGAACACCGCCATGACGTCCGCCTTGGCGTCGAACGCGTCCACCTCACGGGAGCCTCCGGCCCAGTTGCGGGGGCCGGTGAGCCCGGCCCGGACGCCGGAGGCCACCGTCGCTTGATCCTCGGGGTTCTCGCCGGCGAATTGCGGTCCCACCTCGTAGAGGGAGACGTTGCCGAAGCCCTTGTCCGCGTTGCGCCTCGCGGCGTCGATCAGGTTGGGCAGCAGCGACGGCCGCATCACGTCGAGATCGGCGGAGATGGGGTTCACCAGATTGACGGCGTCCGGCACCCCGCCGAAGAGGTCCGCGTGTTTGCGGGGCAGGAACGAGAAGGTCACCGACTCCGTGAGGCCGCGGCCCGCCAACGCGCGCCGTGCCCGCGCGCGCCGTGCCTGCGGCAGCGACACCGCCGGGCTCGGCAGGTTGGTCTCGCGCACCAGCGGGACGGCGGGGATATTGTCAAAGCCGTGGATGCGCGCCACCTCTTCGACCAGATCGGCCTCGCCAACCACATCATGGCGCCAGGACGGCACGCCGCACTCCCAGGCGTCGCCGTTGTCGGTGACGTTGAAGCCCAGCACGTTGAGGATCCGGACGGTCTCTTCCTCGGACACCTCGACGCCGCCCAGTTCCTTCACCCGGTGCTTGCGCAGCGGATAGGACCGGGAGACATCAGGCTTCTCGCCGGCGATGACGATGTCGCTGGCTTCGCCGCCGCACAGGTCCAAGACCAGCCTGGAGGCGAGTTCCGCGCCGTCGAGCACGAAGTCCGGGTCGATGCCGCGCTCGAACCGGTAGCGGGCGTCGGAGGTCAGGTTGAGCTTGCGTCCCGTGGCCGCCGTACGGATTGGGTCGAAGTAGGCGCTTTCGAGGAACACGTTGACCGTCTCCCCGGTACAACCGGAGATCTCGCCGCCCATGACGCCGCCAAGGGCTTCCGGTTCCTTCTCGTCGGCGATGACCGTCATTTCGTCGTCGAGTTCGTACTCCTTGCCGTCGAGGGCGAGGATTTTCTCGCCCTTTCTGGACAGCCGGACGTGAATGTCGCCATGGACCTTGTCGGCATCGAAGACGTGCAGCGGACGGCCGTAGGCCATGGTGAGCAGGTTGGTGATGTCGACCAGCGCCGAGATGGGCCGGAGACCGATGGCGAGCAGCTTCTGTTGCAGCCAGTCGGGGCTCGGGCCGTTCTTGACGCCGCGGAAATAGCGCCCGACGAAATAGGGACAGGCGCTCATGGTTTCATCGTCGAGATCGAGATGAACCTTGATCGGGCTCTCGAATTTGCCTTCGACGGGCTCGATGAGCAGCGGCTTCAGCGTACCGATGCCGGCCGCCGCCAAATCGCGGGCGACGCCGCGGACGCCGAGGCAGTCGCCCCGGTTGGGCGTGATGCCGATATCGAACACCGGATCGGACATGCCGAGGGCCTCGGCCGCCGGGGCGCCCGGGACCGCGTCGCCGCCGAGCTCGATGATGCCTTCATGCTCGTCCGAAAGGCCGACTTCCCGTTCCGACAGCAGCATGCCGTTGGAGGTAACGCCGCGGATCTTCGTTTTCTTCAGCACCGTGTCGATGCCCGGGATATAGCTGCCTTCCGGCGCGAACACGCCTTTCATGCCGGTCCGGGCATTGGGCGCGCCGCACACCACCTCGAAGGTCTCGGTGCCGTTGTTTACACGGCACACCTGGAGCCGGTCGGCGTCCGGATGGGGCCTGGCGTCTTCCACATGACCGACGACGAAGTCCTTGAGCTTGTCGGCGGGGTCGTCGAGGCTCTCGAGTTCGAGCCCGATCATGGTCAGTTCATCGGCGATTTCCCGGGGGCCGGCGTCCGTCTCCAGCTCCTGCTCGAGCCATGTCAGGGAGAACTTCATCCGACGGCCCTCCCGAGCAGAGACGGCACATCCAGGGGCGCAAAGCCGAAATGCTCCAGCCAGCGGATGTCCGAATCATAGAACGTCCGAAGATCGGGAATGCCGTACTTGAGCATTGCCAATCGCTCGACGCCCATACCGAAGGCGAAGCCCTGATATTTGGCCGAGTCGATCCCGCAATTCTCCAGAACCGCCGGATTGACCATGCCGGAGCCGAGAATTTCCAGCCAGTCGTCGCCGGCGCCGATTTTCAGCCCGCCGCCTTCGCGGGTGCAGCCGATATCCACCTCCGCCGAGGGTTCGGTGAAGGGGAAGTAACTGGGCCGGAAGCGGACCGGCAGGTCGTCGATGCCGAAGAAGGCGCGGCAGAATTCCATCAGGCAGCCCTTGAGGTGCCCCATGTGGGTGGTCTCATTCACAACCAATCCTTCGACCTGATGGAACATTGGCGAGTGGGTGGCATCGTGATCGCTGCGGTAGGTGCGGCCCGGCACGATGATCCGGATGGGGGGCTTCCGGGACTGCATGGTGCGAATTTGTACCGGCGAGGTATGGGTACGGAGCACCATCCGGCGCCCTTCCTTCTCGGCATTGATGTAGAAGGTGTCATGTTCCTGGCGGGCCGGGTGATCCTGGGGGATGTTCAGGGCGGTGAAGTTGTACCAGTCCTCTTCGATGTCGGGCCCTTCGGCGACGGTGAAACCCATCTCGCCGAAGATGGAGATCACCTCGTCGATGGTCTGGCTGATTGGGTGGACGTAGCCCTTGCGCTCGGGCCGGACGGGGAGCGTGACGTCGATCTTCTCCTCGGCCAGCCGGGCATCCAGTCCGGACGCCGACAACGCGGTCTTGCGCGCCTCGATGGCCCCGGCGATCTCATCCTTCAGTGCGTTGAACGCCTGGCCGGCGGCTTTTCGCTCGTCCGCGTCCAGCCGGCCCAAGGTCTTCATCAGGCCGGTGACGCTGCCCTTCCGCCCGAGGGCGGCGACGCGCACCGCCTCCAAGGCATCCAAATCGCCGGCGCCGTCAATGGCCGCCGTCAATTCGCTCTTCAGTGCCTCCAGGTCTTGCATGTCGTTTCCGTACTCCAAATCAAAAGGGGGCCGCCGTCCGGGCCGCCCCCTTTTAAAAAAATCTCCGTTCGATCCTGCTTCAAGCAGTGCTGGCGAGGGCGGCCTGGGCCTGTTCAACCAAGCTTTTAAACGAATCCGGCTCCGTGATCGCGAGATCGGACAGCACCTTGCGGTCGATCTCCACCCCGGCCTTCGAAAGGCCGTTCATGAACTGGGAATAGGTCAGGCCGTGCAGACGGGCGCCGGCATTGATCCGCTGAATCCACAGGCGGCGGAACGAGCGCTTCTTGGTCCGGCGGTCCCGGTAGGCGTATTGCAGCGCCTTGTCGGTCCGCTGTTTGGCGAGGCGGAAGTTGTTGCTGCTCCGGCCCTGATAGCCCTTGGCCCGGGCGACGACCTTCTTGCGCCGGGCTCGGCTGGCGACGGCGGATCTGGATCGCGACATGTTTATTTCCCCCGGGCGTACGGCATGTAGCCGCTGATGATCTTCGCATCGGCATCGGCCATGATCATGGTGCCGCGGGCCTTGCGTTTCATCTTCTGGGTGCGCTTGCGCAGATTGTGTCGCTTGAATGCCGGGCTGCCCTTGATCTTTCCGGTGCCCGTGCGGGAGAAGCGCTTCTTGGCGCTGGATTTGGTCTTCAGCTTGGGCATTTCCTCATCCTCGTTTGAGTTTTCTGTGAGCGTCCGGCATGCCCTCGGATCAAACTCCGGCCGTTTCGCTCGGCGAAGGCGCGGTTTATAGCGGCGGCGCCCCTGGATTGCAAGGGGCGCGGGCTATTCCGCGGCCGCCAGGGGCCCGGTGCGGGGCTCTTCGCCCGGCAGCTGAAAATGGATGTCGTGGGCATCGGAGATACGGATGACCTCGTGCGCGTCGGCGACATTGTGGAGCGCCTTGAAGAGATCGAACAGCTTGTTGGTCGGCTCCGCCCAGAAAACCCCTTTCACCGTCTCGCCGCTGTTGTTGAACAGGGCGTGGGTCGAGTACTTGGGAAATGGAAGCACCTCGCCCGCGCCCGCGACAAACTCCTTGCCATCGAGGATCATCTGAAGCTCGCCCTCGGTGATATAGAGAAATTCATCCTGGGTGGAATGGGAATGGGGCGGAATGTAGCTCTCCTCGGGCATGATGGCTTCCCACCAGATCGTCTTTTCGTCGACCTGTTTGGGAATGTAGATCTGTCCCATCACGTTCCACACCATACCGCCGACGGGCTTCGCCTCGTTGACGATCCGATCGATGTCCCGCGCACTAACGCTCATGATGAGTCCTCTCCGCGAAGTTTCTTCTGCGCCTTGGCCCAAACCGGGTTGAACGCCGCGAATATCGGACGATCCTGCCACGATGCGGCGGCTTTCTCCAAATCATTCCGGTCATAGTAGCCGATTAGAACGCCGGCCTCGGTGATGTTTCGCTGGACATCGACGGTTTCCAGCATGCCGTCGGTCACGGTCACCCGGTGCCGGGGTTTCATCGCCCAGTCGAAGAGCAGGTCCTTCAGCCGCGCGCGCTCGCTCTCGCAGGCCGGGTCGGCGCCCAAATCCCGCAGTTCTTGGGGATCTTCCTTCAGGTCGAACAGCATGGGACGGTAGTCGCCACAGTCGACATATTTGAACCGGCCGTCGAACACCATGCGGAGCCAGCAATCCCGGGGCTTGGTTCCCAGCGCGCGCCGGGGGTCCATGAACGCGTAGTCGTATTCGCTGATGACGTAGCTCCGCCAGCCGTCCGGCGTTTCGCCGTGCAGCAGCGGGGTCAGCGAGCGGCCGTCGAAAATATGAGGCTGGGGGTACCCGCCGATGGCTTCGACGAATGTCGGCGCGAGGTCGATCGCTTCAACCAGCGCATCGCTTGCCGACCCGCGGGTCGCGTCGGCCTCCGGCGACGGGTCATGGACGATGAGCGGAATTCGGACGCTGGGCTGGTGGAACAGGTCCTTTTCGCCCATCCAGTGGTCGCCCAGGTAGTCGCCGTGATCCGAGGTAAAGACGATCATCGTATCGTCCATCCGCCCGCGTGCCTCGAGTGCTTCGAGCAGGCGGCCGATCTCATCATCGATCTGTTTGATCATGCCCATGTAGCCGGGAAGCACCGCATCGCGGACCTCATCCCGCGACAAGGTCCGTGACACGCGCTGATCGATGAACGCGCCGAAGACCGGATGCGGGTCCCGTTTCTCCTCGTCGCTGCGGACGGCCGGGTAGGTGTCCTCGGGGCCGTACATGGTCGCGTAGGGGGCCGGCGCCATGTAGGGCCAGTGCGGCTTGATGTAGGAGAGGTGGAGGCAGAAGGGCTCGTCCCCCGCATCGTCCAGGAAGTCGATGGCGCGTCCGGTCATGTACGCGGTCTCGGAGTGCTCGGCCGGAACCCGCGCCGGTTTGTTCGAGTTTTCCAGATACCAGCCGGACAGCAGTTCGCCGTCCGGACCTTCCGCCGAGTTCGCCCAATCCTCCCACGGGTTGTCGGCCTCGAAGCCGTGATCGCGGAGATACCGGTTGTACCGGGGGTTGGGATCGTGACTCGAGCTGGGATGGACGCCGTCGTCCCGCTCGAAGGGCTCGAATCCGCATTCGGCCGCCAGCACGCCTTCGTCGGAATGAAGATCGATCCCCAGTCGCGCCATTCCGGCAAAGTCGGCGCGCATATGGGTCTTGCCGACCAGCGCGGCGCGGATGCCGCGGGGCCGCAGATGGTCGCCGATGGTCTGTTCGCCGATCCTGAGCGGGACGAAATTCCAGCTGGCGCCATGAGAATTCACATACCGGCCGGTATAGAAGCTCATGCGCGACGCACCGCACACCGGGGACTGACAATAGGCGCCGTCGAACCGCACGCCGCGGGCGGCGAGCCCGTCGATGTTCGGGGTATCCAGTTTCGGGTGGCCGTAGCAGGACAGGTAATCCCAGCGAAGCTGGTCGCACATGATGAATAGTATGTTCCTGACCGCGCCCACCACGCCGCTCCTATCCGCCGAACGACTTTTCTATCCGGTCCAGGGTGCGCATGGCCGGCAATCCCTGCGCCACACTGCTGTTGGGCTCGCGGCTCTCGGCGATGGCGGCGAGGAATTCCCGGTCGGCGAGTTCGATACCGTTGTCCGAAACCGCCACGCCGCTCAGGTCGATGGGGTTCTCGTTGCCGTCCACCAGATCGTCATAGCGGGCGATATAGGTGCCGTTGTCGCAGATGTAGCGGAAGAAGGTGCCGAGCGGCCCATCGTTGTTGAACGACAGGGACAGCGTGCAGATGGCCCGGTTTGCCGCTTTCAGCCCGATGGACATGTCCATGGCGATGCCGAGCTCCGGGTGAGGCGGCCCCTGCAGCCCGAAGCACTCGGCCGCCTCGCCGCCGGTCTGATACTGGAACAGATCCACCGTGTGGCAGGCATGATGCCATAGCAGGTGATCGGTCCAGGTGCGGGGCGTTCCCTCGGCGTTGATGTTGGTGCGCCGGAAGAAGAAGGTCTGCACATCCAGTTGCTGAAGGGTCAGTTCCCCGGCCTCGATCCGGTTGTGGACCCACTGATGGCTCGGGTTGAACCGCCGCACATGGTCGACCATGGCGACTAGGCCGGTTTCCTGCTGGACGCGGGCGATGTCCTCGGCGTCCTTCAGGCTGTCGGCCATGGGAATTTCGATCATCACATGCTTGCCGGCGCGCATGGCGGCGACGGCCTGTTCGGCATGCAGCTGGGTCGGGGTCGCCAGGATCACCGCGTCGACATCGTCCCGGGCAAGGCTGTCTCCGAGATCCTTGGTCCAGTGTCCGATGCCCCGGTCCCCGGCGAAGCCTTCGATGTCGTCCGGCTCACCACCGACGACGGAGGTGACCTCCACGCCGTCGATCGCGCCGAGGGCATCCAGGTGCCTGCGCCCGAAGGCGCCGGGCGCGCCGGCAACGCAAATTTTCATTCTTGTGCCTCCGGTCGCGGTCTGCGGTACAGCCGGATGATCAGGGATGAGCGTACCAATGGCCAGCGTGGAATCATCGTGCCTCGCCGCTTGTCAGCATGGTGTCCACATTCCCGACGACCCGCCGTAGGAGTTCGTTGAGGTGAACCCGATCGGACTCGGAGAGGTTTCTGAGGAGCAGTTCTTCCCGGGTAAGGGCGAATGAAGCCAGCTCGTCGTGAACCCGGACCCCTTGATCGGTCAGATCGACCAAGGAGCGCCGTCGGTCGCGCAGGTCATCGGAACGCGCAATGTATCCCCGCTTTTCCAACCGGCTGATGGCGCGGCTGGTGCCGCCCCGATCCATGGCGATCCGGTCCGCCACGTCATTGATCGTGGAGCGCCCCTCGGCGCCCAAGATCAAGATCACCCTCAACTCCCGCAGGTCCAGGTCATGCGGACGGGCGCCTTCACGGAGCGCATGGAGCGAAATCTTGTTCCCCAAAGTCTGAATCAAGGAGGGGAGATGTCGGTCGAGCTCCAGGGGATGTTGAGGTTTGGACATGCCGGCCGTATTCAACTGAAACAACGGAGCGACTAATACACCATATCTATGATAAATCAATATTTGACATCTCACATAATTATCGGATAGGGTCTCGAAATTCCGTGCCTGAATGTGGGAGGCCAGAAAATGTCGAACGACCTAAATCTCGGCATGTTTCAGTCGACGCCGAAAGAGCTCGATGCCGATTCCGATGCCCGCGCCCGCTGCCCGGTGACGGGGATGGCGGCGGAGTTCGAGCCTTTCGACGACGCCTACATCGCCAATCCGTTCGCGTTCTTCCGCAAGGCGCGGTCGGCCGAGCCCATATTCCATGATCCCAAATCCGGCTACTGGGTGGTGACCAAGTACGACGAGATCGTCCGCGTGTTCCGCGATCCCGAGACTTTTTCCGCCGCCCTGGCGCGCCACCCGGTAACGCCCTTGTGCCCGGCCGCCGCCGACGTGCGGGACAGCCTCGATATCTCGGTGGAACCGTCCCTTGTGGACGAGGATCCGGAGACCCACCGGGCGCACCGCAAGGTCTTTGGAGACGCGTTTACGCCGAAACGGGTCGAACAGGTCGAGCCGCGGATCCGGTCGATCGTCAGCGGCTTCATCGACCGGTTTGCGGCCAAGGGCGAGGCCGATCTGGTTGCGGAGATGCTTTACGAGGTGCCCGCCTTGGCGATCTTCATCTTCCTGGGCGCCGCCGATGATCATGCGGTGAGGGTCAAACAGCTGGGCTCGGCACGGGGCGTCGTCAACTGGGGACGTCCCAGCGAGGCCGAGCAGGTCGCGATCATGCATGACATGGGCGAGCACTGGGCGTTTACCAAGAAGCTGGTCGACGATGCCTACGAGAACCCGGGTGACAATTATCTCGGCGACATGGTGCGTCTCCACAAGGCCGATCCGGACAAGTTCACCATCAACTACCTCTGCAACGTCATGTTCCTGATGCAGTTCGCGGGGCATGAGACCACGACTCAGGCCTCCGCCAACGGGATGCGGGCGCTGCTGGAGGATCGGGCGCAGTGGGAGGCGCTGTGCAACGATCCCTCTCTGATCCCGGGCGCGGTCGAGGAAATTCTCCGCTACGACTCCTCCATCTTCACCTGGAGGCGCATCGCCACCAAGGATGCGAAGATCGGGGACTTCGACGTTCCAAAAGGCGCCAAGATTCTGCTGGCGATCGGATCCGGCAGCCGGGACGAAGCCGCGTTTGCCGACGGCGACAAATTCGACATCCTGCGCAAACAGGAGAAAAAGCACCTGGCGTTCGGCAATGGGGCGCACTTCTGCATGGGCGCGCCGCTGGCACGGCTGGAGATGAAAATCATCCTCGAGGAACTAACCAGGCGATTGCCTCATATGAAGCTCGTCCCCGGTCAGGAGTGGGAATACATCCCGACGCTGGCATTCCGGGGAATTCAGCGGCTGTTGATCGAATGGGATCCTAGTCGGAACCCATAGGCGGGTGACGGCCTGGGACGACGATCAGGCCCGCCAGACCACCGGGAAGATGTCATCGTTGACGGGCATCTTGCCGAGTTGGAACATATCGTCCGATGTGCCGGGCACCTCGAAAACGGTGCGTTTGCCGTGCCAGGTGGCGTCGCCGCCGAAATAGCGGACCGAGAGGGCGACCCTCGTCATATCGAGGGAGGCGTTTTTGCCTGATCCGTGCACGGCCATCGGGTGATGCACCAGACAGTCGCCCGCCTCCATGTCCCAACTCAGGAACCGGTAGTCGGGATTGTCGAATTCCTTGTGGAAGGCGGGGCAGCGTTCAAAGGTCTCGGCCTCGGGCATGGTGAAGTTGTCCCGGGGTGTCGCCGGTTCCGGGTAATACATCTTGTTCCACTTGTGGGAGCCGCCGACATAGACGAGGCCGCTGTTTTCCTTGGGCGTCGGCGTCAGCGCGACCCAGACCGAGGCGACATCCTCGCCGTCGAAGGGCCAGAACGGCAAGTCGTTGTGCCAGGCCGTCGGCGCCAGGGTGCCGGGCTCCTTGACGAAGAGTTGATCGTAGAAGAACCGCGCCTCGTCCACGCCCATCAGGGTCGCGGCGATCTCGGCGGCCGGCGAGTTCAGCGCGAAATTCCATATGTCCTTGTTGTCGCGCGACATATGGGTCGCGGCGACGAAGCGGCCGGGATCGTCCGCGTCGCTCTGTTCATGGCGCGCGCCGCCCGGATTTACGTCGTTGCCGGTACACACCGCCAGCATGTGATCGATCCATTCCCGGTCGAACTGGCCGCGAATGCAGACTGCGCCATCCTCCTCGTAGGCCCGCTTTTCGTCTTCGGTTATGGGATGCAGCAAGTCGCGGTTCATCATGTCCTCCCTTGCCCCGAATAGTAGGCCGAAACGGGCGTGCTGTCCCATGCGGGTTTGGCCGGGATTACCTCGGCGCAAACACCATGGTCATCTGGCGGCCTTCCAGTTGGGGGAACTGCTCCACCTTGGCCAGCTCGTCCATATCGTCCCGCACCCGGTCCAGCACCTTGGCGCCCAAATCCTGGTGGGCCATCTCGCGGCCGCGAAAGCGCAAGGTCACCTTCACCTTGTCGCCATCGTCGATAAACCGGCGCATGGAGCGCATCTTGACCTGATAGTCGTGCTCCTCGATGCCCGGGCGCATCTTGATTTCCTTGACGTCGATGGTCTTCTGCTTTTTCCGCGCCTCGGCCTTCTTCTTCTGGTTCTCGTACTTGAGCTTGCCGAAATCGAGAATCTTGCACACCGGCGGATCCGCATTGGGCGACACCTCGACCAGATCGAGGCCCGCATCCGCGGCACGGTCCAGGGCTTCTTCGGTGGGTACGACGCCGATCATTTCTCCGTCGGCATCCACCAGACGGATTTGGGCGTTATCGATGTCTTCGTTTACGCGGGGGCCCTCTTTCTCGGGCCTGGCCTGCATGGGTGGGCGGGCTATTGACGCAACTCCTCTATCGGCCTTTGCCTCCCCAGGTGCCGATAGATCATGATGCTGTCACGCGTTGGACCCCTGGTTATGAAAAAGGACTTTAAACTCGACTAGCCGCCCCGGTCTTGCCCCAGCTCAGGCTCCCGGTGCGGCCGCTTCGCCGACAAGTCTAGCGACTGCCTCATCCAGCGCAACAATTTCTTGAGCCTTGCCGCCCAAACGGCGGAGTGCCACGGTCTTTTCCTCCGCCTCCCGGGCGCCGACGACGGCGATCAGCGGCACATGGGCGTGGCTGTGCTCTCGGATCTTGTAGTTGATCTTCTCGTTCCGGAGGTCCGTCTCCACCCGAATGCCGGCCGATTTGAGGGCGTCGGCCACTTCGCTGGCGTAATCGTCCGCATCGTTGGTGATGGACGCCACGACCGCCTGCACCGGCGCCAGCCACAGGGGGAAGCGCCCGGCGTAGTTCTCGATCAATATGCCGATAAACCGCTCGAACGAACCGAGAATGGCGCGATGAAGCATCACCGGGCGGTGCTTTTCGTTGTCCTCGCCGATGTAGTTGGCGTCCAGGCGTTCCGGCAGTACGAAGTCCACCTGAAGGGTGCCGCACTGCCAGTCCCGCCCGATGGCGTCGCGGAGCACGAATTCCAGTTTCGGCCCGTAGAATGCGCCTTCGCCCGGGTTCAACTCGACCTCGACCCCGGCGGCGTCCGTTGCCTCCTGCAAGGCCTGCTCCGCCCGGTCCCATACCGCATCCTCGCCGGCCCGCACATCCGGCCGGTCGGAGAACTTGATCACGAAGTCCTCGAAACCGAAGTCCTGGTAGATCGACGACAGCAGTTCGATGAACGCCGCCGTCTCGCTTTCGATTTGATCCTCGGTACAGAAGATGTGCGCATCGTCCTGGGTGAAGGCGCGCACCCGCATCAGGCCATGCAGCGCGCCCGACGGTTCATAACGGTGGCAGGAGCCGAATTCGGCCATGCGCAAGGGCAGGGCACGGTAGCTCTTGATGCCCTGTTTGAAGATCTGAACGTGGCAGGGGCAGTTCATGGGCTTCAAGGCCAGGTGTTTCTTGGTGTCGTTGCCGCCGTCCGAGGGCGCGCCGTCACCGGAAGCGCCATGGCTTTCGCTCGCTTGCACCGCCTTGCCTTCGTCCACCTCGGCGATGAACATGTTGTCGCGGAACTTGTCCCAGTGGCCGGAATCCTCCCACAGCGCGCGGTCCACCAACTGCGGCGTCTTGACCTCCACATAGCCGGCATCTTCCAGCCGGCGGCGCATATAGGCCTCAATGGTGCGGTATAGGGACCAGCCTTTCTCGTGCCAGAACACCGAGCCGATGGCCTCTTCCTGGAGGTGGAACAGCTCCATTTCCCGGCCCAGGCGCCGGTGATCCCGCTTCTCCGCCTCCTCGAGCATGGTGAGGTACGACTTGAGTTGTTTCTCGTCGGCCCACGCCGTGCCGTACATGCGCTGCAACATCTCGTTCCGGCTGTCGCCCCGCCAGTAGGCGCCGGCGAGCTTGAGCATCTTGAACGCCTTGCCCAGCTTGCCGGTCGAGGGCAGGTGAGGGCCCCGGCAGAGGTCCTTCCAGCCGCCCTGCTGGTAGATGGTGATCTCTTCGGCTTCCGGCAGGTCCCGGATGATCTCCGCCTTGTAGATTTCGCCGATGGACTTGAAATGCGCGATCGCTTCGGCCCGGTCCCAGACCTGGCGTTCGATAGGCAGGTCCTGATCGACGATCTCCGCCATCCGCCTTTCGATGGCCTCGAAATCATCCGTCGAGAACGGCTCGTCGCGGGCAAAGTCGTAATAGAAGCCGTTTTCGATGGCCGGGCCGATGGTCACTTGGGTGCCGGGGAACAGTTCCTGGACGGATTGGGCCAGCACATGAGCGGCATCGTGGCGCAACAGTTCCAACGCATCCTCGTCCTTGGCGGTGACGATGGAGAAATCGCAGTCACCCGGGATTGCCCGGTTGAGATCCCACATTTCGCCGTCAATCCGGGCGGCCAGCGCCGCCTTGGCGAGGCAGGGGCCGATGTCGGCGGCCACCGCGGCACCGGTTACCGGCGCCGTGTAGTCCCGGACGCTGCCATCGGGCAGCGTCAGCTTCACGTTCGCGCCTGCTTCTGCTCCGTTCGCCATCGGTCTGATCCCTCGTCGTCACTCAAGACATTGCATCAAAAAACCCCCCTTGCGTCTGCGAGGAGGGCTGTGAGTCCGTCTATGCACACGCGCCGGACGTCACGGCCCCCCGTGGAGGGTCGTGGTCGTGGCGGTGGTAGTGGCACGGTCATGCGTCATAACGGCGCTTATATCGGCAATCCGGCTTCGCCTGTCAAGGAGCGCCTAGTCAAGGGTCCGAAGGATGGGTTCCGAGAGTTCATCGGTGACATTGGCGAGCTCCAGGGTTTTGAGGTCATCCCGCCGCAGGATACTCACATGCGGTCCCCGCTGGGCGCACAGCGCCGGGTCGGACGCCTTGGAGTAGACCACAACCGTCGGGCAGCCGACCATGGCGGCGGCGTGCATGGGGCCGGTGTCGTTGCCGATGGCGGCGAGCGCGCCCCGGCCGAGCGCAATCAGATCGGACAGGCTTGTTTCGCCGGCAAGGGAACGGGACCCCGGCGCCTGGAAAACGATCTCGTCCAGAATCCGCGCTTCGCCCGCCGTGCCCAGAAGCACCGGCTGAACGCCCCGGTCCTGAAGCCAGTTGGCGAGATCGGCGAAGCGGTCCGTGGGCCAGCGTTTTTCGGGCCGGTGAAGGGCGCCCGCGGGTGCCAGCAGGGCATGGCGTTCGGCGAGCCCGAAGCGTTCGATCCGGGTGTCGACCCAGGAAAAACTGGGCGCCGGAACCGCGTCGAGTCCCGCCATTTTCAGCTGTTCGGCTTGGCGTTCCATGGTGTGCATGAAGTCGCGCCGAGGGTTGGCGTGGGGGTGGGAGCAGGACCGGGCGATTCCCGACCATTCGGGCTTTTTTCCGAATAGCCGGTAATAGCCGGACGAGCGGTCGGAGGTCTGGAGGTCATATACCCGGTTGAACCGGCCGCCATTGAGTTGGCCCCGAAGACGCATCCATTCAATAAATTGCCAAAGCTTGGGCCGGACATCGGTCCACACCTCGTCGAACCACGGCGATGCGGCGGCGAAGTCGGCGAATGGCCGGGTCGTCAGCAGGGTGATGCGGGCGTCCGGGTGATGGGCGCGGATGGCGGCGAAGGGCCCGGCGGCCTGCAGGAAGTCGCCTAGCGCCCCGAGCTTGATCACCAGTATCCGGCCGGCCATTTGCTCGGGCTCCGGGCTCAGCCCGCCGGTGCGCCGCCGAGAAGCTCGTCATAGACGGCAATGGTCTTGGCGCACATGGCGTCCTTGGTGAAGTTGTCGCGGATATGGGCGACCGCCCGGGCCGCGTAGTTCCCCCGGGCCGACGGGTCCTGATCGAGGACCCGGGCGATCGTGGCGGCGAGCGCCCGGGCGTCGCCCGGCGGCGTCAGCCATCCGGTCCGGCCGTCGACAATGGTCTCGCGGGCGCCGCCGTGATCGGTGGCGATGACGGGCCGGCCGAGGGCTTGGGCCTCGGTCACGACGCGGCCAAAGGCTTCCGGTTCGATGGAGGCGGAGATCACCGCATCGGTCAGCATGTAGGCGGCCGGCATGTCGTCGCAATGGTCGATCACATGTATCTTGCCGCCAAGCCCAGCGCCTTCGATTTCCTTGATCAGCTTCTTGCGGTAGGTATCCCGCCCCTGGTCGGCACCGACAATCAGGCACCGGACGTCGTGGTCCGTCAGCAGTTTCACCGCCTCGATGAACACCCGCTGGCCTTTCCAGCGGGTGAGCCGGCCGGGCAGCATCACCACGGGCATGCCGTCGGGCAGCCGCCAGCGTTCGGAGAGCGCGATGATCCGTTCCTGGGACACTTTGGCGGGGTCGAAGCGGGCAATGTCGACGCCGCGGTGGATGACACGGATCTTGCCGGCCGGAACGCCGTAGGCCTCGCGCATGTGTCCGGCGATAAAGTCGGAGATGGCGATGACCCGTTCGCCCCGGGTCATAACACTGTTGTAGCGGCGCTTGAACACGTTGCTGCGACCGTAAGTGCCGTGAAAGGTGGTGACGAAGCGGCGGCCGGTTTTATTGGCGGCGGCAATGGCGCTCCAGGCCGGCGCCCGGGAGCGGGCGTGGACCACGTCGACGTTCTCTGATTTGATGATCCGGACCAGCCGGCGGATGTTGGCGCGCATGACCAGCGGGTTCTTGGAATCCACCGGCAGGGTGACGTGTTCGGCGCCGCCCCGGCTGAGTTCGTGCACCATGCGTCCGCCGGCCGAGGCGACGATGGAACGCCCGCCCGCGGCGACGACGGCGTTGGCGACATCGACCGTGCCGCGTTCAACCCCGCCCGTCTCCAGTGCCGGCAGGACCTGCAAGACGGTGGCGCCACCGGCGATGGTTTTTCCGCTCGCGGCGAATACCGCCAGCCTGCCTTCGGTGCTAATGTCCTGGTTCAATCTCTTCGCCGCCACTTCGCACGGGAACAAGAATGTCCGACCATGCGTCCACCCCCGACCTTGAGGCCGAAATATTAACACGCGGTTCCGAGCCGTCCATTGCTTACCGCAGAACGCCGGGCCGAAGCCCCGGCGTCATCTTTATGACCGGTTTCATGTCGGACATGTCGGGCGGCAAGGCGCTGGCGCTCGAGGAGCTATGCCGGGATCGGGGCAACGCCTGTCTCCGCTTCGATTATGCGGGCCATGGGGAGTCCGAAGGCGCGTTCGCCGACGGCACCATTGGTTCCTGGGCGGCGGACGCGCTGGCGGCCTTGGATGAGCTCACCGACGGACCCCAGGTGCTGGTGGGGTCCTCCATGGGCGGCTGGATCATGTTGGTCGCGGCGCTGGCCCGTCCCGGGCGCATTGCCGGGTTGGTGGGCATCGCGCCGGCACCCGACTTTACCGAGCGGCTTTACGCCGAGGAACTGACCCGGGAGCAGCGGGATGTGATGAAGGCCGAGGGCAAGGTGATCGTCCCCAGCGATTATGAGGACGACTATACCTTCACCCAGGCCTTGATCGATGACGGCAAGGACCACCTTTTACTGGGCGGAGAAATCTCCATCGACTGCCCGGTGCGGTTGATCCACGGCATGGAGGATGACGCGGTGCCGTGGCGGACCAGCCTCGCCATCCAGGAGAAGCTCCGCTCGGACGATGTGGAGATAACTTTCGTCAAAGGGGGCGATCACCGCCTCAGCGAACCGCACGATCTCGACCGGCTGACGGCGACGGTGGCGCGGCTGTTGGACAAAATTGAGTAGAAACAATCAGTCTTCGGCGCCAGTAGCCGAACGGTGAATCTCCATTAACTGTTTCGCGAGAAGGCCGTCCAGGAGATTTTCCATCTCGGACACGTCCACCGCGCCGTTATCGAAAGCCACATCTGCAGCCTCCAGTGCATCATAATATGGCTTCTTGTTATCCGCGATAAGCTCGGGGATCGTTAGGCCGCCAGGTAACCTGTAACCCAATCGAACACAAAGTATGAGGTAGGATAGCGCTCTTGATGTTCTCCCGTTCCCGTCGGCAAACGGATGAATCCAGTTAATTCGCCACATCACGTATGCGGCCAAGTGGATCGCCGACTGACCATCCCAATTGTCATTGACGTAGTCACAAAGCTCTTCAAGTAAAGATGGAAGCAAATAGTTTGGTGGAGGCTCGTGCTTGCTCCCTTTTATTTCAACTCCTGCTGGGCGAAAGCCTCCTGCGTTTGGGTGAATACCCTCCAAAGCAACTCTATTAAGGCCTAGAATCGTGGAAAGCCTGAGGCGAAATGGTCGCTCAGGGTCCAAGCTGTACTCAATCAGCTCAAGCACATGGTCAAATTGTCGAAGGCCATTGGCTGCCTCTCGGCGAGCCCGTTCATCGGGATCGGCGATTAACTCGGCTGCTTCGGCTTCGCTATGTCGTTCAAAACCCGGCGGTTCATTCATCCCCGGACTTGATGGCCTCGGCTTCTTTGCGAATGGTTTCTTTGGTTATCCGCGGATTTTCAATGTTGGTGTTGCCAAACGCGAAACTCTGGCGCTGCTGCTCAGATTCTTCAGCAGTCATTTGGGCCAATTTTGCTTTTTCTAACAATGTTTTAAGGTCGTTGGTCATCTGATACTTGCTCGCTTGGTGGTGCCCATTTGGGCAAGTTCAGTTTCAACATTTTTCTACACTTTTCTAGGTTAACAAAATGTGTCGGGCATCACAAATTCTGAACCATTGCTGCAATTAGTAGGTTAGGCCACCCTCGGCCATGTGAATGGCGCGCAAGCCTTCCCGGTAGGTCGGGTATTTGAGCGGATATCCCAACTCGTTTCGGATGCGGGCGTTGCTGACCCGGCGATTGTCCTGCCAGAAAGACCGTGCCATCCCGGTCATGTCCCTTTGGGCTTCGTCGTAAGGGATCAGCGGGGGCGCGTCGACGCCCAGCAGCTCGCAGCCATAGGCGATCACGTCGGCCTGGGGCGCCGGTTCGTTGTCGCACACATTATAGACGGCGCCGGGATTGGGTGCGCCGACGGAGGCGGCGAGCACGCCGGCGATGTCTTCCACGTGGATGCGCGAGAACGCAAATCCGGGCTTGTCGATCCGCCGCGCCCGTCCGGCCTGGATGTGGTCGAGGGCGCTGCGCCCCGGCCCGTAGATGCCGGCGAGGCGGAATATGTGAGCCGGTACGCCGTCGAGAGAGAGCCAGCCCGCTTCGGCTTCGACCCGCCGTGCCGAGCGATCCGAGGCGGGGTTGAGGGGTGATGTTTCGTCGACCGCCCCGCCGCCCGTATCGCCGTAGACCCCGGTGGTCGAGAGATAGCCCAGCCAGGCCAGTCCGGTCTCCGAAATGGCGGCACCAAAGGCGTTCAGTACGGGATCCCCGTCGCTGCCCGGCGGAATCGAAATCAGGATATGGGTGGCTTGGGCCGGATCGACCCGATCGAAGGCCGCCGGCTCGGCGCCGTCCGCTTCGATCAAGGCGGCGGCCTCCTCCCGCCGGTAGGTGCTGATGACCCGCCAGCCGGCGGGAATCAAGTGTTTCGCCAGGGCGCGAGCGGAATAGCCGTAGCCGAAACAAAGAAGCGTGGATGTGCCCGCCATGGCTCCTATATGGTCACGGCATGAAGATTTGGGCAATCACCGCCGTCGCAATGATGGCCGCATTTCCGGCACAGGCACAATCGCAGCCGCCGACGGCCGCCGATGCCGCCGAGTACCGGGCGTGCATCACCGAAGTGGAACGCAGCGCCAAACGGGGTTTCGAATATGCCATCGGTTGGGAAAGCCTGGGCGGCGGCGACCCGGCCCGCCATTGCGTCGCCGTGGCGCTGATGCGGCTCGGTCATCACGAAGTGGCTGCCCGCCGGCTCGAGGAACTGGCCCGCGTGATAAACGCGGATGCAGCCGTGAAGGCCGACCTTCTGGGCCAATCGGGCCAAGCGTGGCTGCAGGCGGACAACCCGCCGGCCGCGCTGGCCGTACTTGACGCGGCGATCAGCCTCGATGATCGAAACCCGGAGATATTCGCCGACCGGGCCCAGGCCCATGCCGAGGGCGGCGATATGGGCCCGGCCATCGAGGATTTGTCCCGGGCGCTTCGACTGGATTCCAAATTCAACGATGCGCGGGTGTTCCGTGCCAGTGCCTACCGGCAGACCGGCGAGGCGGGGCTGGCCATGCGGGATGTGGAATTGGCGCTCTCTCAGGACCCGGCCCATCCGGAAGCGCTGCTGGAAAGGGGCATCCTGCTGGGCCAGGCGGGTGACGAGGCCGGCGCCCGGGCCGATTGGCTGAGGGTGATCGAGGTGGCGCCGGACAGTCCTGCGGCCAAGGCGGCCCAGGCCAATCTCGAACGCATGGACGGGCCGAAGTGAGCCGCTAAAAATCCGGATTCGCGTAGTGTTTGGGCGGCGGCAGCCCGGGGATGGCGTCCGCCAGTATCTGCCGGAAGCTGGGCCGGGATTTGATCCGCGCGTACCAGTCCTTGGCCGCCTCGTGGTCGGCCCACGGCACATCGCCCAGATAATCCACCGCCGAGAGGTGCGCGGCGGCCGCAATGTCGGCGAGGGAAAACTTCTCGCCCGCCAGCCAGTGGCGCCGCCCGGTGAGGTAGCCGATATATTCCAGGTGGGTGTGGATGTTGGCGTGGGCCGCGCGGATAACCTTCGAATCCGGTGAGCCCAGTCCCTTGATCCGCTTCATCACCTTTTCATCGACCAGCGGCGCGGAAATTTCGGCGTCGAACTTGCGGTCGAACCACGACACCAGCCGGCGGATTTCAGCCCGTTCATGGGGATTGCCCATGATCATCGGCGGTTCCGGCGCGATTTCCTCCACAAACTCGCAGATGGCCCCGGAATCCGCCAATACCGTGCCGTCATCCTCGATGATTACCGGCACATCTCCCGCCGGGTTGATGGCGAGGAATTCCCGCCGCCGGTCCCAGACTTGTTCGACGACCATGTCGAAGCCCAGGTCTTTCTCGGCCAGCACGATTCGAACTTTGCGCGAAAACGGATTGAGCCACAGGTGGTAGAGGGTGCGCATCCGCCCCTTATAGCCAAATCGGGGCCGCTGAAACAGTTCCGTAATGCGCAACTTGGGCGGGAGACCGGTTTCGCCGAATCCAGCGCCTACGCTCGGTTAACTTCCTGTACTTAAAGGAAAAGTGATATACAGGCGCAAATCGCGCAAGGCCCAAACGGATTAGGGGATACGCTTGCCCCTCTTGAACATCATCGTCCTATCGGCGGTCCAGGGCATCACCGAGTTCCTGCCCGTCTCCTCGTCCGCCCATCTGGTCCTGGTTCCCATTTTCACCGGCTGGCCCGACCAGGGCCTGATCATCGACGTCGCGGTCCATGTGGGGACATTGCTCGCCGTGGTGATCTATTTCCGGCGTGATGTCTGGGGGATGATCGCCGCCACCGGCCGCCAGTTCCGGCCCGGGCGGCGCCGCCGCCGCGGCGGCGACGAGTTCCGCATCGCCATGCTGGTGGTCGCCGCGACGGTCCCGGCGGTAGCCGCGGGATGGGCGATCAACGAATTCAATCAGGACATCTTCCGGGGGCTCGAGATCATCGCCTGGGCGACCGTCGGCTTTGCCATTCTTCTGTACTTGGCCGACAAGCTGAGCCTGACCATCAAGCGGCTCGACCATCTGGGTTTCGCCGGCGCCTTGTTCATCGGTTTGTTCCAGGCGCTGGCGCTGATCCCCGGCACCTCGCGGACCGGCATCACCATCACGGCGGCGCGCATCCTCGGCATGGAACGGATCGAGGCGGCGCGGTTTTCCATGCTGCTGTCGATCCCGATCATCATCGCGGCAGGCTCGCTCAAGGGGTGGGAACTCTATCAGGTGGGCGACGTGCAATTGACCAATACGGTGTTCACGGCAATCGCCATCTCGTTCGCCTTCGCCATCGTTACCATCGCCGGGTTCATGGCCTGGCTCCGGCATTCGGGCTTTACGCCGTTCGTCATTTACCGGCTGATCCTCGGCGTGTTCCTGCTCTGGGTCGCCTATGTGGCGCCGGGCTTCACTTTCTAACCTTTCACCACCCCCGTCTCGTCGGCGACCAGTTCGAAAGCCGCGGCCATCAGCGCCTTGGTGTAGGGCTCCTGGGGGTTGTCGATGACCTGCTCGGCGGGGCCGTGTTCGACCACCACGCCGTCGCGGATGACGATCACGTCGTGGGACAGCGCGCGCACCACTTTCAGATCGTGACTGATGAATATGTAGGAGAGCCCGTGCTTCACCTGCAGTCCGCGCAACAGCTCGACGATCTGCGACTGGACGCTCATGTCGAGGGCCGAAGTGGGCTCGTCCAGGACGATCACCTTGGGCCGCAGCACCAGCGCCCGGGCGACGGCGATCCGCTGGCGCTGGCCGCCGGAAAATTCGTGGGGGTAGCGGTCCATGGTGTCGGGATCCAAGTCGACCTCGCGGAGCGCGTCGGCGACCATTGCCCGGCGCTCGTCATAGGTTTCGCCGATCTCCTGCACCAGCAGGCCTTCCTCGATCACCTGGAAGACCGACATGCGGGGGCTCATGGAGCCCACCGGGTCCTGGAAAACGATCTGCATGTCCCGGCGCAACGGGCGCAGCTCCTTGAAACCGAGGCCCTGGATGGTCCGGCCGTCAAGCTGGATATCGCCGTCGCTTTTTTCGAGCCGCAGCAGCGCCCGGCCGAGGGTCGACTTGCCGGAGCCGGATTCGCCGACCACACCCAGCGTGCGGCCCTCGCGGAGATCGACGGTGATGCCGTCCACCGCCTTCACGTGGCCGACGGTGCGGCGGATGACCCCCTTCTTGATCGGGAACCAGACCTTGATGTTGTCGGCGGTCAGCAGCGGCTTGGCGTTGGGGTCCGCCGGATCGGGCCGGCCCTTGGGTTCGCTGTCCAGGAGGTGGCGGGTGTAGGCATGTTCCGGATTGGCATAAATCTTCCTTGTCTCTCCGGTCTCGACCACCTCGCCCTGGTTCATCACGTAGGTACGGTCGGATAGCGCTTCGACGATGCCGAGATCATGGGTGATCAGCAGCATCGCCATGTCGAGCTCCCGGGTGAGGCCCTTCATCAGCTTCAGAACCTGGGCCTGGACCGTGACGTCGAGGGCCGTTGTCGGCTCGTCGGCGATCAGCAGTTTGGGCTCGTTGGCGAGCGCCATGGCGATCATGATGCGCTGCTGCTGGCCGCCGGAAAACTCGTGGGGCAGGGAGTGCATGCGCCCGACCGCGTCCTCCAGCCCGACCAGGCCCAGGAGTTCCCTGGTCCGCGCCTCGACCTTTTCGTCGCTCATGCTCTGATGGAGGCGGATGATCTCGCCGATTTGCTTGGCGATGGAATGAAGCGGGTTGAGGGAGTTGAGGGGCTCCTGGAAAATCATCGAAATGTTGTTGCCCCGGACTTTGCGGATCTCCCGTTCGTCACCGCCCATCAGATCGTAGCCGTCGAAGGATATCTCGCCGGACGGGTGCCAGGCGACGGGGTAAGGGAGCAGCTTGAGGACCGACAGGGCGGTGACCGACTTGCCGGAGCCGGATTCGCCCACCAGTCCGATGGTCTCGCCCGGATGGATATCGATTGAGACGTTCTTGACCGCCCGCACCTCGCGCTCGCCGCCGCCGAAGCTTACCGACAGGTCCTTGATCCGGAGGAGGGGTTCGCTCATCGGATTTGCTCTCCCCTAGGCCCTGAACGTCTTGCGGGGGTCGAAGGCGTCGCGAACCGCCTCGCCGATGAAAATCAACAGGCTCAGCATCACCGCCAGGATGAGGAACGCCGAAATGCCGAGCCACGGCGCCTGCAGGTTGGCCTTGCCCTGGTTCAGCAGCTCGCCGAGCGACGGCGAGCCCGGCGGCAATCCGAAGCCCAGGAAGTCGAGGGCCGTGAGACTGGTGATGGAGCCGGTGAGGATGAAAGGCATCAATGTCACCGTGGCGACCATGGCGTTGGGCAGGATGTGCTTGAACATGATCTTGCGGTCGGAGACGCCCAATGCCCGGGCCGCCATCACATAGGTATAGTTGCGGCCGCGGAGGAACTCGGCGCGGACCACGCCCACCAGCCCCATCCAGCTGAACAGCAGCAGGAAGACCATCAAGATCCAGAAATTGGGTTCGATGAAGCTCGCCAGGATGATCAGCATGAAGAGCTGCGGCATGCTCGACCAGATTTCCATGAAGCGCTGGAACAAGAGGTCGGTCCAGCCGCCGGAGTAGCCCTGCCAGGCGCCGGCGGCGATCCCCACCATGGAGGAGACGACCGTGAGAACGAGCCCGAACAGCACCGATATTCGGAAGCCGTAGATCAGCCGGGCCACCACGTCCCGGCCCTGATCGTCGGTGCCGAGCCAGTTCCGTAGCGTCGGCGGAGAGGGCGCGGGCTGGGGCAGGTCGAAGACGATGGTGTCGAAGGAATAGGGAACCGGCGGCCAGAGGATCCAGCCCTTTTCCTCAATCAGTTCCTGAACCTCGGGGTCCGCATATTCGGCCTCGGTCTCGAAGTCGCCGCCGAAAGCGGTTTCGGGGTAGGCGACGAAGACCGGCGCATAGAACGCGCCGTCGTAGCGGACCAGCAGCGGCTTGTCGTTAGCCAGAAATTCCGCGAACAGCGTGACGAAGAAGACGGCGATGAAGATCCATAGGGACCAGTAACCGCGCCGGTTGGCCTTGAAATTCTCGATCCGCCGCGCATTCAGCGGCGTAACCCGCATGCCAAGCAGGCGCCCGTCCTCCATCTAGACCTCCTGCGCCTCGAAGTCGATCCGCGGATCGACCACGTGGTAGGCAAGGTCGCCGATGATCCCCATGATCAGGCCCAGCAAGGTGAACATGTAGAGGGTGCCGAAAACGATCGGATAATCCCGGTTGATGGCGGCCTCGAATCCGAGGAGTCCGATCCCGTCGAGGGAGAAGATGATCTCCGTCAAAAGCGAGCCGGTGAAGAAGATGGAGATGAAGGCCGACGGGAAGCCGGCGATGATCAGCAGCATGCCGTTCCGGAACACGTGCCCGTAGAGCACCTTGTTCTCCGCAAGCCCCTTGGACCGCGCCGTCTGGACGTACTGTTTATTGATCTCGTCGAGGAATGAATTCTTGGTCAGCATGGTCAAAACGGCGAACGAGCCGATGACCATGGAGGTGATGGGCAGCGCCATGTGCCAGAAGTAGTCCAAAACCTTGCCGACCGGACTGAGCTCGTCCCAGTTGGGCGATACGATGCCGCGCAGGGGGAAGATGTCGAAATAGCTGCCGCCGGCGAACAGCACCACCAGAAGAATGGCGAACAGGAAGCCGGGGATCGCGGTGCCGATGATGATCACCGCGCTGGTCCAAAGATCGAAGTTGGACCCGTCGCGCACCGCCTTGCGAACGCCGAGCGGAATGGAAATCAGATAGGTCAGGAGGGTGGTCCATAGCCCAAGCGAGATGGAGACCGGCAATTTCTCGATCAGCAATTCGATCACGGTCTTGTCGCGGAAGAAACTCTCGCCGAAATCGAAGCGGAGATAGTTCTTCAGCATGATCCAGAAGCGCTCGTGCGCCGGCTTGTCGAACCCGTAGAGCTTTTCGATCTCGGCGATCAGCTCGGGATCGAGGCCGCGGGCGCCCCGGTATTTGCTGGCCCCGGCGCCTTCACCGCCGACCTGTTGCCGGCCCTGGTCGCCGCTGCCGACGGTTTCGCCCTGAGAGGTGCCGCTGACCCTCGCCGTCGCGTCCACCGCCGTCCCTTGCAGTTGGGCGATGGTTTGCTCCACCGGTCCGCCGGGGGCGAACTGCACGAAGACGAAGTTCAGCAGGATGATGACGAACAGCGTCGGGATGACGAACAGCAGCCGGCGGATGATGTAAGCGAACATGTCGTCGGGCGGCCTTTCCCTCTATAGCGCGACCTCGGCGCCGGCGCCCGCCAATGCTTCCAACCGGTCGAGGCGGCCCTGCACGGCGGTCCGTTGATGATAAAACCGCAAGCCGCGCGTGCCGCCCAATTCCTCCCCGCCGCCGGCACGGCCGGGTCCGCCGTGGGTGCACATGGGCATGACGATGCCGTGTCCGGTCTGGCTCTCGGCGACCTGCTCGTCGACCACCAGGACCCTGCCGTGATCGGCGGCGATGCCCAGCGTCGCGGCATTGGCGAATTCGTCATCGGCGGTGAACACGGACGCAGCCAGCGATCCGCCGCCCCGGGAGGCGAGTTCGACGGCCTCCTCGGCGGTCTCATAGGGCATCACCGTGCAGGCGGGGCCAAACACTTCCACCTCGTGGACCGCCTTGGCGCCCTTGGGGTCCGCGCACTTGAGGAGCGTCGGCGGCACGAATGACGAGATTTCGGGGTCGGCATCGACGGGCTCGAAACCGTCATCCCCGGTGATGACGTCCGCTTCCTCGGCCAAACGGGCAATTCCGTCCAGAGCGGTTTGCTGTTGCGCCTTGTTGACCAACGGACCCATGCGGACGGTCTCGTTGCGGGGATCGCCGGTCACCGTCCTGGCGAGCCGGGCTTCCAGGGCGCCCACAACCTCGTCGAGGATGCTCGCGGGCACGAAGGCGCGGCGGATGGCGGTGCATTTCTGACCCGCCTTGACGGTCATTTCCCGGGACACTTCCTTGACGAACAGGTCGAACTCGGCGGCTCCCGGCCGGGCATCCGGGCCCAGCAGGCTCATGTTCAGGCTGTCGGCTTCGGCGTTGAACCGGACCGAGCTTGCGATGACGTTGGCGTTGCCCCTGAGCAGGGTGGCGGTGTCCGCCGAGCCGGTGAAGGCGACCGCGTCCCGGCCGGTGACGTGATCCATCAGATCGCGCCCGCCGCCGCAGATCAGGCTGATGGCGCCGTCCGGCACGGCGCCCGCCTCGATGACGTCCTTGATCATTTCGTAGGACAGCAGGCAGGTGGCGGTGGCCGGTTTGGCGAGAAACGGAACGCCGGCGAGCAAGCTGACCGCGGCTTTCTCCCACAACCCCCAGGAGGGGAAGTTGAACGCATTGATATGAACGCCGGCGCCTTTCAGCGGCACCCAGATGTGCATCCCCTGGAAGGCCTCGTCCTTGGCCATGCGTTCAAATCCGGAGTCCCGGAGGTAATTCGCCTCGCCCAGTTTTCCGGCGAGGCGCGCGTAAAAGAACACAGTGCCCGTGCCGCCGTCGATATCGATGGCCGCATCGATCTTGGTATTGCCCGAATTCCGGAGCGCAATGTCGGCGTACTTGTCCCGGTTGGCGGCGAGGGTTTCGTTGATCTTGCCCAGCATTTCGCCCCGCCCGGCGTAGGTCATGGCGCGGAGTGCCGGACCGCCGACGGTGCGTGCGTGATCCAGGGCCCTGCCGAGATCGACGCCGTCGGATGTGGCACGGGCGATTTCCTCGCCGGAGACGGGATCGACCAGAGGCGTTCCCTCGCCGTTGCCGTCCACCCATTCGCCGTGGACATGGTTCTGAATTTTCACCGCTTTCTCCCTGGATACGGCCGTTCCGTTCGAGACCGCATTATGACCGCTGGGGCAGGCTTGAAAAGAGTGGCGCGCGGCCCCGTGGATCAGGTGCCGCCCGATCATCCAGGAAGGCTATTTCCCGCTGGCTAGATTTTTCCGCTCGTTGAGGGCCGCTTGCTTCCTGGCATCCACCCACCAGCCGTCGAACCCGAGGCCATATCGAGGGGTCGTTGCGGGCCGGCCGAACTTGTCCCAGTAGGCGACCCGGAACGTACGAATATGCCACTGGGGGATTACATAGTGGCCCCAGGACAGCACCCGATCGAGGGCGCGGGTCCGGGTGATGAGGCTCTTCCGGTCGGAGGCGGAGATCACCAGTTCGATGAGCTTGTCCACCGCCGGGTCCTTGATGCCGATGACATTGCGGCTGCCCGGCCGGCCGGCGGCTACGCTGCCCCAAAAATCCCGCTGTTCGTTACCGGGAGACAGGGACTGACCGAACGAGGACACGATCATGTCGAAGTCCTTCTCGTCGGTTCGTTTCTGGTATTGGGAGGTATCGACGGTGCGGACCCGGACATTCATGCCGAGCCGCTCGAGGTTTTTCCTGAACGGCAGCGCGATCCGCTCGAAGGCCGGCGAGACCAATAGGATTTCAAACTCGAACGGCCGGCCCTGCGCGTTGACCAGTTTCTTGTTCTTGATCGTCCAGCCCGCCTCCTGGAGCAAATTCCGTGCCGTCCTCAGGTTGGAGCGGATGCGGCCGTCGCCGTTGGTCACGGGGACGGAGTAGGCCTCGGTGAACACCTCGCCGGGGATTTGGCCGCGGAGCGGCTCGAGGATTTTCAGCTCTTCCGGTGACGGCAGCTTGCTCGCGGCAAGCTCCGAGTTCGAAAAGAAGCTCGTGGTCCGCGCGTATTGGCCGAAAAACAGGTTCTTGTTGGTCCATTCGAAGTCGAAGGCGTAGGCCATGGCGCGCCGCACCCGCCGGTCCTTGAAGATGGCCTTCCGGGTATTGAAAGCGAAGGCTTGCATGCCGGTCGGCAGCTCGTGGCGGATATCCTGTTTGAGGTAGAGCTTTCGCTCGAATGCCGGCGAATCATAGCCCGTCGCCCAGACCTTGGCGGTGTTCTCGACCCGGAAGTCGTACTCGCCCGATTTGAACGCTTCCAGGGCCACCGTGGCATCCCGGTAGTAGTCGTAGCGCATTTCATCGAAGTTATTCCTGCCCCGCTTGATCGGCAGGTCGCGGGCCCAGTAATCCTTCACCCGCTCGTAGGTCACCGAGCGGCCGGGCTCGAAGGTTTTGATCTTGTACGGGCCGGTGCCGGGGATGGGCTCCAGAATGGTGCTGGTGAAGTCTCGGCCGTCGAAGAAATGCTTCGGCAGGATTGGGAGCTGCCCGACGATCAGCGGCAGTTCCCGGTTCTCCCCGCCGGAGAACGTAAACTTGACCTTGCGGGGGCCGGCCTTCTCGGCGGTGGCGACGTTGCCGTAATAGAAGCGGAAAAAGGGCCGGCCCTGCGTCTTGAGCGCATTTAGGCTGAACAGCACGTCGTCGACGGTCACCGGTTTGCCGTCATGCCAGCGGGCATTGTCCCGAATGGTGAACGCGACCCAGGACCGGTCTTCCGGCATCTCGACGGACCCGGCCAAGAGCCCGTATTCGGTGAAGGCCTCATCCTGGGTGCCGGTCATCAGGCTTTCAAAGACCGATCCCGCGCCCGCCGCCGGGACGCCCTTGAGGGTGAACGGATTGAAGGTGTCGAAGGTGCCGATGGCCGACAGCCGGACGCTGCCGCCCTTGGGCGCATTTGGATTTACATAGTCGAGATGCTTGAAGTCCGGGCCGTATTTGGGACTGCCGTGCATGGCGATGCCGTGGACGGGCTTTACGTCCTGGGCGACGGAAGCGAGGGGCAGGGCGGCCGCGGCGAGGGCGGCGGCGGCAAACAATGTGCGGCGCATGATGGTCTCTCCCGGATGCACGTTCTTGACGTTCAATTTGTCCGTTAACCAACGAATCGGCAAGGGATTCCGGTCGATTTCGGGCTAACCCGCAAGTAATTCCAATGCGTCCGCATGACAGCGGGCATCGCCGGCGGCCAAGACCCGGCCGTCGGAGCCCAGGGTCAGCCCGGCGCCGGACCAGTCCGTCATCACCCCGCCGGCGCCTTGGATCACCGGCGCCACCGCACAGAAATCCCACGGTTTGAGACGCGCCTCGCAGACCAGATCGACGAAGCCGGAAGTGAGCAGCGCATACCCGTAGCAGTCGGTGCCGAACAAGGGATGCTTGACCGTTTCCGCGAGGCGTTCGAAGGCGGTCTTTTCGTCTCCCCGGAACATGTAGGGCGAGGTTGCGTACATCCAGGCCTCCGATGCCGAGGGGCAGTCCCGTACCCGCGCCGGCATGCCGTTGAGTGTCGTCGGCACGCCCTCGCCGCCGATCCAACGCTCGTCCAGCACCGGCTGATCGATCACGCCGAGAACCGGAACCCCGTCGCGGGCAAGGCCGATCAGGGTCCCGAAGGAATGTTTGCCGGTGGCGAACGCCTTGGTGCCGTCTATAGGATCCAGAACCCAGAGCCATTCGGCGTCTTCCCGGACACCGCCTTCCTCCTCGCCCAGGATGCCGTGCTCGGGCTGTTCCGCCTCGATCAGCGCGCGCATGGCAGCCTCGGCCTCCCGGTCGGCGAGGGTCACGGGCGTGGAATCGGGTTTGTCGCTCAGCCCGGCGGAGGTGCGGAAATACTTGGCGATGATGGGCCGCGCCGCATCGGCCAGCCTGTGGGCGAAGTCAACGAAGTCCCCGGGCGAACTCACCGGGCGCCCCGCCTACGGTGCGGGCAGCGGGACCGGGGAGTCGTCGAAGCCCCGCATGTAGACGATGACCGCCGCCCGGTCCGTGGGTTTCCGAAGGCCGGCGAACGCCATTTTTGTGCCCTTGAGGAAGGCCTTCGGCTTCAAGAGAAACTTGTCCATGTCCTCCAGCGTCCATTTGCCGCCCAGGCCCGCCATGGCGGACGAGTAGGAGAAGCCGTCGGCTCCGGCCCGGTCGCGGGTAAAGACCGACCACAGATTGGGACCGACCTTGTTCTTGTCGCCGCTGGCGAAGGTATGGCAGGAGATGCATTTCTTGGCGACCCGTTCGCCGCGCTTGACGGTCGCTTCGGCCAGCAGGACCGGGAACGGTACGACCGGCTCCGGCGCCTTTTGCGCCGCCGCGGGCGCCGCGGCGTCCTCGTCCGAATGCACGATCTCGATGTGCGGGATCAGGATATTGCCGACATAGTTCGTTCCCCAGATCATCCATGCGGCCATGAGGATGGCGCCGAAGACGACATTGGTTTTCATACTCCACATGAGGCAATCCTAAATCCTGTATGGGTCTTGATTCTGTTTCCGGACCCGGCCGGGCCCGCGAATGCATGAGCCGAAAGCGAGAGCCGGCCTCGCGTTTAGCCCGTCGCCGGGGCCCTGTCAATCATATGGGGACCGCCGGTCCGAAGGACCGCCCGGCCGCTTCACGCCTAGAGCCGATCTAGGGGATGGGAAAACCGGAAAAAACAGGATATACGGGGCGGCCCATTGTCTTGCCGGGCTAGACGGCCGGTGAAAACGACTTGAATATCAATGCGTTCCGCAAGGCGTTGTAAGACGGAGAGGTCCGATGTCCGAAGGGTTGCATGCCATCGCTTTTCAGGGGATGGACGGCGCCAATTCTCATATGGCGTGCCGGGCGGTGCATCCGGAAATGACGCCGCTCGCCTGCACCTCCTTCGAGGACGCATTTGCCGCGGTGGCCGAGGGCGCGGCGAAGCTCGCCATGATCCCGATCGACAATTCCGTTGCCGGGCGGGTCGCGGACATCCACCATCTACTCCCGGATTCCGGACTTCACATCGTCGGTGAGCATTTCCAGCGGGTGGAACACACTCTCCTGGCGATAAGGGGCGCCGCCGAAGACCAGCTCACCCATGTCCACAGCCATGTCCATGCCCTCAATCAGTGCCGGAACATGATCCGGGAGCTGGGGGTCGGGCCGGTGGTCCACGCGGATACGGCGGGGGCCGCCCACGACATCGCGGCCGCCGGGGATCCGACCCAGGGCGCTATCGCCTCCGAACTGGCTGCCGAGATTTACGGTCTGGAAATTCTCCGGGAAAACGTCGAGGACGCCGAACACAACACCACCCGGTTTCTCATCATGTCCCCGGACGAGGTGACTGCCTCGCCGGACGAAGAGGCCGTCGTTACCAGCTTCGTGTTCAATGTCCGCAACGTCCCGGCGGCGCTCTACAAGGCGCTGGGCGGGTTCGCGACCAACAATGTCAACATGACCAAGCTGGAAAGCTACATGATCGGCGGCGGCTTTTCGGCGACCCGGTTTTACGCCGAGGTGGACGGCCACCCGGACCATCGGGGGCTCAAATTCGCCTTGGAGGAGCTCGAATTCTTCTCGCACGAAGTGAAGATATTGGGCGTCTTCCCGGCCAGTCCGGCGCGCAAGGAGCTCAATGGGGATTAGCGCCGGCTAAGCCGCCGTCTCGTCCAGCCAGGTGTCGATCAGCCAGCGGGAAATGGAGAATTTGCTCGGCGGCAGCACACCGTCCTGGGCCGCCAGTTCCGCCACCTCATCCCGGGTGAACCACCGCGCGTCGGTCAGTTCGTCATCCTGGATGGTGATCTCAGTGGTGAGCGCGCGGGCTCGGAACCCCAGCATGATGGACGCGGGAAACGGCCAGGGCTGGGATGCCTGATAGACGACATCGGTCACATCGACGCCGGTCTCTTCCTTGACCTCGCGGGCGACGGCCTGTTCCAGCGTCTCGCCCGGCTCGACGAATCCGGCGACGGTGGAAAACCGGATGCCCGAGGGGAACCGCTTGTTCTGGGCCAGCAGGGCGCAGGGGCCCGAGCCGCCGTCATGGGTCACCAGCATGATCACCGCCGGGTCGGTCCGCGGAAAATGGGTCTTGCCGCAGGTTTCGTTGGCGCACTTCCGTTCGTGGCCCGCCTTGCGGCTTTCGGTGGGCGACCCGCAGACGCCGCAGAATTGATGGGTCCGGTGCCAGTAGCCGAGGGCGCGGGCGTGGGCCAGCATGGACGCGATGCCGTGCTCGAGGTTGGGGGCCAGGGCCCTCAGGTCCGCGAAATCGCCGTCGCCGGGGATGGCGGCCGAAAACGGCTCCTCCAAATGCGAAATGTCGGCGGCGAAATAGGCCGTATCGCCGTCCATGCCGAGAAACACCAGTTCGGAGGCTTCGTCATGGAGCGTGCTTGCGCCCTCGACGATCAGCGCTTCGCCGGAGCCGGCGTTTCGGATCAGCACCTTGTCCCGCCAAACGGTCACCGTCCGCGCCTGCCCGGCGGCGATCTGCTCGGCAATCCACGCCTGATCGGTGCGCAGGTGGTGGGCGCGGTCCAGAATCATGTTGGTGAAGACGAAATCGATCATGCGGCTGCAAGCGGCCGTGCTTCCGGCCTGTCCTGTTCGGGTGCGCGGAACCTGACACAGCGGGCGGTTTCAGGCAATGGCCCCGGCCAAACCCTTCACTCGGGTGCCGTTTTCGGGCAGGCGGCGTCAACGTGACTTGCGACTCATCGCCTCTCACCTGCTATACTCGCCGTGGAAGGTCGGCCGCGGACGAGCCGCTCGCCAACCCGGTCAGGTCCGGAAGGAAGCAGCCGTAACGAGTTCCGCTCGGGTCGCGTGTCCGGCCTTCCACCCGATCCTCTAATCCGACAGCGTTCATGACCGACGACGCCAGCCCAGACACCCGTGAAGAGACAGAAGGCGGAACCGACGGCCTGACCGCCGCGCTGCCCGGATTGGACCTCGGAGACGAAGGGGCCGCCGGCCAATACCGGGTGCTGGCGCGCAAGTACCGGCCGTCGAGGTTTTCGGATCTGGTGGGCCAGGAGGCCATGGTCCGGACGCTCACCAACGCTTTCGCCTCGGGACGACTGGCGCACGCCTTCGTTCTCACCGGGGTCCGGGGGGTCGGCAAGACCACCACGGCGAGGATCATCGCCCGGGCGCTGAATTGCGTCGGACCCGACGGGACCGGCGGACCGACCATCGAGCCCTGCGGCGTTTGTGAAAATTGCAAGGCGATCGCCGAAGACCGGCACGTGGACGTGCTGGAGATGGACGCGGCGAGCCGCACCGGCGTCGACGACATCCGGGAACTGATCGAGGGGGTGCGCTACCGGCCGGTCTCGGCCCGCTACAAGGTCTACATCATCGACGAAGTGCACATGCTGTCCCGCAATGCGTTCAATGCGCTGTTGAAGACCCTCGAGGAGCCGCCGGAGCACGTGAAGTTCATCTTCGCCACGACGGAAATCCGCAAGGTGCCGATCACCGTTCTCAGCCGGTGCCAGCGTTTCGATCTCCGCCGGATCGGCGCGGAGAACCTGAGCGCCGACTTCGCGCGTATCGCCGCATCCGAGGGGGCGGCGATCTCGGACCGCGCCATTCAGCTCATCGCCCGCGCGGCGGACGGCTCCCACCGGGACGGCCTGTCCATCCTGGACCAGGTGATCACCACCGGCACCGGCGGCGACGGCGAAATTTCCGAAGATCAGGTCCGCGACATGCTGGGACTGGCCGACCGGACCCGGAGCTTCGATCTGCTCGAGGCCGTATTCGCGGGCGATGCGGTTCGTGCCCTCGACATCCTGGAAGACGATTACCGCAACGGCGCCGATCCCATGCAGGTGCTTCAGGATTTGCTGGAGATCACGCACTGGCTTACCCGGATCAAGCTGGTGCCGGCGGCGGCGGAGGCGGCGGGCGTGCCGGAGGCCGAATCCGAACGCGGTTCCGAACTCGCGGGCCGTCTGGGCATGGGCGCCCTGGCCCGGGCCTGGCAGATGCTGCTGAAGGGCGTCAAGGAAGCCCAGGGCGCGCCTTCGGTTGTTCAGGCGGTTGAAATGATCCTGATCCGGCTGACCTATGCGTCCGAACTGCCGACGCCGGAGGAAGCGCTCAGGAAACTCGACGGCGGCGGTTCCGCCCAGGGATCAAGTAAGGGACCAGGCTCCCCGCCGGCCCCGGCAGCCTCGGCGCCGAGGCCGTCCGGCGCACCTGCCGGCGCGCCCGCCGGCGCCGTTGCCGCCGAACCCGCGACCCCGCCGCCCCCGGAGCCCGTCTCCGATGCCCTGCCCCCCCCCACCCGCCAGGACGAGGTGATAGCCCACGCCCAGACCAAGGGC
>JAPPFK010000008.1:3837-7155 GCA_028823885.1 Rhodospirillales bacterium | reverse complement strand
CCCGCCACTTTGCCGGCTGGCCGGCAAAGCCGGTCCAGTGGGTCGGGGCATGACGCGTGCTGTTGAATCAAAGAAGTTCGTCATGGCCGGGCCCGGACCCGGCCATCCACGTGTAGCGCCGACCGCCAAGCGTGGATGCCCGTGTCAAGCACGGGCATGACGGCTTTTAGAACCACAGAGACGGTGAGACAGTGAGATAGCAGGAGTTAATCATTCCTCCTCAGTGAACTCTGTGCCTCTGTGGTGAATATCCTGGATGCCCCGCCAAATCGTCATACCCCGCCCCACCTCCGATCTCAGCGTGCGGCCGGCGGCTCCCGGTCGGTCGGAATGCCTGCGACATAGCGATAAAACGCCTGTGTCTTGTTCTTGAACGACTTCGGAGACATGAATGCCAAAAACGCGGCCCTGCTCACACGAGAAAAACCGTAGTAGCGCCAGGTGTCGCCGGTCTCCCGTTCAATGACGTGGTATTGCTGAAACTGCCCGGGGTCCACGGCGGTGAATATGGCGACGCCCATGCCGTTGACGTTGGTCATCTCGAAGACCATGCGGTCCGGCCGGTTGATGATGATGCGCAGCCGGTAGATGACGGCCCACATCAGATGGTCCTCGTCCAGAAGGAAGTGGAGCGTCCGGCCCGTCCCGAGTTCGTCATTCGTGAAATTGTCCCGCCGGCTGTCGCGGTCCGGGCCGCTCAGGGCCGACACATCCTCGAACAGCGTATACCAGCCTTCCTGCGAGTCCGACCAGTACTTGACGCCCAGCAGTCCCGTCACTTGGGCGAGCCGTCCGACGATCGCGGCCTGGCCCCCGGGTTCGACAAATCGCCCGGCCCCGGCAAAGACGGTCTTCAGCGGCCCGGGCTTCAAGCCGGTGCAGGCCGGCGGCTGCCAGTCCGGCGGAAGCTCGTCGCGCTGCCAAACCTCGACATTCAGGAGTTCGCCGGGCGCCGCGAAGCGGGGATACGCCTCTCCGGCGCAGGGAGCCTGGGGCGGCGGCCGTTCGTCGGCGGCCTGCGATTGAGGCGCGGAGACGGACGCCATCAACAGCCCGGCAACGAACAGCGAACCGCGAATCAGCGGCCCGACTTGGCGGCCATCTTTTGGGCCAGCCGGGGCGCGACGCCCGGCCGGCTCCACGGGCAGACGGCGATGCAGATGCCGCAGCCGTAGGTCTCGTTGAAATAGGCGACGCATCGGTCGAAATCCACGTACCACTTGTTTTCGCCGCGCACCATCTGCTTGGTCTCGAAGATGGCGTCGGGCGGGCAGGAGTCCGTGCAAAGCTTGCAACTCAGGCAAAAATCGTCAACGCCAAAACTGTTCGGCGCGTCCGCGACGAGCGGCATATCGGTGGTGACGCAGGCGAGCCGGAACGATGCGCCGAATTCGTCGTTGATGATGGATCCGTGTTTGCCGAGTTCACCGAGGCCGGCGGCGATGGCCGCGGGAATCATGGTCAGCGGCCCGCGGGTCGGGCCGCCGTGCGGCGCAGCCTGGAATCCCTGGCCTCTTATCCAATCGGCAAGCGCGCGCGCCGCGCGTGTCCCTCTGTTGTACTGCCGCATGACCTCGATCACCGACGGCGGCTCGGGCGCGGCCGCGAGTTCCGCATGATCCATGATCAACGCCAGAACGATCACCCACGGATGTTCGATCGCCTCGCCTTCGAAGACCCAGTTCGGGTCCAGTCCGGTTATGCCGACCGCGTCCGCCTCGTTGTTCAGGGCGAAGTCCTTCACCGACTGGGAGAATTGCGGCGGCTCGCCGGGCGCCGGCCGGTCGTTGACCGGCGCCCGCTCCTCCGGTCCGCGGCCCCCGAAACCGGTCATCAGCCGGGAAACCTCGGGCACTCCCCGATTGCATTGCTCGAGCATCCAACTCTGCATGGCGCCGTGCGCCAGGGACTTGGGGTTGCCCCAATAGACCGGTGTGGGCTGCCGGGCCTGCGCTTCCCCCAGTCCGTTGATGTCGTTGCCGGAGATGTCGGGGATCAGGGCGCGCTGTTCATCCGAAATGATCGGCTCAAGTGGGCGCCCGTCGTAGGATTTGCCGGCCATCCGATCCTCAATCGCTACTCTGCTTCGAACACCACCAGCAGGTCCTTGGCGCCGACCTGCATGCCGGCTTCCGCGATGACCTCGGCGACGGTGCCGTCGCGCTCCGCGTTGACGGCGGTTTCCATTTTCATCGCTTCGATGCTGACCAGGGCGTCGCCCCGCAGGACCTTTTGGCCGGCCTCGACAACGACCCCGGCGATCACGCCCGGCATCGGCGCCCCCACGTGGTCGGGGTTGGCTCCGTCCGCCTCGCGATTTACCGGGCGGGAAGACTCCATCGATTGGTCGCGGACGCGGACCTGCCGGGGTTGTCCGTTGAGTTCGAAAAACACGGTCCGGTGTCCGTCGTCATCGGGCTCGCCGATGGCGAGGAGCCGGATGATCAGGGTCTTGCCCCGTTCGATTTCGACGGCGATTTCCTCGCCGGTTTCCATTCCGTAGAAGAACGCGCTCGTCGGGATCACCGACACGTCGCCGAAATGCCGGCGGAAGGCGGCATATTCGGTGAACACCTGCGGATACATGAGGTATGACGCAAGTTCGTCGTCCGAAATCTGGCGGCCGACCTTGCTCTCCGCGCCGGTCCGGGTCTCGGCGAGGTCGATATCCGCCATGACGGAGCCCGGCCGGACGGTGAGCGGCTCTTCGTCCTTGAGCACCTTGCGCTGCAGCGCCTCCGGGAAACCGCCCGGGGGCTGGCCCAATTCTCCCTTGAAGTAGGAAACGACCGAGCCGGGAAAAGCTATCTCGCGACCAGGGTCGAGCACGTCCTCCGGCGTCAGGTGCCCGGTAATCATCATCAGGGCGAGGTCGCCGACGACCTTGGATGACGGCGTGACCTTGACGATGTCGCCGAACATCCTGTTGACCTCGGCGTACATCTTGGCCACTTCGGGCCAACGGCGGTCGATGCCCATCGACCGGGCCTGCTGGCGAAGGTTGGTGTACTGACCCCCGGGGATTTCGTGGAGGTAGACCTCGGATGCGCCGGACCGGAAGTCGGCTTCGAAGCCGGTATAAAAGTGCCGGACGTGCTCCCAGTAGGTGGAAATCCGGCGCAGGGACTCCGTGTCGAGACCGGTGTCCCGGTCGCCGTTCCTGAGCGCTTCGACAATGGCGCCGAGATTGGGCTGAGAGGTCAGGCCGCTCATCGAATCCAATGCCGCATCGACGGCGTCGGCCCCGGCCTCGGCGGGCCCCCGGTAGCGGGGCGGCCCAAATCCGGGCGGGGGAGTGGGGGGGTAAATGGTTGGG
The DNA here is from genome assembly GCA_028823885.1 of Rhodospirillales bacterium. Taxonomy (GTDB): domain Bacteria; phylum Pseudomonadota; class Alphaproteobacteria; order Rhodospirillales; family UBA2165; genus JAJDXO01. Next base: position 3,839 of record JAPPFK010000008.1, on the reverse strand, counting down.
CG
>JAPPFK010000008.1:0-3827 GCA_028823885.1 Rhodospirillales bacterium | reverse complement strand
CCCGGCCTCGGCGGCCGCCAGTACGCTGGCCGCCGAAATGCCGGACGTGTCATGGGTGTGAAAATGGATCGGCAGGCCGGTCTCGTCCTTGAGCGCCCTGACCAGCAGCCGGGCCGCGTCGGGCTTGCAAAGCCCGGCCATATCCTTGATGCCCAGGATGTGGGCGCCGGCCGCCTTGAGCGCGCGGCCCATTTCCAGATAGTAGCCGAGGTCGTATTTGGACCGCGCGGGGTCGTTGACGTCGCCAGTGTAGCAGATCGCCGCCTCGCAGAGCTTGCCGGTCTCCGCCACCGCATCCATGGCGACCCGCATGTTCTCGACCCAGTTGAGGGAATCGAACACCCGGAACAGGTCGATCCCCGCCTCGGCCGACCGCTGGATGAAATACCGGACTACGTTGTCGGGGTAGTTGGTATACCCGACCCCGTTGGCGCCCCTCAGGAGCATCTGCAGCAGCAAGTTCGGCATGCGGTCGCGGAGCATGGCCACCCGCTCCCAGGGACACTCGTGGAGGAAACGCATCGCCACATCGAACGTGGCGCCGCCCCAGCACTCCATCGAGAACATTTGCGGCGTAAGCTGCGCGTATGCGGGCGCGATATCCACCAGGTCCTTGGTCCGGACCCGCGTCGCCAGCAGGGACTGATGCGCGTCCCGCATGGTCGTATCGGTGACCAGCACGCGCTTCTGTTCCAGCATCCAGTCCGCGAACCTGTCCGGCCCCATCTCGTCCAGCAACTGCCGGGTGCCCGGGGGAGGAGCGGCCTTCCGGTCCAGGGGCGGCAGGTGGGGCGCCGCCGCGTGGGCCGGCAGCGAGGCGCCTTTGATCTCGGGATGGCCGTTGACGATGGTTTCGCCGAGAAAGCCCAGCAGGCGGGTCGCCCGGTCCCGCCGGCGGGTGAAACGGAACAGTTCGGGCGTCTCGTCGATGAAGTTCGTCGTGTACCGGGCCGGGGGAAAGTCCGGGTGATTGATGACGCTCTCCAGGAACCGGAGATTCGTCGCCACCCCCCGGACGCGGAACTCGCGCAGCGCGCGGTCCATCCGGCGGACCGCGCTGTCGGGATCGGGCGCCCAGGTGGTGACCTTGACCAACAGCGAATCGTAGTGCCGGGTGATGAGCGCCCCGCTGAACGCCGTCCCCGCATCCAGCCTGACGCCGAAACCGGCGGCCGACCGGTAGGCCGTGATTCTGCCATAGTCGGGGACGAAACTGTTCTCCGGGTCTTCGGTGGTGACCCGGCACTGAACCGCGTGCCCCCGCAGATGGATTTCGTCCTGCGCGGGAACGCCGGACGAAAGATCGCCGATGCGGCCGCCTTGGGCGATGCGGATTTGGCTTTGGACGAGATCGATCCCCGTGACCCAGTCGGTCACCGTATGCTCAACCTGGATGCGCGGGTTCACTTCGATGAAATAGGTTTCGCCCGTATCGGCATCCTGGAGGAACTCGACCGTGCCGGCGTTCACGTAGCCGACGGCGCGCGCGAGCTTCAGCGCTTTCTCGCAAAGCGCCCGGCGGGCATCGTCGTCGAGATAGGGCGCCGGGGCGCGTTCGATGACTTTCTGGTGGCGCCGCTGAACCGTGCAGTCCCGTTCCCAGAGATGGACGATGTTGCCATGGGCGTCGCCCATGACCTGGACTTCGACGTGACGGGCGTTTCGAACCAGCTTTTCCAGATAGACCTCGCCGTTGCCGAATGCCGCCTGCGCCTCGCGGCTGGCGGCCCCTACGCTGTCCAGGATATCGGCCTCGCCGTCGACCACGCGCATGCCGCGCCCGCCGCCGCCCCAGGTCGCCTTGACCATCACCGGGTAGCCGATGGCGTTGGCCCGGCGCTCGATTTCGCCGGGATCGCCGAGGGGCAGGGGGTCGGTCGCCGGCATGACCGGGACGCCGGCCTCCTGGGCCAGCGCGCGGGCGGCGATCTTGGAGCCGAGCCGCCGCATGGTGTCGCCCGAGGGACCGATGAAATAAATCCCCGCCGCGCGGCACGCGTCGGCGAAATCGGGATTTTCGGACAGGAATCCGTAACCGGGGTGAACCGCGTCGGCCCCGGCCTCCAGGGCAATCCGGATGATGTCCTCGCCGTCCAGATAGGCCTCGATCGGACCCTTGCCGGCGCCGACGAGGTAGCTCTCGTCCGCCTTGTAGCGGTGCAGGGCAAACCGGTCTTCGGTGGAGTAGACGGCGACCGTCGAAATGCCCAACTCGGCGGCGGCGCGCATGACGCGGATCGCGATCTCCGAGCGGTTTGCAACCAGCAGTTTCTTGATCTTGCGCGTCCGGGTCGGCACGTCGGAATAATTCCCCCTTGGGCTGTTGCCGGCGCATGTCTTAGCACGCACGCCCCCCGCGAGCCATTGGGATATTTCGATGACCGCCATGCCTTGTTAGCAGGCCGAGCGGGCCCCTCCCGGTCCTCCCGCATGGTCTTGACGTGCCTGGGGCCTCGATTTTGCGGCCGGAGACGCGTTCGCGCCCGGACGTTATTTTCAATTTCTGAACCACAGAGACAGTGAGACAGTGAGGAGCACTGCCAAAGCGTCATAGCCGGGCCCGGACCCGGCCATCCACGTGTAGCGCCGGCCGCCAAGCGTGGATCACCGGGATCGAAGTCTCTCTTCCCGACCTCTGTGTCTCCGTGTCTCTGTGGTGAATTTCCTGTTGGCCCACCCGTTCCATCGTTTGCCGCAACCATCGATGAGCCGCGCCACTGCATGACCCGTTGCGGGCCGGTTACGGCCAACGGCGTTTCCGGCTTGAGGTTGGGGGCGGAAATCGCCTATCAATGACGTGAAAATCGGAAATGGAGAACCTCGAGATGCCGAAGGAAAAATTTCTCATCGAGCCTCACTTTCGGCTGCATGAATGGGTGGCGCACGAAAAGGGCTATTTCACCGATGAAGGGCTCGACTACGAGTTCAGGCTGGCCGCCACGAAGAAGGATGCGCAGGCCCATAACATCGGCGACAAGCGGGGCGCCATGCAGACCTTCGAGGAAGGCCGGACGTGCAACGTAAGTTCGGCATGCCACTGGACCGTCAACATCGCCGCTTCCAAGGGGCACGGAAAAATCTATACCGGCGCCTACTCGGTTTCGCCGTGCGGCATATTCGTCCATCCGGACTCCGGGATTGACGGTCCGGACGGCCTCGCCGGGGTGCCCATCGCCGTCGGATACCAGTCGGGCACGCACTACTCAACGATTCAGGCCCTGGAGCAGTTCCTGAAGCCGGAAGACATCAATCTGGATTTCAGCCAGGGGATGCTGTGGGCCCGCATGGAAAGCCTGATCGACGGGAAGGCGCCCGCGGCGGCGCAATTCAGCGGCACCTATTACTTCCTCGAACAGTTGGGTTTCAGGAAGGTCGCCGAGACGACCTTCATGATGGCGGGCATGATCAGCGGCGATCCCGATCCCGATGATATCGCCAAATTCTATCAGGCGTTGAAGCGGGCGCAGATGGATATCGATCTTCGGCCGGAGCTCTACGTTCACTATTACAAAGAAGAGTTCCCGGAGCGGTTCCACGACATGATGGATCTTCGGTACTTCGGTCCCGGCGAGCGCATCGTATTCGAGAGCTACTCGCGGGAAATGTTCGACCGGTCGCGGGATTGGGTCGCGGAACGGGACATATTCGACAACGGATTGGGTGACGGGGCCTACGAGGACTCCCGTTACGCCGTGGCCGCCGAATAGGCCGTGATTCAACGGCGGGCCGGGTCCGGTCATCCAGGAAATGGGGGGGGGGGCGGGGGCCCCGCCCCCCCCCGGCGGGGGGGGGGGGGGGGGGGGGTGTGGGGGGCGCGGGCGGGGGGG
>JAPPFK010000086.1 GCA_028823885.1 Rhodospirillales bacterium | reverse complement strand
CGTTCCCGGAGGGTCGTCGCAGACCGGATCGTCTCCTTCGGCGGCCAGGATTGCCGGGCCCCTCGGCTTGCAGGCCGGCAGGGCCGAGAAATGCGCGGCCGGGGCCATCGTCTCGATCTCGGCGGCCGGCAGATGGGAGACGAACCCGCTCCCCGTCGCGCTGAAATCAGTTGCCGGCAGTCGGGTTTCCCTATTGCCGAGTCCGATCAGCAGCACCCGCTCCACCAAGTCGCGCGCGTGGACCCTTCCGACACCATAGGTCAGCGCGGGGTCTATGGCGGCAACGGCACGGATGCGGTCGTCCTTGCGGCCGGCATCCCAATCCTCGGGCGAATAGGCCGTAAGGTCGGCCCCGCGCCGGGTGAGGTCGGCGCATTGCCAGGGCGAGGGCGGCGCGGTCTCGCAACGCGCGGCATAGCCCCAGAGGTTGGCGCGCAAGCCCCCGAGGGCAAGCGCCGTCCAACCGCCGGCGGAGTAGCCCACCGCGTAAACCCGGGAGAAGTCCGCTCGTGCCGCAAGATCCGGCTGGGCGGCGAGCCAATCGAGCGCGGCCCGGAGGTCCTGCGTCCGCGTCCAGTGCTTCAGGCCTTCCTGGAGATTAAAGTCCCGTGTCGTGCTGTTCGGGTGGTTGACCGAAATGACAAGTGCACCCGCCTCGGCAAGGCCCGCGGTCAGCCAGCCGAGCGCGCCAATATTGCCGCCGAGGCCGTGGCTTGCCAGGATAACGGGGAACGGCCCTTCCGCCATCTGCGCCCCGTCGAGGACCCGAGTGCCGAAAAAGACGCCGTTCTCGCCGTACGAATTTGCCTCTCCGCCGCCTGAGGAGGGATACCAAAGCGCGCCGGACATGTCGCGCCCGTGATGCCCTGCGGAGATGGCCACGCTGCGAAAACCCGCGGGTTCCGCCGCGGCGGCCTGAACGGCCAGAAGCAGGAATCCGGCTGCCAACAGATGTTTCATCGCTTGTCTCCCGTGCTGCTCGGAACGAGCCGGACTACGGGAGCCGGATCGGGAGGGCGCGCCCTCGAACCGGTTTCTAGGTCGTCCGATATCCGGATTTGGGTCATAAGGGCACCGTGATGCCGAGCTTGCCCCTGCAGCTTGTATCCGCCCTCGTCCTGGCGTTCCTGTTTGCGGAGCGCCTGCTACGCCGCGACGGACCTCGCCTGTTCGTCGCTCTCGTCAGGCTCGGCGCCCTAAGCCGCGCGATTGGCTGTCTGGTCCGTCAGCAGCGAAAACAACGCTTCCGGGGTGTCGGTAGCGCGAAGCTTATCGCAGACGCCCTTATCCCGCAGAACGCGTGATACCCGCGAAAGTGCCTTCAGGTGCTCTGCGCCGGCGTTTTCCGGCGCGAGCAGGAGAAAGATGAGGTCGACTGGCCGCTCATCAATGGAATCAAAATCGACCGGTCTTTCGAGCCGCGCGAACAGTCCGTAAAGTGTGCTGAGATCAGCGAGTTTTCCATGTGGGATGGCAATGCCGTTCCCAACGCCGGTCGTGCCCAGTTTCTCCCGTTCCAGCAGAACCTCGAAAACCTGACGCTCATCGATGTCGAACAACGTCGCCGCCCGCTTCGCAAGCTCTTGAAGCGCCTGTTTCTTGCTGGTGACCTTAAGGTTGGGAATTACACTTTCAGGTGTTATGAGTTCGGCGATTTCCATTGCCGTTCCTTCGACCAGGTTTACCGGCTCATTCGAGAGAGCCATCCAGCGCTTATCACCCGAGATGGACAACCAAGCCGGATTTCCGACCGGTCCCAGAGCCGGGGTGCGTCTCCACCAATGTGGCTACGGACGGATTTCCAATTGAGATGTCGTTGGGGATCACGTTAAAGCGCAATATTTTTTATGAACGATTACGACGAATTAGCCCTCGCTGAGCGCGGGAGGGCCGGACCCTAGAACCCGGTGTCACGGCTGTCAAGGGGCGGTCGTCTCCAAGTCCGAAATGCGATATCTCGGGTCAACCGGCCAGCAGCGCCTTCTCGCGGCGACGCTGTACCGAAGACGGAATTTTCATTGATTCTCGATACTTGGCGACGGTTCGCCGGGCAATATCAATGCCCTCCGCATTCAACAATTCGACCATCTTGTCATCGGACAAAACGGCATCCTTGGTCTCTCCGTCGACCAACGACTTGATTTTGTGTCTCACCGACTCCGCCGAGTGAGCTTCTCCGCCAACCGTCGAGGCGATGGCCTGGGTGAAGAAGTACTTCAACTCATAAATGCCCCGTGGCGTGTTGATGTACTTGTTCGAAGTCACCCGGCTCACGGTGCTTTCGTGCATCTCTATTTCTTCAGCGATATCCCGCAGCACCAGAGGCTTGAGATGTTCGACGCCCTTGGCAAAAAATGCTTCCTGCTGGAGGACGATTTCCCGGGACACCTTGAGGATGGTCGTCGCCCGTTGGTGCAGGGCCTTAACAAGCCAGTTCGCCGATTGATATTTCTCCGCGACGTAGGCCTTCTCATCCTTGGTTCTTACTGCGGCGGAAACCTCGGCGTGGTACCTGTTGTTCACCAGCACTCTGGGTAGCGTTTCGCTGTTTAGTTCAACGACCCATTTGCCGCCCGGTCCGGAGCGCACGATTACGTCGGGCGTAATGGGCTGTGCCATCACATGTTCGAATGCCTCGGCCGGTCGATGGTTAAGGGCCCAAATTTCGTCGATCATGTCACGGATATCATCGATATCTACGTGACACAGTTTGGAAAGGGCAGGGTAGTCATGTTGTTTCAGCAATTCGACATTTTCCAGCAGACACTCCATTGCCGGGTCCAGTCGATCCCGTTCGCGGAGCTGAATGGTCCAGCATTCGACCAATGACCGGGCGAAAATGCCAGGTGGATCCATCAGTTGAAGCTGGGAGAGCACCGTTTCTACCTTTCCCGCGGGGCAGGCCAGACGTTCGGCGATAGTATCCACTTCGTCGGCGATTCGACCTGCCTCGTCCAGCGACTCGACAAGTTGAATTGCTATCAGGCGATCGGCCGGGTCTTTGATGTCGACGGTGATCTGCGCCATAAGGTGATCGCGGAGAGAAACTTCTTGAGAGAGGGTTTGCTCAAGAATTGTAGCGGTGCTCTCGCCGGAACTGCCGCCTCCCCCGATCGGCGAATAATCAGCCGGCCGCGGCGCGGCGCCGTCATCCGTCCAATCGTTCTGGTAGTCGGCATCGAGTGCCTCGACTTGGGGTGTCTCCGGCGAATCCGCGTCAGCGAACTCAAGGTTGGCTGAATTGTCGGCCTCCTCCGGGTTGCTCTCGCTTTCCGCCGGTTGTTCCCCGGAACGATCAGGCTCGTCAAACTGATCCTGGCTGTTTTCGTCCCGTTCGAGCATGGGGTTTTCGGCGAGTTCGCCCTCCACATACTCGACAAGCTCAACGTTGGACAGCTGAAGCAGTTTGATCGCCTGCTGGAGCTGGGGCGTCATGACCAGCGACTGTCCCTGGCGGAGTTCGAGGCGGGGGACTATCGCCATCGGTAATCTAAAGGTTGAATTGGTCGCCGAGATAGACCCGGCGCACGTCTTCATTGCCGACGATATCGGATGCAGTGCCTTCCATCAGAACCATGCCGTCATGGATGACGTAGGCCCGGTCGATCACGTCGAGGGTTTCGCGGACATTGTGATCCGTTATCAGCACGCCTATGCCCCGGTCCTTGAGGTGGGCCACGAGGTCGCGAATGTCATTGACGGCGATCGGATCGATCCCGGCCAGCGGTTCGTCCAGGAGTACGAAGCTTGGTCGCGAGGCCAGGGCGCGCGCGATCTCTACCCGGCGGCGTTCACCCCCGGACAACGCCAGCGCCGGTGTTCTCCTGAGATGGGTAATTGAGAATTCAGCGAGTAGCGCATCCAGCATCGCCTCGCGCCGCTCACGAGATTTCTCGATGACTTCAAGAACTGCGCGGATATTGTTTTCGACCGTCAATCCTCTGAAGATGGAGGCTTCCTGGGGCAGGTATCCAATCCCCCGTCGGGCCCGCCGGTACATGGGCAATTCGGTGATGTCTTCGCCGTCGAGGATGATCAAACCCGAATCCGGCGCAACGAGACCCGTAATCAAATAGAAGCAAGTCGTCTTGCCCGCTCCATTTGGACCGAGCAGCCCGACGACCTCACCCCGGTCGATCGCTATCGACACGCCTCGGACCACCGGCCGTTTATCGAAACGCTTACCGAGATTGTGGGCCGACAGACCGCGAATATTTTCGGCAACGATCCGGGGCGCATTTGCCTCTTGATCGGCCATCGGGCCGGACCGCCTATGGCTTGGTTTGCGGTTCTGCCTGCTCACTGGCGAGGCTCTAATATGTCGATGTTCTGTATCATACTCTCGTCCACCTATTGTGCGTCGGCTTTCAATGCCTATTTCCGGGGAACCAGCAGGCCCCGGACAGGCTCACCGGGAGCGCTTAACAGCTTACTAATCCCTGTGTTCAAATCGACCTCGGCGCGGTCGCCGGCGAACTGGTTTTCGCCGCGTGTAATCCGGACGTTTCCGGTCAATGTGGCGATCCCCGAATCCACATTGTAGACGCCCTTGTTCGCCCGAACCGTATCGATTTCGGTCTGGATGACGACATTGTCGAACGCCTGTACGCGGAAGACCCGGGATTTGCCCTGCCGGTCGGGGCGGAGAAAGGCCACCAGCACGTCGGCGCGAATTCGCTTGCCGTCGTGAAGACCGACTGCGCGGCCCCGGGCGACCGCCATTTGCCGCCGCTCCCAATACTCCATCTGCTTATTGGCGGTAATTTGATCATTGCCGGCATCTAATCGAACCCGATCGCCGTAAACCACGAGGAGGGCCTTTTCAAGATTGTACACGGCGGAATCGCCGGTGACTTTTTCCGACGGCGAGGCGATTTTGACACCGCCGGCCGCATCCAGCCGCGACAACTCCGTGGCGCCGTCGCTACGGCTCGCATAGTGGGCCCTGAGGACATCCGCCGTCACCGAGATGTCCTTGCGCACGGCTCTGGCATTGCCGCGGGCGATCAATACTTCATTCCCCCGCTGCCACTCGATGCCGTCGTCGGCAAATATTTCTATGGGGCCGCCATCGGTATCGCTGGCGAGGTTCAGTGATTGTCCAAAAACCGGACAGGCGACCACGATTCCCAGCGATATGGCGAGTGCGGGTCCGATCGGAATTCCGGCGCGAATCATCGAGCCTCCTGCGCCAACTTTGGAAAGATCACGAGTTTGGATTTGCCGGTGAAATAGATGATCTGGCCCTTGTTTTCCAGCCTAAAGCCCTGGGCCTCCAGTTGGCCGAACGGCCCCTGACCGCGCACGGGAGAATTGCTCTCCGCATTGCCGAGGCCTAAATCGATTTGCGCTGCCTTGGTGTTGAATTCGTACCCTGCATCGTGAAATAGCTTCACCGAGCCTTCGAGTCCGAGCTTCTTGTTGTCCTGATCGTAGACGCCTGAATTGGCGGTGAGCACGATCCCACTGCCGTCCCGCGCCGTGATATCGGCCTTGGGCATTTCAAGTTCGACGGACTTGCCTTCAAACAAGAGGTTTCTCGCGAGGTCGGCGGTAATTGTATACGGCTGCTCTTTTCGGTCCGAGCCGACGAAGCGGGCATTGACCATCGCGGGTACATTACCCTCCGTCGCTTGCAGCTTCGCAAATCTGAGGCCGAACCTTTGATTTTTGAAGTCGAGCTGCGGCCAAACGACAACCAGGACGATCAAGAGCAATGCCGCCGTCGGCAGGAGAAATTTCATGAACGAAACGAACCGGCTGTAACCGACAGTGCTACGCCGGTTTTGGCTGCGTGCGGATGCGGTAAAAATATCCGCCGACCGGTCCGCCGGGGTCACAGTGGTCTTGGCTGCGGTTTGCCCGTCCATCGTCTCACACCACCCCCGCACGCATGCAGTCGTGAATGTGGATCACGCCGGAAAGCTCGCGCCCTTCGGCTACCAGCAGGTTCGTAATCTCATGATCATTCATTAGCTGAACGGCCTCACTGGCCAGTGCCCCGGGAGAAATAGTCCGGGGGTCCGCCGTCATAACGTCTTTGGCGTTCATTTTCAAAATGTCGCCGGAGATGTGTCGGCGCACATCACCATCGGTGATAACGCCAACCAGATCCTCTCCGCTGGTGACGGCAATACAGCCCAGCCGCTTATCGGTCATTTCGGCCAAGACTTCAGGCATTGGCGTTTCGATTGATGCTATCGGAAGCTCGTCGCCGGTGTGCATGAGATCGGCGACGCTCAAAACCCGGAGCGCCCGTTCGGCCAGGTGCCCTCCGGGATGAAAGGTCTTGTAATCAGTCACCGATATGCCTTTGCGCTCCATCATTGCAATGGCCAGCGCGTCTCCCAGGGCGATCATCATGGTGGTCGAGGTGGTTGGTGCCAGGCCATTGGGACACGCTTCATCGACTGCCGGGAGCACGAGGGCAACGTCCGCGTGGACTGCGAAAGCACTGTCGGCCCGGCTGGTCACGGCGATCAAGGGAATGCCGAACCGTTTTGTGTAGTTGGTAATATCCGAAAGCTCCGGTGTTTCCCCCGAATTCGATAGTGCTACCACGGTATCCTGTTTCACGATCATGCCGAGATCACCGTGACTGGCCTCCGCCGGATGAACGAAGTAGGCAGGCGTGCCGGTTGACGCCAAGGTAGCGGCAATCTTCTTGGCCACGTCTCCGCTTTTTCCCATTCCGGTAACGATGACCCGGCCATCGGTCTGTTGAAGCAAATCCAAGGCACTGGTGAAGTTTCCATCCAGGCCGTTCAGCAGCGCCTCCAGACCGTCCTTGGCGAGCGATAGAACACGCGCCGCCGCCCGCAGGTCTTCGTCGGATTTATTGGACCCGTCTTGACCATCATCACGTCGAAGGGGCGTGGGATTGCTCATCTCTGGACAAACACTCTCGTCGAAATGGAGGCCGGGGTTGTGTTCGCGCAACGCGGCAGCGCCCGCCAAAGGCATTCCGCCGGTGCGGGAAAAAACACTTGGATTCCGAGCATCTCTCGGCCGCAGTATGCGACCCGGCCGGTTAAAGGTCAACAAATCCCGCCGACTCGGCAAAGAAATTGCTTACCACAAGATCTGCTGGCAATTGTCGGTCACGTGCCGCCGAATCAGGCGTGCGAGAAGATATCCTGGTCTTCCCAGCCCGCCAGATCGAGCTCCGCCCGATGTGGGAGAAACTCGAAGCAAGCCTCGGCAAGAGCCGTCCGTCCTTCTCTGGCCAGTCGTTCGTCCAACGACTGCTTAAGGCGATGCAGATAGAGTACGTCGGAAGCCGCATATTCCAGTTGTTCCGGCGTCAGTTCCGCGGCGCCCCAATCGGATTGCTGCTGCTGCTTGGAGAGATCCACGTCAATCAACTCCATGCAGAGGTCTTTGAGACCATGCCGATCCGTATAGGTTCGCGACAGCTTTGAAGCGATTTTGGTGCAATAGACCGGGCGACACACGACACCGAGATACCGTTTGATCATGGCGATATCAAACCGCCCGAAATGAAACAGCTTGGTGACCGTTTCAGCCTCGAGCAGGCGCTTCAAATTTGGTGCGTCATAGTTCCCGTTGGATAGCTGGACCAGATGCGCGTTTCCGTCCCCGGACGAAAGCTGTACGAGGCAAAGGCGGTCCCTTTGCGGATTGAGTCCGAGCGTCTCCGTATCGACGGCAACGGTCTCACCGAGATCGAGCCCGACCGGAAGATCGCCCTGATACAACTCCACGGTCACGTCACATCATCCATTGCGCAATCATCGAAACCGGCACCAACGATGCCAGGGGAATTGGTGCCCAGGAGAAGACTCGAACTTCCACGGCCTTGCGGCCACTGGCACCTGAAGCCAGCGCGTCTACCAATTCCGCCACCTGGGCGACCATCCGGCGAACCGTCCCGGCTCGGCGGGCTGTAGGTCGTACTTCTCAACCCAAAGGCTGTCAACCGGGTTTCGCGAGCTCAACCGTCACCTGCCTGTCGGGCCGGGCAACGGTTGAGCGAGTGGCGGCCGGGCGCTATGAATACCGGTCGCACCTATGGGCGGACCGCCGGGGTGTCCCGGCTCAGAGGACGAAGAATGGAAAACAAGACGATAGCCGTGTTTGGCGGATCCGGTTTCGTTGGCCGGCATCTGGTCAAGCGGCTCGCCGAACGGGGAAATCGGATTCGTGTGGCGGTTCGGGATATCGAATCGGCGGGTTTCCTGAAACCGGCGGGAGATGTCGGTCAGATCGTTCCCGTCGCGGCCGACATTTGTGATCCGTCGAGCATCGCCGCGGCGATGGATGGTGCGGACGGTGCCGTGAATCTCGTGGGTATTCTCTATGAGAGCGGTCGGCAGACGTTTCAGTCCGTCCACGCGGATGGGGCCGCCAATGTGGCGAGGGCTGCGGCGGATGCCGGTCTGAAACGCCTTGTCCATATATCCGCCATAGGAGCCGATCCCCAATCCCTCGCCGAGTACGGCCGGACCAAGGCGGCCGGCGAGCAGGCCGTACTCGCTGCATTCCCCGGGGCGGTTGTACTTCGGCCCAGTGTCATCTTCGGGCCGGAGGACGGGTTATTCAATATGTTCGCGGGTTTCACCCGTATCAGCGCGTTCTTGCCGGTCTTCGGTACGTCGCAGCCCGGCGGAACCAAGTTTCAGCCGGTGTTCGTCGGTGATGTCGCCGAGGCGGTTGTCGCCGGATTATCGGATTCCACTCTCGATGGCCGGACGTTCGAGCTCGGCGGCCCCACGGTCTATTCGAGCCGGGAGATTATGCAGCTGATCTTGAAGGAAACGGGCCGGAAGCGGATTCTTTTTCCGGTGCCCTTGGGCCTATTGTCGATGAAGGCCTTTTTTCTCGAGAAGCTGCCGAAGCCCCTGTTGACCCGGGATCAAGTCAAACTGTTGGCGACCGACAATGTGGTTTCCGCGGGCGCAAAATCCTTGGCTGATCTGGGCATACAGCCGACGGCCGCGGAGGCGATTTTGCCCACGTATCTGTTTCGCTATCGACCGGGGGGCCGGGCTCGGACCCGAAGCACCTAGAGGAACTCGTCCGCCGTGGCGGCGGCAACGAGCCGGGCTCGAGGTTGGGTGCGGCACGTCCCGCTTCAAGCGCCTGACGAGACTCCGCACCTGAACGGATTGGACCGCTCATCCGAATTCGGAAACAATGTGCGCGTACAGTGCCCGGATTCCCATGGCTTCACCGCCCTCGGGCCTGCCCGGCCGCGACGACGTGTTCCAAGCCATGACATCGTAGTGCGCCCAACGGCGCGCCGGTTCGGCGAATTCCTTCAGGAACAAAGCAGCTGTGATTGCCCCGCCGAAGCCTCCTTCCGGCGCATTGGTCAGGTCCGCAACCTTGCCGTCCACCATCTTGCGGTAACCGGCCCACAGCGGCATCCGCCAGCTCGCGTCCTCGGTATCCGTTCCGTGGGCGGCGAGGGCCGCGGCGAGATCGTCGTCATTGGTGAACAGCGCCGGCAGTTCCGTACCGAGGGCGACACGGGCCGCGCCGGTGAGCGTGGCAAAATCAACCAATAGCTCCGGATCCTCGCCGGCGGCCTCGGCCAGTGCGTCCGCCAGGATGACGCGGCCCTCCGCGTCCGTGTTGCCGATCTCTACGGTCAGGCCCTTGCGGGTGGAGACGACATCGAGCGGCCGAAGCGCATTGCCGGCGACGCTGTTTTCCACGGCCGGGACGAGAACTCTTAGCCGGATGTCCAGCTCTTTCATCATCAGCATTTTCGCCAGACCCAGGACGTGTGCAGCGCCGCCCATGTCTTTCTTCATCAGCTTCATGCCGCTGGCGGGTTTCAGGTCAAGCCCCCCTGTGTCGAAGCAAACTCCTTTTCCCACCAGCGTTACCTTGGGCGCGTCGGGATTGCCCCAGAGGATGTCGACGAGCCGGGGCGGATCATCGCTCGCCCGGCCGACGGCATGAACCGCCGGATAATTCTCCTCCAGCAGATCATTTCCGACGATCTCGGTGAAGGCGGCGCCATGCTCATCCGCCACCTGCCTGGCGGCGGCGGCGAGCTCGGAAGGCCCCATGTCCTCCGCCGGCGTGTTGATGAGGTCGCGGACCAGGTACGTACCCTCCGCCGCAATTTCGACGCTCCGGCGACCGGCGCTCTCCGGCCAGATCAGCCGCACATCCGGCCGATCCATATCCTTGTAGCGGTCGAACGAATATGCGCCGAGCGCCCAGCCAAGGAGCGCCATATCGAGGTTTTCCAGGTCGGTCGGCTCAAGTGCATAGGTCCCGCCGGCCAATCCAGTCGGCAATTCCGACAGTGTCCCGAGGCGAAGACCGTCGTCGCCGATGCCAACGAGAATCTCGGCGAGCGCACCGGTCGCGTCCGGGACCGGGCAGCGGGTCCCCTGTTTGGCTTCAAACCCCAGTTTTTTGACCCAATCGCCGACATGGGCGGGCTGGGCGCCGACAAACTCGGACAAGTCGTCACGCGAAACGAGACGAATCGTCGTGAGGTCTTTTGCGCCGTCGACGAAGCAATCAAGTGGGGTCATGGAACCGGACTAAGCTTTCGGGTCGATGACAATTCGGTCTCGGCGGACGTCTTCCAAGACAATTTTGTAACCGTCCGCCGCCCGATCAAGACCAAAGACGCAATCGTCCAGAATGGCGTAGGGCCTGTAGGTTCCATCCTCGAATCCGGGCCGGATGGCGCGCATGATTTCAGCCGAGCGAATATGGTCGTAGTCCAAATTGCTTACGCCGACCATTCTCAGGTTGGCGCGGTAGAAGACCCTCAAGTTGATCGGCACCTCTTCGATGAAGGTGGAGATAATGATCTGACATCCAAACCGCGCGAGGCAGGTCTGCGCCGTCTCGAAATACGGGCTGCCGACGGAGTTCATGATGATCTCCGCGCCCTTGCCGTCGGTACGAGCCATTATGGCTTCCTTGAGGTCCGGCTCCTTGGAAAGGTTTATGACCTCGACGTCGCCGGCGGCGTGACCGACGTATTCGTCGCGGGAGCGTTCAACGGCAATGACCCGGGCGCCGGCGGCGCCGGCGAACTGAACCGACGCCTGACCGACCGCGCCATTGGCGCCGAGCACGGCAACCGTTTGCCCGTCCGCGACACGGGCGCCGTCGACCATCCCCATATACGCGCAGGTCCAGGAGACGCCCAGACTTCCTGCTTCGTGCATGGAGAGGTTGCCGGGCTTTTCGGCAATGCCGGCGGCATCGACGACTGCATATTCCGCATGGTTGCCGTTCCGCCGCATGCCCAGATCGCCTCCGGTGCCCCAGACCTCCTTACCCACCAGGCCGCCGGGCCCCTCGACCACAATCCCGGCATAGTCGCGGCCCGGCGTCCGAGGCCAGACAAGGTTGGGCATCCTTCCGAGAAGAGCCTTGGCATCACTCGGGTTTACCCCGCTCGCGCGGACTTCGACGACGCATTCGTCGGCACCGGGCTTGGGTTGGTCGATTTCCTCGGTGCCCACCTGGAGGGCGTCAGCGCTCTCCGACTTCTCTCTCGCTATAACCGCTTTCAATGAATTTCGTCCGGAATATGCAAATGAGTATCCCGGAACACTAGTCTTCGGCCTCCGGACGTACCAGCCCGGAATTCGCCCGCCGGCCCGCCGCTCATTAACGAAGAATCCATGAATTCGAGTGAACCCTGCCCCTTCTTCCGTCGCCGGCATAGGAGGAGAGGGGTTCATGCCGATCGTTCACGGGTTATTCGGTTTGGCTGTATTGATCGGATTTTGCTGGCTGGTGAGCGAAAATCGCCGGGCGGTGAAGTGGCGGGTGGCGGTCGCCGGCCTCGCCGTCCAGTTCATCGTTGCCGCGATCCTGTTGAAGGCGCCCGGATCCCAGCAGGTCTTTGTCTGGCTCAACGAAGGATTCCTGGCGGTACTCGACGCGACGACCGCCGGCACATCGTTGGTCTTCGGCTACATCGGGGGCGGCTCGCTGCCGTTTACCGAAAGCTTCCCCGGCGCAGCCTTCGTTCTCGCATTTCAGGCATTGCCGGTGATTCTGGTCACCAGCGCCTTGTCGGCCGTTCTTTATTATTGGCGTGTTCTCCCGCTCATCGTTCGTGCCTTCGCCTGGGTGCTGCAGCGGTCCATGGGCGTTGGCGGCGCGGTCGGTGTCAGTTCCGCCGCGAATATATTTGTCGGAATGATCGAGGCGCCCCTTTTCGTACGGCCCTATCTCAAAAAGATCAGCCGAAGCGAACTATTCATGGTGATGACGGTGGGCATGGCGACCATCGCCGGTACGGTGTTCGTACTCTATGCGAGCTTCCTGAAGGACATTATTCCCAATGCCGCCGGCCACCTGCTGACGGCCTCGATCATCTCGGCGCCGGCGGCGATCATGATCGCCAAGCTGATGGTTCCCAATGACGGAACGCGGACCGGCGAGGGCACCGCCATGGAGCCCTCGCCGGACCATAGCGCCATGGATGCGGTGACCCGCGGTACGTCGGACGGGGTGCGGCTGCTCATCAATGTCATCGCCATGTTGATCGTCTTCGTCGCGTTGGTTTCCCTGATCAATAAGATACTCGGGCTATTCCCCGATTTGTTCGGCGAGCCGATCGCGCTGCAGCGCCTGTTCGGATGGGTGTTTGCGCCGGTGGTGTGGCTGTTGGGCATCCCCTGGTCCGAAGCGCCCATCGCCGGGTCCTTGCTGGGAACCAAGACCGTGCTCAATGAACTCATCGCGTTCCTGCAGTGGCAGCAGGTGCCCGCCGAGGCGATGTCCGAGCGTTCCAAGCTGATCATGGTCTATGCCCTTTCCGGCTTCGCCAACTTCGGCAGCCTGGGCATCATGTTGGGCGGGCTGACCACAATGGTGCCGGGGCGGAGGAAGGAAATCGTCGGACTCGGCATGAAGTCGATTGTTTCCGGAACCATCGCGACCTGCATGACCGGCGCGGTGGCGGGCATTCTCTTCTAAGCGCGGGCGCGCCCGCCCGGGTCTTGCGACCGCGGCCTTCGACCCCGTAGACTCCCCGGCCTCGGGGAGAAGGCATGCAGGTACTGTCCTTCAGGCATGGGAGCGCATCGCTGACGGCTGCCGCTTTAGGGGCGTCAGGTCTGGCTCACGCAGCCGGTCTGGCGGCTTTCGTCGCCTTGTACGACCCGGAGCCAGCCGCACCCGTTTTCCGGCCGGTGGTGATCGAGATCGTTGCGGCGGCACCGGCGGCGACGGCAGGCGAACCGTCGCCGAGCGCCGTTGCCGAGCCGAGGGCCGCCGTTCCCGCCGGGCAGACGCCCGACATTCAGGTGGATGAAGCGTTGCTTCCCGAACCGTCCGGCGTCCCGATGGCGGCGACGGATGCGGTCGAGACCGCGTCCGGTCCCCATGAGGTTGTACCGGCGTCCAAGCCGCCAACGGCGCCCGCCGGGACCTCAACCGCCGTGCCGGTGGAGAATGAGCCATCCATATTTGAAATTGGCATTGCCGCCTTGCCGCCGGCGGCCGGGTTCATCCCGCCGCCACGCCGGAAACCACCTGTGCCGGCCGAGGAAACCGCCGCCGTTGCACCGGTTGCACCGGCCGCCGGGCAGTTGCCGGAGCACATTCCGCCTCAAACCGCGATATCGGAAAGCGCGGCCGCACTGGGCACGAAACAAATCCAGGCGCCGGGCCCGGAAGCGGCACCTGATCCCGGCGGAGAACAAGGGTCCTCGGAAACGGCAAGTCTCCCCCAGGATGGCGAGAGCCTCTTGGCGGCCGATTACGCCCACGCATCGCTTGGCAATCAGCCGCCGCGATACCCCCGCCGCGCGCGCCGCGATGGCTTGGAGGGACGGGTCGTGCTGTCAGCCCGAGTGTCCGCGGCCGGGCGTATCGTCGGTCTTGAGGTGGTCCGATCGAGCGGGCATGAAATATTGGACCGGGCAGCGGTCCGGGCCGTCAATCGCTGGACCGTCCGGCCCGCGCGCCAGGGAAGCAAACCGGTTCCCAGCGAAGTCCGCATCCCAATTCTGTTCAGGCTGACCGAAAGATAAAGGTTGGGAGGCGTCGACCGCACCAAACTTCTCGAATGCTTCGCTTTCCTGTTCGTTGTTTTCCTGCTTATTGAACTGGCTGTCCGCAAGGTGATAGATGTGAACGCCGTCATTCTTGGGGTGTAGGAGGTCCGAATCGGCGGCGGAAGCGTGCCCGGCCGATCCGGGAAGAGGCTGGATGGCCGTTATCGGCATCTACAACATCAACGGCGGTGTGGGAAAGACCACCACGGCCGTCAATCTTGCCTACGTCGCGGCCGCCGACGGCATGCGGGTCCTGGTCTGGGACTTGGATCCCCAAGGATCGGCGAGCTATTACTATCGGGTAAAACCAAAAATCAAGGGCGGCGGGAAGGCGCTGATCGCCCGCAAACGTCCGTCGGAAAAGTACATTCGGGCGACTGATTTCGAACGTTTGGATCTCATCCCCGCGGACATTTCCTACCGGCATATGGACCTCGCCCTCGGCGACCGCAAAAAGCCGTTGAAGGGGTTTTCAAAGTTTCTCAAGCCTCTCGACGCCGAGTACGACTACATCTTTCTCGACTGCCCGCCCGGGCTGACACTCTCGTCGGAGAACGTGTTTCGTGCCTCCGATGGACTGCTGGTGCCGCTGATCCCAACGACCCTCTCGATGCGGACTCTCGATCTCCTGGAGGCGTTTTGCAAGGAGCACGATTTGCACAAGCTACCGGTGATGCCTTTCTTCTCGATGGTTGACCGGCGCAAGAAGCTCCACCGCGATACCCTGGAGAAGACCTTGGCCAAGCGCCGGGAATTCCTGCGCACCTCCATTCCCAATGCCAGTGAGGTGGAGCGTATGGGAATCAACCGGGACCCTCTGCCCGTGACCGCCCCCAAGAGCGCCATCGCGCTCCGATACCGGCAATTGTGGAAGGAGATCGAGGCCCGCTTTCCCTGATTGAGTGCCAGGTTTGCGGCTCAAGTCACGGTGCGCCTCGTCACTCTCAATGCATGGAAATGCCATGGCGGTGACACCTCCGCCAACGGCCATCGGGCCGTTACGGTTGATCCGAAATTTCCGGGGACCGCCTAAACCGCACTCTGGAATACAACGCCGGCCATGATTGCGCCAAGAATTCCGAGGCCGAGATAGGCGGCGAAGACTTGCCGTTTGACCAGGGACCATACTGCGGCCATGGCGGGGATGGAGCTCACCGATCCGGCGGTCATGAATGCCATCGCGGCCCCGGCGGTCATGCCTTGCTCCATCAAGCCGGCGATTAGAGGCGGTGCGGCATAGCCGTTAAGGTAGGCCGGCGCGCCGACAACCGCACCCGCAACAATGGGCAGCAGACCTTCACCGCCAACCAGCGAGGCAACCAGCCGAGCCGGCACATAGTCGATCAGCAATGCTTCGATGAGGTAAGCAAGGGTCAGCCATTTGAGCAAAAACAGGGCGTTGTCACCGGATGCATTGAAGAACATTTGCCGGCGCTCACGTTCCTGCCAAAACTTCCAGACCGGCTTGCCCTCGAAAGGGGAGGGGCCACAGCCACACCCGCCGATGGAGGTGCCGGGACGCAGCGGTTCGGTGAAGGCGCCGCGACGGACCAGCATACTGACGACAATCCCGCCGAAGATGCCGAGAGCAACGGCGGAGACAGCCTTGCCGGCCGCGAACTCCCAGCCCAATGCGCCGGCGGTTATCAACAAAGTGGGCGGGTCGATCAGCGGCGAAGACAGCCAAAATGCCATCACTGCCGAAAGGGGGGCGCCAACGGCGAGAAGGCCGGCGATGAACGGGATGACCTCGCATGAGCAGAACGGCGCCAACCCGCCCAGTAGGGCCGCAAAGAGGATCATCCGGTATTCGTTGCCTTCGAACGCCTTGGCGACCACGGTTTCGGCCCCCGTCGCCTTCAAATAGCCGATCATCAGAACCGCCGCCGCTATGTATGGCAGGGTGCCGCCCAGCGCCGTTGCAGCGACGGTGAGTATGTTGATCGTGTTCTCCCGATCGACAACGAACACGGCCAGGGGTATCAACGCCGCCAGCATCCAGACGGATGTCACCCAGTCCATATTGCGGCGGAAATTTCGCCAACCCTTGATGGCGAGTTCAGTCATTGGTCCGTTCCCTGGTTTGTGACCCTTGCTCGAAGGCCGGGCCGCTGTGTGCCGCGTCCTCGAGTACGATTTCGACCCGTTTCACGCCGATTTCCCTTGCTGGGGCGCCGCCTCGACGCAGCACTCCTTAACCAGGTAGCCGGCCAATTCCTCGATGTAGCCGAAGGATGCGCGGTTGATGACCGTTCGGCCGATCCTTTCCTGCTCGATTAGTCCGGCGTCCGTCAGAAAACGAAGATGGTGGGCGAGTGTGGAGGCAGGCAATTGCACGCGGTCCTGGATTTGACCGACGCTGAGGCCGTCATGGCCGACTCGAACCAGGGCCGTCAGCACCGCCAGCCTCGGCTCGGAGCCGACAGCCGCAAATCCCTGTGCCGCCTGTTCGATGTTCAATTGCATGATCGCGCCTCAGTTAACGATAAAACTATATAACTAGTTATATCGGTATTATCCCGGACAAGTCAACCGGAAATCGGAGTTCGTCCATTCATGTAGCGGAAAGAGTTCGACGTACACCGTCACTTGGCGGCACGAACGTCACGGACCTCGAGCCAATCCGAGATTGCCGCGTGTTGATCCCGAGACGTCAGCGCCGGCGCGTGACCAATTCCCGGCAGGTGCACGACGGAGGCCCGAGGGCCGGTTGCTTGCATCCGGTCACATACCTCGCGGCTCAGCAGCCGGCTTTCCTCGCCGTGCACTACCAGCACGGGGCACCCGATGCCCTCCCAAACCTCCCAGATATCGACATCTTCGCCGCTGGCTTCCGCGAACGGTATTCGGATCGCCGGGTCATAGCTCAGCACCCATCCATCCTTGGTCTCACGGCTCGAATGCGTGGCCAGGTGCCGCCATTGGTCATCCGTGAGCGCGCCGAACGGCGCATGGATATGGCGGAGGTGCTGCTCCAACTCTTCAAGGGTTTCGAAGCGAGGGGCCGTGCCCACGTAGGCCTGAATGTCCTGCAACGCCGCGGCTGGAACGAACGGGCCGACATCGTTGAGAACGAGGCGATTTATGAACGTTTCGCCGCCGGCCGCCAATATCATGCCGACAATCCCGCCCATTGATGTCCCGATCCAAACCAGGCTTCCGATTTCGAGCAATTGAACGAATTGGATCAGTTGCGCCGCATAGGTCGGGACCATGTACTGCACCGGGTCGGAAAGCCACGCGCTATTCCCGCGGCCGACGACATCCACGGCAATCACCCGGTATTCCAGGCTCACCAGATGACTCGCCAGAGAGTCGAAATCCCGCGAGTTGCGGGTCAGGCCATGAACACAAAGGGCAACCTTCTCGCTATCCGCCGCGCCCCAGTCCACATAGGCAAGATGCAAATCTTCGAACGGGGCCTGCAATTCCAAACGCTTGATTTGGCGGTCGGTCGGCTTTGCGGCTATGATCATCGATCGATACAGGTGAGTTCGACAGAATGGATTTCCAGCCCAGCGTATCCCTTAGCCACGCCGGCTTCCATGTCTTTGACATGGATACGGAAGTGAAGTTCTTTACCCAGGTCTTCGGCTTGCGGGTCACCGACCGGGGCGTCTTGGGGGATCGTGGCGAGATTGCATTTTTGGGCGCCGATCCCAGAGACCACCATCAATTGGTTCTTTACGAGGGCCGCACCAATAAAGATGCGGTGCACCACAACCACGTCTCCTTCAGGGTGGACAGCCTCCAGCGGCTTCGCGATATCCGCGCCGCCCTCGACGGACATCCGGGCGTTACCGACGTGCACACCGTCAATCATGGCAATGCCTGGTCGGTCTACTGCTTCGATCCGGAAGGCAACCGGACCGAGGCGTTCGTCGACACGCCGTGGAATGTCAGTCAGCCCTATGAGGACACATTGGATTTGGACCGGCCGGATGACGAGATCATCGAGGCCACCGAGAAAATGCTGGCCGGCGATCCGACGGCCCAGCCGTTCGACAAGTGGCGGGCCCAATTCGCGGAGAAACTTCGAGAGGCCGGCGCTGACGCCGAGTGACCCGCCCGGCAACCGTTCAACGGTTTTGCCGCTTTTGCAGGCTCACCGATGGACCGGTCGGATGCTCGCCGGACGATGCCTCGGCTGGGTCCTGCCGGCCGACGGGCGACAGGCGGGCCTATTCGTCTCCCATCCGGAGGGCCGCGAGAAATGCGGACTGGGGAATTTCCACCTGTCCGAACTGACGCATTCGCTTTTTGCCCTTCTTTTGTTTTTCGAGCAATTTTCGTTTTCGTGACACGTCGCCGCCGTAGCACTTGGCGGTAACGTCCTTTCGAAGGGCGCCGACGGTCTCGCGGGCTATCACCTTGCCGCCGATGGCGGCCTGAATGGCAATTTTGAACAATTGACGGGGAATCAGGTCCTTTAGCCGCTGACAAATCGCGCGGCCGCGGCTTTCGGCCTGAGTCCGGTGTGCGATGAAGGACAGCGCATCGACCGGCTCGGCATTGACCAGGATGGAGACTTTCACGAGGTCGGATTCCCGATACTCGTCCATCTGATAATCGAGGCTGGCGTAGCCGCGCGACGTGGATTTCAGGCGGTCGTAGAAGTCGAAGACGACCTCATTGAGGGGCAAACGGTATACCGCCATCGCCCGGTTGCCTGCATAGGTGAGTTCGATCTGTTCGCCCCGCCGCTCGGTGCAGAGCGACAGCACGCCGCCCAGATGTTCGTCCGGCACGAGAATGGTCGCGCGGATCCAGGGCTCCTCGATCCGGTCTATCTGCGTGGGTTCAGGCATGTCGGCCGGATTGTGGAGTTCGATCGCCTCGCCGTCGATTTGATGAATCCTATAGACGACACTCGGCGCCGTCGTGATGAGATCCAGGTCGAATTCCCGCTCGAGGCGCTCCTGTACGATTTCCAGATGCAGCAGCCCGAGAAATCCGCAGCGAAACCCGAAGCCCAGCGCCGCGGAGGTTTCCGCTTCGTAGGCAAAGCTCGCATCGTTAAGCCGGAGTTTGGCAAGGCTGTCGCGAAGGTCCTCGTAGTCGGCCGCGTCAACCGGGAACAGGCTCGAGAAGACCACCGGGACCGAGGGCTTGAAGCCCGGCAGCGGCTCCATGGCCGGGCGCTTGTCGTCGGTGATGGTGTCGCCAACCGGTGTCTCGGCCACGGTCTTGATCGAAGCCGTGATATATCCCATTTCGCCCGGGCCCAGGCGCGCCACCTGTTCGGCCTTGGGCGTGAACACGCCCACCTGGTCGACCTGATGGGTGGCGCCGGACGACATGAACCGGATCTTCATGCCCTTGTTCAGGGTGCCATCCTTGACGCGCACCAGAATCATCACCCCGAGATAGGGGTCATACCAGCTATCGACCAGCAAGGCCTTCAGGGGGGCCTCGGCTTCGCCCTCCGGCGGGGGCATCCGCTCGACCAAGGCCTCCAGGACATCTCGAACGCCGTCACCGGTCTTGGCCGAGATTGGAAGGGCGCCGGACGCATCGATGCCGATCACTTCCTCGACCTGCGCCTTGATCCGGTCCGGTTCGGCGGCCTGCAGGTCGATCTTGTTGAGCACCGGAACGATTTCGTGGTCGGCGTCGATGGCGAGATAGACGTTTGCCAGCGTTTGGGCCTCGACCCCTTGGGTGGTATCCACCACCAGCAATGACCCCTCGCATGCCGCGAGCGACCGGGAAACCTCGTAGGAAAAATCGACGTGTCCCGGCGTATCCATGAGATTCAACGCGTAGGTCCCGCCATCCCGAGCCTTGTAGGACAGGCGGACGGTCTGCGCCTTGATGGTGATTCCGCGTTCCCGCTCGATGTCCATGGAATCCAGGACCTGTTCGGTCATTTCACGATCGGACAGTCCGCCGCAAATCTCGATCATGCGGTCGGCAAGCGTCGACTTGCCGTGGTCGATATGGGCGATGATCGCGAAATTACGGATGTGGGCGAGGTCGCTCATGGCATCGGTTAAGACATTCGGGATGGGCGGGTGAATAGCATCCACGGCCGGTGAGTTCCAGGCCGAGTTCCAGGCTGAACTCCGGGCCAAGCTCGGGGCATGACATGCTTCGTGATTCGGCAAATATTGTGTAGCCTAAAAGTTGGACATGATGCGCGGCGCCATTGCCGCCGGAGACAGGGAGCAGAAAGCATGGCTGACGATATCCAGTGGCCCGTCAAAACGCGGGAAATGCACAATAACCATTTCGATTCCACCGTATGGAACGACTTCCCGTTCCGCGATGACGACATCATCATCGCCACCAACCTCAAGTCCGGGACGACCTGGGTTCAGCAGATCGTCAGCCAACTGCTGTTCAACGGCGAAGAGGGATTGCCGGTCGCCGACATGTCCCCATGGCTGGATCTCCGTATTCCGCCCAAGGAGGTGAAACTTCCCGAGGTGGAGAAGCAGACCCACAGGCGGTTCCTGAAAACCCACTTGCCGATTGACGCGCTGGTCTATTCGCCGAAGGCCAAATACATCTACATCGCGCGCGATGGCCGGGATGTCGTGTGGAGTTCGTACAATCACCATGCCAGCGCCAACGACCTCTGGTACGAGGCGTTGAACGAGACGCCGGGTCTCGTCGGTCCGCCCATGGAGCGCCCCACCGATGACGTTCGCCAGTATTTCCTCGATTGGCTGGAGAAGGACGGCTATCCCTGGTGGCCCTTTTGGGAGAGCATCAAGCAGTGGTGGGATATCCGCCATCTCCCCAACATGTACCTGCTCCACTTTCAGAACCTTCTCGATGATATGGAGGGCGAAATCCGCAAAATCGCGGCGTTCCTCGAGATTCCGATCGACGAGAACAAGTGGGATGAAATCGTCGAGCACTGCACCTTCAAATACATGAAGGCCAACGCGACGCCGAGCGTTCCGCTGGGGGGCATCTTCTGGGACGGCGGCGCCGAGCAGTTCGTCTATCGGGGCACCAACCGCCGGTGGGAGGAAACGCTGACCGAGGAGGACGTCCGGCGCTACTTGGAGACGGCTGAAAAAGAACTCGGTCCCGAGTGCGCCCATTGGCTCCGCACAGGCGAGAAGCCTGATTAGGTATCGTTAGCCGTCCGCGAGATCCGGGTGGTCGCGGAGCATTTCCAGGCCCCACGCCTCAAAGGTGCCGTTGATGACATCGGGGCGGAGCAGGAAGTCGTGGGCTTCTTGCGCGTGATGCGGCTCGACCGGTTTGATGGGACCCGCGGCGCGGGCCAACATGTGCATCCGGGCGGCGTTCTCGAACAGGACCGCCAGATAAGCGGCTTCCTCGAACGTCGCGCCAACGGTGAGATAGCCGTGATTGGCAAGCAGAATGGCGCGGTTGCCGCCGAGGGTCTCGGAGATGATGCGTCCTTCTTCGTCGGCGACCGGGACCCCCGGCCAGTCACGCAGGAATGCACAATCGCCGTAGAACGGACCGGCATCCATATGGGCAACCTCCAACGGCTCACCGGTCATCGAGAGAGCCGAGGCGTAAGGCGGGTGTGTGTGCACGATGGCGTTGACGTCCGGCCGGGCCCGATAGATCCACATATGAAACCGAACCCCCGGATTAACCTTCTCGGTCCCTTCGATCAGGTTCATGTCGCCGTCGATCCGGACGATCCTGCTCTCGGTGACATTGGGAAATCCGCCGGCAAGCGGCGTACTCCAATAGGTCGAGTCGTCCGCGCGGCAAGTCGCTTGCCCCGCGAGCGTCAGTGCGTGATTTTCCGACGCCAGTTTTCGGCAGGCGATGGCGAGTTTCAGTGCCGGAGACCACTGGTTGGGGGACATCAGATTACTCCCGAGACGAAACCGGCCGCTACCCGACTGCCGGTACGTCGATGTCGTTGAGGGCGCAGGCCGCCGTCACGGTGTTTTGCAGCAGGCAGGCGATGGTCATCGGGCCGACCCCGCCGGGAACCGGCGTGACGGCCGCGGCCACCTGCTTTGCGCCGTCGAAATCCACATCCCCGCAGAGCCTGCCGTTTTTGCCGGGCTCGTCCGGCGGCAGGCGGTTCATGCCCACATCGATGACCACCGCGCCTTCCTTGATCCAGTCTTTCTGAACCATCCGGGCGCGGCCCACGGCCGCAACGAGGATATCGGCGCGCGCCGCCTCGCCGGCCAAATCCTCGGTCCGGGAGTGGGCGATGGTAACGGTACAGTTTTCGGCCAGCAGCAGCTGCGCCATGGGTTTGCCGACGATGTTGGACCGCCCGATGACCAGCGCCCGTTTACCGGAGAGATCGTCGCCCAGCGCGTCCTTGATCAGCATGAGGCATCCGAGAGGCGTACACGGCACCAGGCCCGGTGCCCCGGTAGACAGTTTGCCGGCATTGATCACATGGAAACCGTCGACATCCTTGGCCGGATCGACGGCCGCCAACACGGCGGCCTCATCGATCTGATCGGGGAGCGGAAGCTGAACCAGTATGCCGTGGATCGCCGGATCGGCGTTCAGTCCTTCGACCAGGGTCAGGAGCTGCTTCTGTGACGTATCCGCCGGCAGCGTATGCTGGACCGATTTCATGCCCACCTCCTCGGTGAGCCTGGCTTTGTTTCCGACATAGATCTGGCTTGCCGGATCCTCGCCCACCAGAACCACCGCGAGCCCGGGGGTGAGGTTGTGGTCTTCCTTGAGGGCCCGCACCTGAGCGGCCACCCGGGCGCGCAAGCCCGCGGCGAACGCCTTGCCGTCGATCAGTTTCGCATCAGCCATCGAGGGGACCCGTCGTCTCGTCCAGCCCTGTTCGAGATATTCGGCGGCACTCTAGCCGGATCATCCGGGATGACAACAATCTTCGAAGTCGAAATCCCGCCGATGAGTTTGGGTGTCAGAGCAGGCGGACGCCGTATTCCCGGAGCAGGGAGCGCGCAAACCCGATCGCCAGGAGAACGACAATCGGCGACAGGTCGATTTGGCCGAAGGTCGGCATCCACCGCCGGACCCAGGCAAAGACGGGCTCGGTGATGCGGTAGAAGAAATCGGCGATCATGTAGACGAACTGGTTCGAGGTGTTGATCACCCGAAAGCCGATCAGCCAGCTCAAAATGACCGCAATAATCACCGCGTACAGATAGAGACTTAGTACCGTGTCGATGAGCCACAGGAGAGATGCCATAACCGGGTCCCCGGGTCCGCAAATGAACGCCGGAAAACCTATACATATGGCCCGTTGCAGGCAAGCCACAGGCCCGCCGGGCCGGGGTTCGCGGCGCTCTTGACAGAAAAGGGGCCCCGACACATTATCCCGCCTCCCCACCCCGGGGCGGCGGTTTCAGGCGCCGGGACCATGGTTTAGGGGCCGTAGCTCAGTTGGGAGAGCGTCGCGTTCGCAATGCGAAGGTCAGGGGTTCAACTCCCCTCGGCTCCACCATTTTTCATCAAAAATTTCCTTGTTTGCCGGGCCGGATACAACTCGCCGAGTGAAAGGCGCGATCCACACCGGATTGTTCCCGTGACGCCGGAAATCGATTAGGCGCTCGGCTGGGCGGCCTGTCGGAAATGGGCTACTGAAGCCGGTCCATGACCGATTGCGCGGCCCTTTGCAGAAGGGGCAGGGCGTTTTCACGCGTCGCCGCGTCAAACCGGCTGGCCAGGCCGGATATTGCAAGGGCTCCCCGGATTTCGCCATCGGCATGAAGGACGGGAACCGCAACCGCCGCGACATCCGGCGAGCGCTCGCCGACGGAAATCGCGAAACCCTCTTGGGAAATCCGATTTTCCGATCCGTTTAATCCGGCATAGGCAAGCAACACCCGCCCGGCCGCGCCCCGGTCCAGGGGCAGCCGGACGCCCTCGTCCAAATGGTGCCGAATGGGATTACGCGAGTTTTCCCGGTAAAGACATACCCGCTCGTCTCCGTCCCGAACCGAAAACGAGGCCGTTTCGCCGGTCTCGTTTACGAGTTCGCGGAGTACCGGACGAATGAACTCGTCGAGGTCGAAATTGCGCCGATAACTGGACCCGAGCCGCCACAGGCTGGGTCCCAATCTGAATAGGCCTTTGTCGTCGCGAACCAGATAGCCATATCGGCCAAGTGACGCGGCCAGCCGCAGGATCGTGCTCTTATAGAGCCCTGTTTCCTCGGCGATTTCCGTCAGCGTGAGCTCGGCGCGCGTCTCTCCGAATGCCTCGAGTATCGATAGCGCCCTTTCAACCGCCTCTACCCGATCTTGCGCCATGTGCCCTCCACCAAATGTTTTATCTGACAGAATAAGATTCTATTTTGATTGCGCAACTGGCGCGGCGCAATAGGCTATCGAGGGGGGATGAAACGCATGAACGTGTCGTCGTGAGACCGCTCGACAAGATTCGGGTTCTCGACCTGACCAACGTATTGGCCGGCCCCTTCTGCTGCCATCAGCTTGCCCACCTCGGCGCCGAAGTCATCAAGGTCGAGGCGGCGGGCCGAGGTGATCTCGCACGCCGGTTGGGCGGCGATCCCGAACTCAACGACCGGCGGATGGGCGTATCGTTCCTCGCGCAGAATGCGGGCAAGAAGTCGATTACCCTTAATCTCAAGGATTCCCGGGGCAAGGATCTTCTGAAACGGCTGGTCGGCGGCTCTCGCGTTCTGGTCGAGAATTTCCGGCCCGGCGTCATGGACCGGCTGAATCTCGGATGGCCGGTGCTCAGGGAAGTCAATCCCAAACTCGTTTATGCCGCCATCTCGGGTTTCGGCCAGGATGGGCCCTGGGCGGATCGGCCCGCCTATGACCAGATTATCCAGGGCGCGTCGGGCATCATGTCGATCACCGGCGACGACCGGTCCGGACCGTTTCGCGTCGGCTACCCGATCGCCGATACCATCGGCGGTCTCACCGCGGCGATGGCCGTGTGCGCGGCGCTCAACAATCGGGACCGAGGGACGTTCATCGATGTCTCGATGCTGGAATCGGTATTGGCGACGACCGGATGGGTCATCTCCAACTGGCTGAATGCCGGCGTCCATCCCGGCGCCCACGGCAACGACAACATCACGTCATCGCCGTCAGGCACGTTTCAGGCCGCGGATGCGCCGATTAACATTGCCGCCAACAAGGAAGAGCAATGGCGCATTCTGGCACGGCATCTCGGGCGGGAAGAGTTGATCGGGGATCCGCGATTCGCGACCCGGGAAGCCCGCAAACGCAACCGGGCGGCCCTGACGGAACAAATTGAAAAGACCTTGAGGACGCGGCCGGCCCGGGAATGGGTCGAAGAGCTCAATCGGCTTGGTGTTCCGTCGGGCGTGGTGCTCGACGTGGAAACGGTTTTGGAGCACGAGGTCATCGCGTCCCGCGGCATGCTGGGAACATTCGAAAACGTGCCGGGTGTCGGCCGCGATATCCAGGTGGTCGGAACCGGGGTCAAGCTGGACGGCAAGGCGCCAAGGGTCGGCGATCCGCCCCCCATTCTTGGGCAGCACAATGACGAGATTTACGGCAGCCTGGGGTTGGACGTCGAGGAGGTCGACGCGCTCCGGGCGGAGGGAGTGATATGAATGCACAGTCGAACGACGTCTCGGACTGGTGGCGGACATCGATCATCGACATGGAGCCCGGCCGGATCGACATTCGAGGACGCCCCGTTCAGCAAATTATCGGCCGCTTCTCGTTTCCCCAGATGATCTGGTTCATGGCCACGGGCCGCGAACTTTCCGCCGAACGGGCCATGCTTTTCGAGGCCGCATTGGTGGCGGCCGTTGATCATGGCCCGCAGGCGCCGTCGATCGCGATCGCCCGGATGGCGATGACTTGCGGGGTCGACATCAACAATGCCATGGCAAGCGGTATAAACGTCCTGGGCGACGTTCACGGCGGCGCCGGAGAGCAAGCCGTCGAACTCTACAACTCAATCGACGAACGTGCGGGCGAAGACGACAGTCTTGACGACGCTGTCGCCGATCGGATTGCCGCATGGCAGCGCGAGCGGGACCCCTATGTTCCCGGCTTCGGCCATCGGTTCCACAAGCCGACGGACCCGAGGGCGCCCCGCCTGTTGGGGTTGGTGGATGAAGCAGCCGCCGAAGGGCATGTGTCCGGCCGCTACGCGGCGATTGGCCGGGCGATCGAACGATTATTGGCGGACCGGAAAGGCAAGCCGGTCCCGATGAATATAGACGGGGCGACGGCGGTCATCTTCGGCGAGCTCGGATGTCCGCCGAAACTCGCACGCGGGTTTTTCTGCCTGTCGCGCGGCGTCGGCATCCTGGCGCACGCATGGGAACAGTCCCGGCAGGGTGGACGCAACAAGGGCCCGACCCCGCCTCGATACCGGTGGACCTACGACGCTTCCACGGATTGAGCGAGGGACACCCGGACGAGGGTTCCGCCCGGCTCGCTTCGCGGAACGATGATTGCGTCCCCGTCGTGGCTTCGTGCGATTTCACGGACAATCGACAATCCGAGCCCGCACCCCGGTGCGCTGGAGGCGTCGGATCGATAGAATCGCTCGAAAACCCTCTCCCGTTCCTCCGCCGGAATGCCCGGACCGTCATCTTCCACCTCGAGAATGACTTCGCCGGAGCCGTTGGAAAGCCTGACCGACGATCGTGTTCCCGAGGGGCAATACGACAGCGTATTGTCGATCAGATTCTTGACCAGTTCCTCGAAGAGGGTTCGATCTCCCTTCAGCGGAATCGGTTCGTCGGAACCCTCGAAGCCCAAATCGATGTTCCTGGCCAACGCCGCGGGTACCATTTCCCGGGTGATTTCGACGCACAGCGCTCGAATATCGAACTCCTCGCCCTGAGGTCCGCCCTCGGTCGGGGCCGCACGGGACAGGCTCATCAACTGATTGATGAGCCGCGTGGTCTGTTCGGCCGATTCATGCAAGTGGGCCAAGGTCTTCTGGGTTTCGGCGGGGTCATTTTCCTTGAGCGCCAACTCGGTCTGGGTCTTGATGGCCGCAATCGGAGTCCTGAGCTGATGTGCGGCATTTGCCGTAAAGCGCTGCATCGCGCCGATACTTCGCGCCAATCGCTCCATCAGGTGATTGATCGAGGCAACGAGGTTCCGCACCTCGTAGGGAACCTCGTGCTCTATGGGCCGGAGGTCCTCTCTGTTGCGGCGATTGATGGCCTGCTCGAGGGTTTCCAGCGGCTTTAGACCGCGGGATAGCCCAAACCACACGATCAATGCGGCGACGATGATGATCAAGGAGAGCCGCAAGGCGGCGTCGCGGACGAGTTCTCCGATCAACGCATTCCTCGCCCCCACCGTTTCCGCCACCATTATGGTCACTCGGGTCGACAGACGCGAACTCGACAGGAACCGGGACACCGCGCCGACACGGACCTGCGATCCTTTGTATTCGGCATCGTAAAATACCGGCTGGTCACCGGCGCCAACCAGATGATCGGGGATGCTCGGGAGGTCCGAGTAGCCGGTGATGAACTGCCTGTCGCTCTTCGACACCTGATAGAACACCCGATCCTGGGCGGCGGATGTCAACATTTCCAAGGCGACATACGGGACATCGACAACGATTTCGTCACCGTCGATGACCACCCGTTCGGCGATGGCCAGCGCCGAACCGAGAAGCACGCGGTCGAACACCTCGTTCGCGGCCCGGCGGGAATTTTCCCGAACGTCCAGCAGCAGAAACAGGCTGACGAAAGCCAGCGGGACGATTATCCAGAACGCCAAGCGGCGTCTGAGCGAACGGTTGCGCCAGTTCATGGGTTCTCCAGCAGATATCCGAGCCCGCGGATCGTTCGGATATCGATCCCGGCGGGCCTCAGGCGTTTCCTGAGCCGGCTGATCTGGGTCTCGACCGCATTGGGGCTGACGTCGTGATCGAATCCCGCTAGGCCATCCGCAATCTGATCCTTGCCCATGACCTCGCCGGCGTGACCGAGAAGCAGTTGAAGCAGGCTGAGTTCCCGCCGCGTAAGCTCCAAAGGGTCGTCATCGATCCAAGCGCGCCGGGCCACGGTGTCGAATTTGAGCGGGCCATGAACGATGGTGGGCGAGCTGTTGGCGGTGCGCCTCCGCAAGAGAGCCCTTACGCGCGCCTCCAGTTCCGGCAGATCGAACGGTTTGGTCAGATAGTCGTCCGCGCCCCTGTCCAGTCCGGCCACGCGGTCCTTGACTTCATCGCGGGCGGTGAGGATCAGGACCTGGGCGTCGTCACCCCGGCGGCGCATGCGGGTGAGGATTTCCAGGCCATCCACACCCGGCAGGTTGAGGTCCAAGACGACCAGATCGTAGGCTTGATGAGAGAGGATCGCGTCCGCTTCCTCGCCGTCATCAATCCGGTCAACGGCCATCCCCATGCCCGCGAGGGCCCGGGATACGCCGTCCGCCAACGCAGAATTGTCTTCAACGATCATCACCCGCATGCGAGAACGGTAATATAAGTCCGATTGCGAGTGAAGCTGGATGCCGGGACGTGGCTAAATCCGCCGTTTTTTCCGTGTTCGTGCTGCTCTTGGCCGCACCTCTTTTGCATCCGCTGCCGGCGCACGCCCAGACTTACGAGTTCCCCGGCCAGGGCGGGGGCCGAACCCTTGTAATCTACAGCACGACGGATATCGAAGCGGCACGGCCGTTGATCGACGATTTCCGGAAGCTCTGGGCGGATATCACGGTCCGATACCACGATCTCCAGAGCCAAGTGCTTTACCAGCGGATTATCGAGGAATCGGACGGCCCAGGCGTAACGGCCGATCTGGCCTTCAGTTCCGTGATGGATCTCCAGATGAAACTGGCCAACGACGGCTACGCCCAGCCGCACAAGGCTGGGTCCGCCGATGGTTTGCCGTCATGGGCCAATTGGCGGAACGAGGCATTCGGGGTGACCTTTGAGCCGGTGGTGATCGTCTATAACAAAAAGTACTTCCAGGGCCGGGAAGTGCCGACCACCCGCACCGGTCTGGCCCGGGCGCTGAGCAGTCCTCATTCCGAGTTTTTCGGCAAGGTCGCGACCTACGACATCGAGCGGAGCGGGTTCGGTTTCTTTGCTCTCTCCCGTGACCAGGAACATTACGGCGCGACCTGGAATCTGGTCCGGGCCATGGGAAGAAACAGCGTCAAATTATTTTCGAAATCCGCGGCCATACTCGATCAACTCAGCACGGGGAATATCGTGCTTGGCTACAATGTGCTGGGAACCTATGCGGCAAGCCGGGCAGAGCGGGATCCGGCGATCGGCGTCATACTGCCCACCGACTTTACGGTGGTATTGTCGCGCATCGCACTCATTCCCCGCAAGGCGCGCTCACCCCAAACGGGCAAGCTGTTCCTGGACTATCTGCTGTCCGAACGCGGCCAACGGGTATTGTCCGAACGGTCCGGGCTCAACTCCGTCCACACGCGGGTGACCGGCCCCAGGACGGCGGCCAACATGCAAGCGAAAGCGGGGGCCAGTCTTCGGCCGGTTAAGGTGGGCCCCGGATTGCTGGTCTACCTTGACCAGTTCAAGCGCGCCAGAATGATCGATACCTGGGAAAAAGCGCTGACCGGCCGTTAGCCCGCATTTCTTTCATTCCGACAGGTTGATGACAGGTTCAGGCACTAATGTCCGGACCAGGGCCTGTCCGTTCGCGGTCCGGCCTGGTGGCAAATAACAAAATTCGTCCAACAGGAGAGAGCGATGCTCAAAGCTAATTCACGTGTACATACCCATTTGTTCGTCGGCGCGGTTGCGGCCCTCGGACTCTCGATTTCCGTGCTGGCCAATGGCGCCCAGGCGGCTGACAAGGTTCTCGACAAAGTACATTTCCTGATCCCCGGCGGTGCCGGCGGCGGCTGGGATGGTACGGCGCGCGGCACCGGCGAAGCCCTGACCAAGTCGGGCATCGTCGGGTCCGCTTCCTACGAAAACATGTCGGGCGGCGGCGGCGGCAAGGCCATCGGCTTCCTGATCGAGAATGCCGCGTCCAACCATGGCACGCTGATGGTCAACTCCACGCCCATCGTTATCCGCTCGCTGGTTGGCCGGTTCCCGCACAATTTCCGCGATCTGACGATGATTGCCGGAACCATCGGCGACTACGCGGCGATCATTACCGGCAAGAACAGCCCGTATAAGGACTTCAAGGATCTTGTAGCCGCGTACAAGGCGAACCCGCGCAAGGTCTCCGTCGGCGGCGGGTCGGTGCCCGGCGGCATGGACCACCTGGTCGCCGCGATGGCCTTTCAGTCGGCTGGAGCCGACCCGACCAAGGTCAAGTACATTCCGTTTGATGCGGGCGGGAAGCTGAATGCGGCGATCCTGTCCGGCGAAGTCGCCGCGGGATCGACCGGATTCTCCGAGGCCGTTGCCTTGGCGAAGTCCGGTGAGATGCGCATTCTCGCCGTCACGTCCTCGGAACGCATACCTGCGTTCAAGGACGCGCCGACCCTCAAGGAGCAGGGCTTTGACACCACCTTCGTCAACTGGCGTGGATTTTTTGCGGCGCCGGGCCTGCCGAAGGATAAGGCAGCCCAGTACCGGAAAGCCATCGCGGCCATGTACGACACGCCGGAATGGAAGGCCGTGCGTGACCGCAATGGTTGGGTTGATATCCACAATTCAGGCGAGGCTTTCACCGCCTTCCTGGTGGAACAGGAAAAGGTCGTCAAGGACCTCATGACCAAGCTCGGCTTCCTGAAATAGCCGAGTTGCGCCGGGGCTCCGCCTTACGGGGCCCCGGTGCGAATCCCCGGCGGAACACCGCCGAGAGAAACGTGGGCCATCGCAAGGGCCCGCAATAGGGGGACTGCGCCGTGACACTCGATCGCGCCATTGCTGGAATCTTTGTCCTGATTTGCGTGATTTACGGCTACACCGCCTTCGTGACCATGGAGGCAGGCCTGCTGCCGTTTGAACGCAATTTGACCTTCTTGCCCAACACCATGCCGAAATGGCTGAGCATACTTGGGGCATTCATCGGCCTGATCGTCATCGTTCAGTCGGGTCCAAAAGAGGCGGGCGAGATCGATCCCAGCGAGATCGATGTTCGCAATCTCAGGCAGTACAAACTGGGTCAGGCAATCTCGCTGCTCGTTCTCATGGTCGCGTATGCGTTGCTGCTGAGGCCAATTGGATTTCTTGCCGCGACGACGCTGTTCATCTGCCTGGGCGGATACGTGTTGGGTGAAAGAAACTACAAGCTGATGGTCCCGATTGCCGCCGTGGCGGCCTTCTTCATCTGGTATTTGGTGGAACAGGTTCTTGGCATCTTCCTTCGCCCCTGGCCCTGGTTGGTCTACGGAGGGGCATAAGCCATGCTTGAGGGCATTCTTGCGGGCGTTACCACCGCCCTGACGCTTCAGAACCTGATCATGGTCGTCGCCGGGTGCCTCATCGGCACCTTGATCGGCATGCTTCCGGGGCTTGGCCCCATGTCGATCATCGCCATCATGATCCCCGTCGCCATCAAGATCGGCGATCCGTCCGCGGCGCTTATCCTGTTGGCCGGCGTCTACTACGGCGCCATTTTCGGCGGCTCCACCTCTTCGATACTGATTAACGCGCCGGGGGTCGCGGGTACCGTCGCAACCTCGTTCGACGGCTATCCGATGGCGCGGCAGGGCAAAGCCGGAAAGGCGCTGACCATTGCCGCAATCGGCTCCTTTGCCGGCGGAACGGTGGGTGCCGTCCTGCTCATGGGTTTTGCACCCGCTTTGGCATCGGTTGCGCTGCTCTTTCACTCGGCGGAGTATTTCGCCCTCATGGTCGTCGGTCTGTCCGCGATCGCGGCGTTTGCCGGATCGGGCCAAGTCGCCAAGGCGCTGATGATGACGGTTCTGGGCGTGATGCTTGCGACGGTCGGCGAAAGCGCCCAGTTCAATGCGCCCCGCTTCACCATGGGTATCCAGGATCTCCAGAGCGGCATCAGCTTCATCACACTGGCCATGGCCCTGTTTGCCTTGCCGGAAGCGCTGTATCTGGTTCTCAACCCCGCCCGCTCCAACACCGGAAAGGATGGCGAGGGCGGCGAGATCAAGGATTTGCGGATCACCCGGGAGGAAGCCAAGAAAATCACCCCGGTGATCGGCCGGCAGTCCATTCAGGGTTTCCTGATCGGGGTGATGCCCGGCGCCGGCGCAACGATCGCCTCTTTTCTCGGCTACGCGGTGGAGCGCAACATCGCCAAGGGCGAGGACCAGAAGGAGTTCGGCAAAGGCTCGATCAAGGGCCTCGCCGCGCCTGAAACCGCCAACAACGCGGCCTGCACCGGATCCTTCGTGCCTCTCTTGACCCTCGGTATTCCAGGCTCGGGCACGACGGCGATTTTGCTGGGCGCCCTGATCGCGCTCAACGTGACGCCGGGTCCGCGGCTGATGGTCGACAACCCGTCCATTTTCTGGGCGGTGATCATTTCCATGTATATCGGCAATGTGGTTCTGTTGATTCTCAATCTGCCGCTGATTCCCTACATCGCGAAGCTTTTGCAGATCCCGAGGAACTACCTGATTCCGTTCATTTTGTTCTTCACCATGATGGGCAGCTATATCGGCCAGAACAACGCAACCGAGCTGCTGCTGCTGACGGGAATGGGATTGGTCGCAACCATCATGCGGTTTGCCGGTTTCCCGCTGGCGCCGATGCTGATCGGGTTCATCCTGGGCCAGTTGCTCGAGGACAATTTTGCCCGGGCGATGAGCTTGACCGACGGCGTCAGTTTCATGTGGGAACGGCCGATGACCTTGATTCTGCTGATCCTGGCGGTCGTGCTGATCTTTCTGCCGTCGTTCCGGCAGCAATTGGCCATGTGGCGCCGGAGAGGCGTGGCCGAAGGCGACTAGTCGAGACCCATGCCCATCAACCGCCTTATCGCCGGCGTCAAATCGTTCCGGCGGAAATATTTCGAGGGCCGTCCCGAGATTTATCGAGACCTCGTCCAACACGGCCAGCATCCCGAGGTCATGGTCATCGCCTGCGCGGACAGCCGGGTGAATCCCTCGATCATCACCGAGGCGGCGCCAGGCCAGCTCTTTGTGGTGAGGAACGTCGCCAATCTGGTTCCACCCTACTCCCCCGATGGGCGCCCACACGGCACGGCCGCCGCCCTGGAATATGCCGTGCGCGATCTCGACGTCGATCACATCGTGGTCTTGGGACACACCCATTGCGGCGGGATAAAGCGTCTCTGTGACGGCGCCGGAAACGGTCCCAAGCGGGAATTTATCGACGACTGGGTCAAAATCGCCGAAACGGCCCGGGAGCAGGAGCAAACCGGCGAGGACTACCTGAGGGCGGTCGAACGAAACGCGGTTGCGAATTCCCTGGATAACCTGCGCAGTTATCCTTGGGTAAAGGCAAGGCTGGACAGCGGTGATATCGAGATACATGGCTTTGTCTTCGACCTCGATGGCGGAAACCTGCATCGCATGGTGGACAAGGGCCGCTGGGAGGCCGTACTTCCCGCCTGAAGACCTGGCCGGCCCAATCTTTGCGCAACCGACAATGCTGTTATGATTTGAGCCATGACCAAGGAGCCGTTCAACGAGATGCGGGACGGCGGCGGGGCGGTCCGAGACCTGTACCGGGGGGTTCAGGATTGGCTCGACCAAACGCCGGCCGACGTGATGGCGCTCAAAAGGGAGGAGACCGAACTTCTCTATCGTAAGAGCGGCATAACCTTTGCCGTGTATGGCGAGGGCGGCGGCACCGAGCGCATCATCCCGTTCGACGTCATTCCCCGATTGATCAGCGCCCGGGAATGGGAATTGATGGCGCGCGGCCTCGATCAGCGGGTCAAGGCGCTGAATATGTTCCTCTGCGACGTCTATGGGGAACAGCGGGCCCTGGATGAAGGCATTATCGATCCCTCCCTTGTCCTGCTTAACGATGCGTATGAGCCGCAAATGCAGGGTCTGCAGGTGCCGGGCGGCGTCTACACCCATGTCGCCGGCATCGATCTGGTTCGGGTCGGCCCGGACGAGTTTTACGTTTTGGAGGACAATGTTCGGACGCCCTCCGGTGTTTCCTACATGTTGGAGAACCGTGAGATGGTCATGCGGTTGTTTCCCGACCTGTTCCGGAGTTACGCCGTCCGGCCCGTCGATCATTACCCGGAAGAACTCCTTTCGACGCTGGTGTCCGTTGCTCCCCCTGCCGCACAGGGCGACGTCACCACTATCGTTCTGACGCCCGGCCGTTACAACAGTGCCTACTACGAACATTCTTTTCTTGCCGATGAAATGGGTGTCGATCTGGTCGAGGGACAGGATTTGTTCGTCGCCGACAACATCGTCTACATGCGGACGACCCAGGGTCCGAAACGGGTCGACGTCATCTATCGCCGGATCGACGACCCCTATATCGACCCATTGGCGTTCAATCCGCGATCGGCGCTCGGCGTACCGGGGATCATGACCGCCTACCGCGCCGGGAACATTGTACTTGCGAATGCCGTCGGGGCCGGCATCGCCGACGATAAGTCCGTTTACACCTATGTGCCGGATTTGATCCGGTTCTATCTTTCCGAGGAGCCGATCCTGAACAACGTGCCGACATACCGGTGTTCCGAGCCGGATGACCTCGCCTATACCCTGGACAACCTGAAGGACCTGGTCGTGAAGGAGGTGCATGGGTCAGGCGGCTACGGCATGCTGGTCGGCCCTGCGGCGACCAAGGATGAGATTGCCACCTATGCCGAGCGATTGCGCGCCGATCCGGACCGGTTCATCGCCCAGCCTACGCTGGCCCTTTCCACCGTCCCCACGTTTGTCGAGAGCGGCGTCGCCCCGCGTCACGTGGATCTCCGCCCTTTCATCCTCGTCGGCAGCGAGACCAAAATCGTCCCCGGCGGGCTGACCCGGGTCGCCCTCGAAGAGGGCTCTCTTGTGGTCAACTCGAGCCAAGGCGGCGGCACCAAGGATACATGGGTGCTGAACGAATGATCCCGTTATGCTGAGCCGCACCGCCGACAATCTCTTTTGGATGTCCCGTTACATGGAGCGGGCTGAAAGTCTGGCGAGGCTGCTCGAAGTTGGCCACCGGCTGTCGATCATGCCGGCCAGCGCCGACGGTACCGAGTGGGCATCGACCTTGGCCATTGCCGGTTGCCAGGACGCCTTCGACCGGGAATACGAGACCGTGGGCGCTCAAAACGTCATCGAATTCATCGGAATTCGGAACGACAACCCTTATTCGATTCCTTCGTGTCTCGAAAACGCACGGAGCAATGGCCGCGCCGTTCGCGTTTCCTTGACGACTGCCATGTGGCAGTCGCTCAACAGCACATGGCTTGAATTGCATTCCCGCCGGCACTCGGCCGAGTCCGGCGCCGGGATACTGGATTATCTGGATTGGGTTAAAGACCGGTCTACCCAGTTTGTCGGCGCGACGACCAGCACCATGCTTCGCAACGATGCCTATTTCTTCGTCATGATGGGAATGCTGTTGGAGCGTGCCGATAACACTGCCCGGCTACTGGACGTGAAGTACCACGTCCTGCTGCCTGACCACGAGGATGTGGGCGGGACCCTCGACTTCTATCAGTGGAGCGCATTGCTGAGGGCGGTGACGGCCAACAGGGCGTATCACAATCTCTATCGGGGTGCGCTGCAGCCTTGGCGGATCGCGGAGATGCTGATTCTCCGCGCCGAAGTGCCCCGCTCACTTCTTTCCTGTCTCGTGGGGCTCACCGAATACCTGGAGCGGCTGTCCGACATGTACGGGGAGCGGAAAGAATGTTTGAGAATGGCAAAGGCGCTTCATGCCGACCTTGCCTACCAGCCTGCCGAGGACGTTTTCCAGCGCGGTCTCCACGAGTTCTTGACCGATTTCATTCAGCGCAACAATCGATTGGGGCGCCAGATTCAACGGGATTATCTGGCCTGAGCCGATGGACATCGTCATTTCCCACGAGACCACGTACCGCTACGACCGGCCGGTCAACTACTCGATCCAGGCGCTCAGGTTGACACCCTGCATTTCCAGCGGGCAGTCGGTGCTTCGGTGGAACATTGCCGGGCGCGGGCGTTCCCCGGCCTCGTCGGGGGAGGACGGTTTCGGCAATCTGGTGCACACGCTCACCACCCTCGGAGACCATTCCCACGTCACCATCCGGGCGTCGGGGGAGGTTCGCACCCAAGATACGAACGGCGTGCTCTCCGGCGCCATTGAGCGTTTTCGACCCCTGTTTTATCTCAGATCAACCGGCCTCACCGAAGCGAACGAGGCGATTCACGGCTTGGCCCGGCAAGCGAAACGCAACGCCGATGGAAATCTGGATCTTGGTCACCGACTTATGGGCTTGGTCCGTGACGCCGTTGACTATGAGACCGGTGCCACCGATGCGGCCCATACCGCCGCCGAGGCGATTGCCGCCGGCGCCGGTGTTTGCCAAGACCACGCGCACGTGTTCATTGCCTGCGCCCGCGCCCTCGAGGTGCCCGCCCGCTACGTGAGCGGCTACCTGTGGAGCGAAGGAAGCGCCGGGCCCTTTGACGCCGGTCACGCCTGGGCGGAAATGTTTGTCGGCGATTTGGGGTGGGTTGGATTTGATGTTGCAAACCGCATTTGTCCAACCGATGCTCACGTCCGGGTTGCCGTTGGCCGGGACTATCTTGATGCGGCGCCTGTCCGGGGGTTACGGCTCGGATCCGCCGATGAGCAGATGCAGGTTCAGGTGCGGGTAAGTGCCGCTCAGTAAGCTCGTGGCGTTCCTGGGAGTGGTTGTGCGAGGAAATCGAAAATGACGTACTGCGTTGGGGTGCTGGTCGACGAAGGGCTGGTGATGCTGTCGGATTCGCGGACGAATGCGGGCGTGGACAACATCGCGACCTATCGCAAAATGACCGTCTGGGAGCGTCCCGGCGATCGTGTTTTCTGTCTGTTGTCTGCCGGAAATCTTGCTATCTCCCAGGCGGTGGTCAATTTGATCGAAGAGTGGAACGGGCCGGATAACCGGGGAGATGGAGGCCTGTTCGGCGTCACCAGCATGTTCCGGGCGGCCCGGCTGGTGGGCTCGGCGATCCGCGATGTTTACGAGGCCGACGGAAAAGCTCTCGAGCG
This sequence comes from Rhodospirillales bacterium, assembly GCA_028823885.1. Taxonomy (GTDB): domain Bacteria; phylum Pseudomonadota; class Alphaproteobacteria; order Rhodospirillales; family UBA2165; genus JAJDXO01. The sequence goes on along the minus strand of JAPPFK010000086.1, from coordinate 20,397 downwards.
GCATGATCAAGAGTTCAACGCGTCGTTCCTCCTCGGCGGCCAACTGGCGGGCGGACGGACGCGATTGTTCCAGATATATGCCGAGGGGAATTTTATTCAGGCTTCCGAAGACACGCCGTTCCTGCAAGTCGGTGAGCACAAATACGGCAAGCCCATTCTCGACCGCGCCGTAACCTCAGAGATGTCCCTGAAAGACGCGACCAAACTCGCCCTGGTGTCCATGGACTCGACCCTTCGAAGCAATTTATCGGTCGGATTTCCGGTCGATCTTCTGGTTTACCAGGATGGCGCCCTCCGAACCCGGCTTCGCCGGACCCTGGACGAGGACGACGCTTACTTCTCCGACATTCGCGATCGCTGGAGTTTGGCGCTCCGCCGCGCTTATGCCGAGCTCCCGGACCCCGATTGGTTCGACGAGACCCTGGCCGTCATCCGCGATATCAACGACGGTAAATCCTAACCCGCATTTCCCGCCAGGGTTAAGGCGCGGCGGCTTCGTCCACTCGGCCTCGAAGCACGAACTTCTGGATTTTGCCGGTCGATGTCTTTGGCAATTCGCCGAACACCACGTAGCGGGGGCACTTGAAATGGGCCAGATTGTCCCGGGCGAAATCGATGATTTCCTGGGCGCTTACGTCATCGGCATCCGGTTTGAGTTCCACGAACGCGCACGGCGTTTCGCCCCACTTCTCGTCGGGCTTGGCGACGACAGCCACGGCCAGGACCGCCGGGTGCTTGTAAAGCATGCTTTCCACCTCGATGGATGAAATGTTCTCACCGCCCGAGATGATGATGTCCTTGGACCGGTCGCGAAGTTCGATGTAGCCGTCCGGGTGCATCACGCCGAGGTCTCCGGAGTGGAAGTAGCCGCCGGCGAAGGCCTCCGAGGTGGCTTCGGGGTTTTTCAGATACCCCTTCATCACATTGTTGCCCTGGAACATCACCTCGCCCATGGTTTCGCCGTCCGCCGGTACCGGCTCCATGCTTTCCGGATTGATCACCGCCAGTTCCTCGGACACGGCGAAAGGGACACCTTGGCGGGCGCGGAGGTTTGCCTGCTCCTCGGCGCTCAGCTCGTTCCATTCATCGTGCCAGGCGCAGACCGTGGCAGGTCCGTAAACTTCCGTCAGGCCGTAGGTGTGGGTAACCTCAAATCCGCCGGTCTCCATTTTCTCGAGAACGGCGGCAGGCGGCGCGGCTCCGGCGGTCATCACTTTGACGAGATGGTCGAACTCCCGTTTCTCATTATCCGAAGCGTTGACGATCATGCCGAGAACGATCGGCGCGCCGCAGAGATGGTCGACGCCCTGATCGGCAATAGAGTCGTAGATGGCTTTCGCTTCGACGTTTCTGAGGCAGAACGAGGTCCCGCCATATGCGGCCAACGCCCACGGGAAGCACCAGCCATTGCAGTGGAACATGGGCAGCGTCCACAGGTAGTTGGGATTTTCCGTCATGTTCCAGGCCATGGCATTGCCGATGGCATTCATGTATGCGCCGCGGTGGTGGCAGACGACGCCCTTGGGATTGCCTGTCGTGCCGGACGTGTAGTTGAGAGAGATGGCGTTCCACTCGTTGTCCGGCAGTTTCCACGCATACTCCTCGTCGCCGCCGCCAATGAAGCTTTCATAGTCCTCGTCACCGAGGTTTTCGCCCTCCGGCGCCAGGGCGTCGTTTACATCGATGACCCGAGGCTTGACCTTGGCTTTGCCGAGCGCTTCCTTGATCACCGCGGAATACTCGCGGTCGGTGATCAGCACCTTGGCCTCGCCATGATCCAAAATGTACGCGATGGTGTCGGCCTCCAGCCGGGTGTTGATCGCATTGAGTACGGCGCCGGTCACAGGGACTCCGTAGTGGGCCTCGAAAATTTCAGGGGTGTTGGTGCACATCGCCGCCACGGTATCGCCTTTGCCGATACCTGCCCGGTCAAGTGCGCTGGCCAGCCGCCGGGAGCGGGCGAACGTCTCCGCGTAGCTGTACTCCCGTTCGCCGTGGACGACGGCAGGGTGATTCGGATACACGCGCGCCGCGCGCCGCAAAAAACTCAACGGAGAAATCGGGACGAAATTCGCCTCGACCTGGTCGAGTTGATCATACGGATTGGTCATCGGTGACCTCCCTGACGGCCGTAAATGTCTGTCACTACCCGCGTTTTAGCGAAGGGGGACTGGTTCGATCTTAATCCAAATCAAGTTCTCTTTGCCAGACGGGGAATTTCTGGCGGGGGTGGACCTTGCCGGCGATGCGGGCTAGGGAGTTGATCCCCGATCCAGAGAACCGAACCCCGCCATTGCCGATTTCCGTTTTCAACGCTCTGAATGAACTGCGCGAAAAATGGCGGCCGTTGGCCGTCGCCATGCTATTGGGGGCGATCGGGGCAGCAGGCGCCGTCTATCTGACCCTGCCGCTTCCTTGGATGCTGGGTCCGATGGTCGTGACGGCGGCCGCGGCCATGTCCGGGGTCAGGGTGTGGATTCCGACTTGGCTGCGCTCGTCCATGTTCATCGTCATGGGGATCATGTTCGGGGCCGGCGTTCCTCCGGATATTGCCCAGCAGATTCAAACCTGGATGATCAGCAGCGCCGGGGTGGTGATCTTTGTCATCGTCACCGGCACGGCGATGTTCCTCTACTACCACAGAGTGGCCGGCTATGGACCGGTGACGGCCTATTTTTCCGCCATGCCCGGCGGCGTATTGCCGATGACGATCATTGGCGAAAGCTTCGGCGGCGATGTGCGGATTATATCGCTGATGCAGATTTCCCGGCTTGCGGCCACCGTCATCCTCATTCCCATTTCATTCAGACTGTTTGCCGGGTACGAGCCGACCGGTTCCGCGGGGACCGACGCTCATTTTGATGATGTGGCTCCGCTGGACGCGGCCATCTGGTTAATTGCTTCCATCGCCGCGATCCCGTTGGCGGGGAGACTGCGTCTCCCAGCGCCTACGCTCATGGGGCCGCTCCTTGCCGTCGGGGCGCTGACGCTCGCCGGGGTGGTGTCTTCGCCGATGCCGGATGAGCCGATGGCAGTGGCGCAGTTGATAATCGGGGCCAGCGTCGGCGCCATGTACAACGGGGTGAAAGTACGAGAGGTTGGCGTATATCTCGTCCATGGCAGCATTGCCGGGACGTCTATGGTGGTGTTGGCGCTGCTGATGGCATTGGCCGCCGGTCCCATTTCCGGGCTGGAGCCGCAGGCATTGATCCTTGGCTACGCGCCGGGCGGTTTTGTCGAAATGGCGTTAATCGGCTTCGCCCTTGGGATCGAGGTGACGTTCGTCATCACTCACCAGTTGGTCCGATTTCTGTTCATCGTTGCCGGTGCGCCCATCATCATGGCACAACTCAAGAAACGTCTGAATCTGGAAGAAAACTAACTGGAGATCGCCAGCAGCTCGTCGGCATAACCCCGGAGACGGCCGCCGGCGGTTTTGCGCTGATCTTCGGTGAATGACGAAATGATATCGAACATCAACCGGCCAAACCGTTCGGTTCGCCCGGCGATGAATTGGCGATAGCCGGGCGCCATATTTTCGTCCGGGGCCAACAGAACCTTGTCCAAATACTGCTTCAGGTCGCCGATCTCCGGATCGGTGGCCAAGTAGGCCAAAAAAGCCTTTTGCCGCGATTTTCGGGCGTTCAGCCAAACAGACGAGCCTCTAGCCGCCTCCGAGGCATAGGTGCGGACGCGATCCCGCTGCTCGCCGGACAGCTCGCCGAGAAACCGTTCGATATTCCTGATCTGCCGTTCGGCGCGTCGTTCGATCCGCTCCGCTATCGGTTCGGCCAATCTTTCTTCGCGCTCCATGTTCTTTTCGTCGAAACGAGCTTTCAGGTATCCCCGGCGGGGTTCGCTTGCATGGCGCTTGAGCACCGAGGCGCCCTCGGCGGTTGCACCCCTTACGGTCTCCTCGTAGAGCGCGCGGGTTTGCCGCATGGCGGCCATTACCTGTTCACGGCTTACATCTCCGGCTTCCAAAACGTCGGCCTGCCGACGGAGAAACGCGGCGTAGCGGGGAAGCATTACCAGCTGGTGCCAATCGAGAACGCGATCCATCGCCGCATCGGCGAACCAGCGCTCGTCATCGTCTTCCAGGTCCAAATAGAACGCCACCTGGTTCCGTGCGGCCACGTCGAGGCCAAAATACGCCAGCCGCAGGCTGGAGCAGCCGGCGAGGACAAGGATCAATAAAACCGCGATGACCGGCTTCGATGCCATGACTGTAGAATACCCCCGATTTCGCGACCGGGATGAGCGGTTGTTCCGGTCAGAACTGCGCGACATATTTCGGCAGCCAAAGCGCCAGGCCCGGAAGGAACACCACCAACATCAAACGGATGATGTCGGCGGCGAAAAACGGTGCAATCCCCTTGAACATGCTGGAGAGCGGGACGTCCGGCATTATTGTTTTGATGACAAAGACATTGAGGCCGATGGGCGGCGTGATCAGGCTGATTTCGACGACCATGACCATGACGATGCCGAACCAGATCAAATCAAAGCCCAAGGCATCGACCAGCGGTACGAATATGGGCACGGTGAGGAAGATCATCGCCAGCCCTTCGATGATCGTACCCAACAGAATGTAGATCAGCAGCACCACGAGGATGACCGTGATCCGGTCAATCTCCAGGGTCTTGATGAAATCGACAATGGCGTCCGGCATGCCGGCGACATTCACGAAGTTGTTTAGAATGAGCGCGCCGAAGGCGATAGTGAACACCATGGCCGAGGTTTCGGCCGCTTCCACGAGCGCGTAGAAGAATACCCGCAAGTTCATCCGCTTGCGGGCGATGGCGAACAGCAGCGCGCCGGCGGCGCCGATGCCGCCGCCTTCGGTGGGCGTGAATACCCCGAAAGTGATGCCGCCGATGATGACGAGGAAGAGGACGAGGACCGCCCAAACCTTTGAAAGCGTGTGCCAGCGGTGCGCCCAGGTCGCCCGGTCGGCGCGCGGCGCCAAATCCGGCATAAGGAACGCGACGCCCCAAATGACCGCGAGGTAGAGCGCCACGGTGATGAGGCCCGGAACGATGCCGGCGATGAACAGGTCCCCGATGCTGGTCTCGGTCAAAATGCCGTAGACGATGAGGGCCGCGGACGGGGGTATCAGAATTCCCATGGTGCCGCCGGCCGCAACGGTGCCGGCGGCGAAACCGTTGTTGTATTTGAACCGCCGCATGGGTGGGATTGAAACCCTGGCCATGGTCGCGGCGGTTGCAACCGATGATCCCGAAATGGCCGCAAAGCCGCCGCAGGCGGCGACCGTGGCCATCGCGAGGCCGCCGCGCTTGTTGCCGAGCCAGGCGTTGGCGGCCTCGTAGATATCCTCCGCCAGGGCGGCCCGGAAAACGAATACGCCCATCAGGACGAACAGGGGCAGGACGACGAAATTGGCGTTCAGCGCCAGTCCCAGAATTTGCTGGCTGACCGTTTCCAACGCCGGCCCCATGCCGCGAATGAAGGCAAAGCCGACAAAGCCCACCAGCATCATGGAAAATCCGAGCGGCAGACCAAAGAAGGCGATCCCCAGCAGGATGGCGAACCCGATCAGCGAGATGACCATCTAGGAGTCGCCCTCGTCCTTGTCGTGGCCGAATCCCGGCACGACTCCGGCGCGGAAATCGACGGTCAGGTATTTCCACAGCATATAGAGTTGGACGATCACGCTCACGGCGCTCAGGAAGGTAAGTGCGAACAGTACCGGCGCGGTCGGCAGTTCGAGGGTCAGGGAAATATCGTCGAATTCCTGCATCTCGAGGCCGGTTCTCCACATCCGCTCGGTGATGAATGCGATCATCCCGGCGCTGACGAACAGGACGATGATTTCCCGAAACAGCTTGAACTGTTTGCTCATGAATCCGTCAAAAAGCTCGACGACGATGTGGGCGCGTTTGACGGTGACGAGGGGCAGGGCGGAAAATATGAGCAGACCGAGGGCGAACTCGATCAATTCCACCCCGCCGTGAACCGGCGAGTTGAACACATACCGCCCGGTGACATCGACGATCGTCAGGCCGGCCACGAAAAACATGAAGAAGGCGGCAAGCACCGTCAGAAGCCTGACGGGCGCCGCTAAGGCCCCCGCGGCGTCCGCCGGCACCGAATAGTCGTCGGCGAGCGCCCGATCGAGCGGATTTGTGGATTGGGCGCCGTCGCCGCCAAGGTCGACGACGCCCGTTTTGTCACCTTCGGCCATGGTAGTTCGGGAGCGGGCGAACTACTTCAGCTGTTCCTTAAAAAACGCCATCGAAGCCTTGGAGTCGATCCCCTTGGCTTCGGCGGCCTTCAGCCAATCCGCTTCGGCCTTTTGTCCCAGCTTCCTGATCGCCGCCATCAGTTCCGGACCGGCCTGGACGACTTGGCCGCCCTGCTTCTTGACCGCCGCGATGCCGGAATCGGCAGCCTTTTGACCGGCCAGGGTGCGCTCGGAAAGTTTGAGCCCCGAGACGCTCATGATTTGGTCCTGCTGCTGCTTCGTGAGGCCGTCCCACTTCTTGCCGTTGATCAGCATGGAGAAGGACGTGTTGGTCAGGCCGCCCGGAATGACCGTCGTTGCCTTGATGTAGGGAAGGATCCGGAAGGCGCGAAGGCCGTGACCCGGTACCGCTGCGCCGTCAACCACGCCCTTGGAGACGAGGCTGAAGATTTTCGCCGGGCCGGAGGCGACGGGTACCGCGCCAAGTTCCTTGAGAATGTTGGTGGTGATTCCCGGAGCCGACCGCAGCTTGAAACCCTTCAGGTCGGCAACGGTGAGAATCGGCTTGCCCCGGCTATGAATCACATTCGGCGCCAGGAGGAAGCTTCCGACCAGATGGTTGCCCTTGTATTCGTCGGCCTTGGCGAAATATTTCTCGTGCGTTTTCCAAAGCGCGATCGATGTCTTGACGGCGCCCGGCGAATTGAGCGGCAGCTGCGAAATCTGGGGCCCGACGATGCGCTTGGTCTGAAAAATGTTCGCCAGGATAACGACATCGGCAACGCCTTTCGACACGGTCTGCCAGTTCTTCGGCGGCGGACCGACCGCGGCGGCGGACAGTTTGGGCGTAACCGAGCCGTTTGTCGCGGCCACGACATCCTTCATCCACGGGACCGTAATGCCCGTCTGGAACGGATGCTTGGGCGGCAGGTAGTTGTTGATCAGCAGTTCGGCCGACTGAGCGGGGCTCGAAACGAAAAACGCACCGGCGGCGACGCCGGCGAGCGCGGTCAAGGCGACCGTGCGGTTGATTGAAGGCATTGTGAATCTCCCAAAAAACATGAAACCAGTATGGTTTTCCTTTATTGGACGGGGCGGCGCCGATTGGCGTCAATCCGAGGATGGGCATTGTATGTTATTGCCAGCCGGGGAGTCTCGCGTTTGTGCGGGACCCGTCCCTAACCCCCCAGAAAGTCCTTGATCCAACGCCGGTACAGATCGTCGCGGGTGAACCTCTTCAGCATCTCGGGATCGGGTTTTCCCTGGATGTCTCCGGGGTTCGTGCCGTCGCGAAGGGCCTTCAGCGTGTCATGAACGGCTTTCATGGCCATCGAGAACGGCAGGTGGCCCTGTAAGGCGATGCGCACCCCTTTGGAGCCCAGGTAATCGAGATCGGCCATCTCCGGCGGCGTGCTGCCGAGGATCAGGGGAATGTCCACCTTGTCAGAGACCGCGTCCAGTTCCTCGCGGCTGGTCAGTCCGGCAAGAAATACCGCATCCACGCCGGCCTCCTGGTAAGCGCGGGCGCGAATTGCGGCGTCCTCGGCATCGGTGATGGCGCAAGCGCTGGTCCGGCCGGCGATGGACAGTAGCGGGTCCTGACGTGCGCCGACCGCCGCCCTCATCTTGCCGATCCCTTCCTCCAGCGAAATCATTTGCGGCTTGCCGGCGGCGCCGAATGGCGTGGGGAGATCGGTATCTTCGAGGCTCATGCCGGCGATCCCGGCGGTTTCCAGTTCCTCGACCGTACGCCGCACGTTGAGCGCATTGCCGTAGCCGTGATCCGCGTCGACCATCAGCGGCAGGTTCCCGGCCCGGTTGATCCGCAGGCATTGATCCGAGAATTCGCTCAACGTCAGGACGAGGAGATCGGGCGCGCCGAGCACGGTCATCGAGGCGATCGAACCCGCGAACATACCGATCTCGAACCCCAGGTCCTCGGCGATCCGCGCGGAGATGGGGTCGTATACGGACCCCGGGTGCACGCATTTGTCGCCGGCAAGTATTTTCCTGTAGCGCTGCCGCCGGTCGGTCCAGTCCATGAGGCGTTCCTTGTCTTGAGGTTCGGGTGGTCCTAGATCGGCTCTAGGGACGGTCCATTCTGTCACGAAGGTAGGTGGTGAGGGTGTCGATCATGCGGTAGGCCTGCTCCCGCTCCGCGGGCGTGAACAGAGACAGCAGGCGCCGGTTTCGCTCGCGAACCACCGGTATCATTCGGTCATACCGGTCACGTCCGTCATCGGTGAGGTCGATGATGGCGCTCCGGCCGTCGGATGGGCTGTCGACCCGGCTGACGCTGCCCGCGTTCTCCAGAAGCGTGGCGGCGCGGCTGATCTGGGACTTGTCGAAACCGCTCATCTTGGCGAGGTCGCCTATGGTCATGCCGCCCCTCACCGAAAGCGCGGACAATATTCGCCATTCGACGAGAGAGATGCCGAATTCCGTATCCAGCAGCTGCTTGGATTCCCTGTCGAGGAGCCGGGCCAGAATGTCATAGCGCGCGGTAAACAGGTCGAGCAGCCCGAAACCGCTTGTGTCGGGGCCATCGGATCCGTCGCGGAGGAGTCCGTCAGGCAGGAGCCCCCCTGTTTCATGCGCGTCGTTTGTCATGGTGATCCTTTGATCCCAGAATATCGGCTGGCGCCCCGGCAACGCAATCACTTGCCGAACCTCGGCCCCCGGATAGACCGCGCAGAACATTTGAAGCTTCGCGCCTGAGACCTTAAGGTCTTGTTCCTGAATTGCTCGGGAGGCTGGGATGCCTATCCGCACCGGCCAGGAATACCTGCGGTCCCTCGACGATGGCCGAACCATCTATATCGACGGGGATCAAGTCACCGACGTCGTCAACGACCGCCGGTTCGCCGGCGCGGCGGAGACCATGGCGATGCTGTTGGAGATGCAGCATGATCCCGGGCTCGCTGATAAGCTGACCTATGCCTCGCCCAGCAGCGGCGAGAAGGTCGGCATGACCCACATCACGCCCTTGTCGAAGGACGATGTGGTCGCGCGCGGCGACGCCATTCAGATTTGGATGGATGCGACCTGCGGCATGCTGGGCCGCAGTCCGGATTACAAGAACGTCATGGTCGCGGCATGGGCGGCGGCAAGCGAAATATTCGATCGCGACTCCTTCCAGGGCGCCGCCAACGTTCGCGGCTTTCACGAACACGTTCGCGAAAACGATCTCGTTATGACGCACGTCCTGGTCAACCCGCAGGTTGACCGGTCGCGGCCCGCGCATTTGCAGGAATCGGAAATCGTCGCCCAGATCGTCGCCGAGGATGATGCAGGCATCACGATCCGGGGTGCGCGCATGGTGGCGACGTTGTGCGCGCTGGCCAATGAAATCGTCGTCATGCCGGCGGCCATCCGCTGGGCGACCGACGAACAGCGCAAATCGGACGACTATTCATTCGGGTTTGCCATCCCGGCCAATAGCGAAGGACTGCGGTTCATCTGCCGGCCCTCCGTGGCTCATCCGGATTCCGCCTCGCCCATGGACTATCCGTTGTCCTCCATGTACGAGGAATCCGACGGGATTGCCATTTTCGACGATGTGAAGGTGCCGTGGGAGCGGGTGTTCATCTATCGGGACGACGAAGCCGAAACCCTCATTCACGGCAAGACCCGGGTCGGACCCCATGCACTGCATCAGTCGGTGGTGCGGGCGGCCGCCAAAGCGGAATTCATGATGGCATTGGCGCTGGCGATCGCGCGCTCGACCAAGGTCGACGAGCACCTGAACGTCCAACTGCTGCTCGCCGAAACCATCAACATTGCCGAGTTTGCCCGTACCTGCCGGGTGGCGGCCGAGGCGGAATCATTCCAGACGCCGTTCGGCAACTGGTCGCCGGGTTTGGCGCCGATCCAGCTCTGGCAGAGCATGTTCTGGAAGTTCTATAACCGCCAGTGCGAGATCATAAATACCTTGGGCGCCGGCGGCCTGGTCGGCGTGCCGTCCATTGCGGAACTCGCCGGTGAAGTGAAGGACGACGTGGAAAAATACTTTCAGTCGGTCAACGCCGATTCGCCGACCCGGATCAAACTGTTTCGATTGGCCTACGACGCATCGCTCTCGAGCTTTGCCGGCCGTCAGCGGCTGTACGAGCAGTACTACAGCGGCGATCCCAACCGCAGCCAGTCCCTGCGCTTCCGAATGTTCGACAAGGACGAGCATATCGACCGTATCCACCATATGCTGGATGACATCGAGCGGCGGTTCTCAGGCGGGATCGGCGAGCGCGTCGCGGCATTCCGGGAAGCCGGCGAGTAGCCCCAACAATTAGAGGCAGACGATGAGCAACGACCAGGGCGGCGTTCCCTATATTCGCCGCGCCATTCAGGAAATGGGGCCAAAGTTCGACCCGCCGACGGAGGGCGTCCTTCGGCACAAGGGATATGACACCGGCGAAGTCCTGGCCATGGGCCTGAACGAAAGCCTGTTTCCGCCGTCGCCAAAGGTGCTCGACGCCGTCCGTGACAACCTGACCATGATGAACCGCTACCCGGATGCCCAATGTCCGGCCCTCTCCGATATGGTCACCGCGCGCACCGGCGTCCCGGTGGAAAATATCGTATGGGGCAATGGCAGTGAGGAGCTAATCCAGGGCGCCATTCATCTCAGCATTTCACCGGGGGACGGCATGATCTTGCCCGTACCGACATTCTGGGGATACCGGGCCATGGTGGAAGCGTCCGAGGCCGACTGCGCCTATGTGGGCATGAAGGCGGACGGGCATGTGGACGCGGACGCCGTCCTGGGCGCGGTCGGCAATCGGACGAAGCTGCTGTTCCTGGTGACACCGAACAACCCGAGCGGCCGGATGCTGGACGGGACGACCCTGCGCCGTTTCGTCGAGGAAGTGCCGGAGAACGTATTGCTGGGCGTCGACGAGGCCTATCACGAGTTTGGCCTTCATGCGGGCGGGCCGGATGTGGTCGAGGTGTTGAAGGAACGTCGCGGGCCCTGGGTCGTGATCCGAACATTCTCGAAGGCCTACGCCATGGCCGGCATGCGAATCGGATATGCGCTTTGTTCGGATGGCGATATCGCCCAGGCGCTCCGCAAAACCACCTGTACCTTCAACGTTCCGATCCTCGCCCAGGCAGCCGCCGAAGCGGCGCTTCTCGATGAGGCCTATCTGGCGAAGATGCTGAAAGACGTCTCCGAATCGCGGGCGATGCTGGAGGAGGGACTTCGTGATCTAGGCTTGGATCCGTTTCCCTCCGTGTGCAATTTCGTTTCGGCCAATGCCCACCGGAACGCCCGGGAATTGGCGGCGGAAGTGCTCGAGAACGGGGTCCAATTGCACGCCTGGCCCGAGCCCGGCTATGAGACTTACATCCGCATTACCGTGGCGCCGAAATCGGACGTCGCCACCTGCCTTGAGGTCCTGGCCGCCGTCTTGAGCAAATAGCGTCACGCTTGGTTTCTCCTAACGTGTTGATATTACAATCAAATATGTGAGCCACGCATATTTGCGCGCCGTGGGGCCCAATGTAAGAACAACGGTGACAATCGCGCCTGAAATCAATCGGCGCATTATCTTGGACCATGAAATAAAGAGCTACCGGGTCTCGAGTTGGCGGATACGCTCCTCGGCGGCGGCCGCTTTTTCCTCGTCGCCAAGCACGCGATACGCCCGCGCCAGCCGTTTCCAGCCCTCTAAATCGTCCGGGTCGTCTTCAAGCCGGGCGGCAAGGCGCTCGACCATCCCGATGATCATCTCGGCCCGCTCCTCGGCGCTGAGTTCCGAAGCGGCGCGCACGTCTTCGGCTGTCGGGCCGGGCGCGCGCGTCCGGCTCGGCGAAATGGAGGCCAGGTCGATATTGCCGGCCTGGGCGGCGGCATTCATCCGTTTCCGGACTTCGGCCACCCAGGGAGCGTCGGGCGGCGAGAGCGCGATAACGTCGGTCCAGCGCCGGACCGCGCTCTCGAAATCCCGCCGTTGCGCCGCCGCAAGGCCAAGGAAATAGTGCGGCCGCACGGCATTCGGATCGAGCTCCATGGCATCGGCGAAAATCTTGATGGCGTCATCGGAAACCACGCCGCCCTGGGCCATGACGGTTGTCTCGCCGAGAGCGATGGCGATCTCGGCCCGGTCCGGCGCCAGCGCACGCGCGCGGGCATATGCCCGTGCTGCCTCGAGATGCCGTTGCAGGGTGACCAGCGACCGGCCCAGCAGCAGCCAGCCGTCCACCCGCATCGGCGCCGCCTCGAGCCTGCGCTCCAATTGGGCCACGATCTCCGTCATCTCGGCCACCTTCGGGTCGTCGCTTGGCGGCGGCTTGGCGCGCTCGGCAAATGGCTGATCGGGAAAATGCGGCGTGCCCAGGGAGCCATAAATTGCGAAACCGACTATGGGAACCAGGAGACCGACACCAATGGCGGTAGCCGTTCGGAAGCCGCCGCCGCCGGGCGCGGCATTCGCCGATGCCGTCCCGTCGATTTGCGCCATGCGCCGCCGAATCTCCTGTCTCGCGGCGGCGGCCTCTTCCGGGCCGAGCAATCCGCGCTCCTCGTCCCGGTCCGTCTCGGCCAGCTGATCTTCGTAAACCGCCCGGTCGAATTCGGCGGGCGAGACCGGCTGGTGCCGGCGAAGAACGGCCACGACGAGGGATGCCACCGTGGCCGCGGCGATCAAGGCGGACAGCAGCCAGATCATTGGCCCGCGCGCTCCGCTTCGCGGCCGGCCCGCCGGAAGTACGAGATCATCGCCAGCAACCCGATGAGGACGATGGCGATGGGGCCGATCCACAGCACGAGCGTCGCCCCCTTCACCGGCGGGCGGAGGAGAACGAAGTCGCCGTACCGGGAGACGACGTAGGCGATCACTTCGTCGTCGCTGTCACCTTCCACGATGCGCTGCCGTACCAGGACACGAAGGTCGCGGGCCAACTCCGCATCCGAATCGTCGATGGACTGGTTCTGACAAACGACGCAGCGAAGTTCCTTGGAGATCGCGCGGGCGCGCGCCTCGTGCACGGGGTTGGCGAGCACCTCTTCCGGCAGCACGGCGCGCGCGGGGTCCGGTAGCAATCCAGCCAGCCCGGCCAGCACCGTCAGCAGGACTAGGATTCGGCGCGCAGGCGCTGGACGATCGGCCACAGCTTGCTCTCCCAAACATCCCGAGTGATGGGCCCCGCATGTTTGTAGCGGATGATCCCTTTTCGATCGACGAAGAAGGTCTCCGGCGCGCCCGTGACGCCGAACGCGATGGCTCCCTCGCTTCGCGGGTCATCGCCGACGAACCGGTACGGATTGCCGAATTTGTCCAGCCATTCGGGGCCCGCCCGGCGGTTGGGTTCCCGCCAGTTGATCCCGTAAATGGGGACGACGCCGTTGGCCTTCAACTCCATCAGGAACGGATGTTCGATCAGGCAGGCCACGCACCAGGACCCGAAAATGTTCACCAGCGAGACTTTGCCCAGGAGGTCGTCCCGGCGGAAGCCCCGCGCGGACCCTTCGATGGCCGCCAGGGAGAATTCCGGTACCGGCTTGTTGATCAGCGCCGACGGCAGCGCCTGAGGGTCCCGTTGCAGGCCGAACCAGAAGCCGATACCGAGGGCGGCGATCAGGACCAGGGGCAGAAGAAACAGAAACCGGCGGGACATGCTTATTCCGCCGGTGCCGGCGTGGCTCGGGCGCCGGCCTTTTGCCGGCCGGGCGCGCCGACCCGATGCCGACGGTCGGACAGGCTCACGAAACCGCCGAGGACCATGATGAACGACCCGGCCCACATCCATGGGACCAGAGGATTGAAATAAAGGCGGGTGACGAAACCTCCGTCTTCGCCTCTGGGGTCCCCGAGAACCGCATAGAGATCACCGAGAAAAGTCGGGTGGATGGCCGCCTCGGTGGTCTGCCCCTGAACGTCGTAGAATCGTTTCTCAGGCGTCAGCACGATATCGCCGCCGCCGCTCTCGACGCGAAACGTACCCCGGGTCGCCGCGTAGTTGGGGCCTCGCACCTCCCGGGCGCCGTCGAAGATAAAGACATGGCTGCCGACATCCACCCTGTCTCCCGGTTTCATGACCTGGATGGATTCGGTGGTCCAGGCCGAGGACGCGGTCATGCCGGCGATGACGATTGCGAGTCCGCCATGGGCGAGGGTCATTCCCCATCGCGCCCTCGGCTGGCGCCGCAAACGCCGCCAGCTTTCACCCGGGGGAACCCTGAACAGTTGAATTCGCACCGCCAACTCGTGCAAGGTCGCGAACATCAGCCAGGCGGCGAGGAATACCCCGAATGCGGCCAGGGCGGAGGCGCGGTCGATGAACAGCCAAGCGCCGGTGCCGAAGAGGACGGCCAGTCCCGCGGCGACTTTAAGCCGGTACACCGTCGGGCCGAGTTCGCCGCGTTTCCAGTTGAGCAGCGGGCCTATGCCCATGGCGAGAACCAGCGGCACCATCATCGGGATGAACACGCTGTTGAAATAAGGCGCGCCGACGGAGATTTTTCCCGCGTTCAGCACGTCGAGGATCAGCGGATAGACGGTCCCCAGCAGAACCGCGGCGGCGGCGGCGGTCAGCAGGAAGTTGTTGAGAACCAATCCGCCTTCGCGGGAGATGGGGCGGAAAAGCCCGCCCCCCTTGAGGGCCGGGCCCCGCCAGGCATAAAGCGCGAAGGCGCCGCCCACCGATACGATCAGCAGCATCAATATGAACACGCCGCGGTCCGGGTCCGAGGCAAAGGCGTGCACCGAAGTCAACACGCCTGAGCGGACCAGGAATGTACCGAGCAGCGAGAAGGCAAAAGCGACGATGGCGAGAAAGACGGTCCAGCCCTTCAGCGCGTCTCTTTTTTCGGAGACGATGGCCGAGTGAAGGAGGGCGGTTGCCGCGAGCCAAGGCATGAAGGATGCGTTTTCGACCGGATCCCAGAACCACCAGCCGCCCCAGCCGAGCTCGTAATAGGCCCACCACGATCCGAGCACGATGCCGCCGGTGAGAAAGGTCCAGGAGGCAAGTGTCCAGGGCCGGACCCAGCGCGCCCAGGCGGGATCGGCACGGCCCTCGATCAGCGCGGCGACGGCGAACGAAAAGGTGGTCGATAGCCCGACATAGCCGAGGTAAAGCAACGGCGGGTGAAAGGCGAGGCCGGGGTCCTGCAGCAACGGGTTGAGGTCGCGCCCGTCGACCGGCATCGGAAACAGCCGTTCGAACGGGTTGGAGGTAAAGAGAATGAACGCCAGAAAACCAAGGCCCAACAGACCCTGAACGGCCAGAACGCGCACCTTGAGGGTCGGTCTCAGGTTGCCGCCGAATACGGCGATGGCCGCACCGAACAGGGCGAGCACCAGCACCCACAACAGCATGGAGCCCTCGTGATTGCCCCAGACGCCGGAAATCTTGTAGAGCAGCGGCTTGGCGGTGTGGGAATTCATCGCCACGACCGTCAGCGAGAAGTCGGAGAGCACGAAGGCGCGGGTCAGGGCCCAGAACGAAACGGCGATCAGGAGAAACTGGAGGATGGCCGCCGGCGCGGCGATACTCATCCAAACGGAATCCCGGCGCCGGGCGCCGATCAGGGGCAGGGTGCCTTGCAGGGCGGCGGCCGCGAAAGCCAGGATGAGGGCAAAATGTCCGAGTTCCGCGGTCATGACCGGCTACCGCCCGCCTTTCCACCGGCCGGATTTCTTGATCGCCTCCGCGACCTCCGGCGGCATGTATGTTTCATCATGCTTGGCCAGGACCTCGGTGGCGACGAACACGCCTTCGTGCAGGTGACCCTCGGCGACGATGCCCTGACCCTCGCGGAAAAGGTCGGGAAGGATGCCCTCGAACGTGACCGGCATCGACTTGGCGGTATCCGTCACCGTGAATGAGACGGAGACGCCGTCGGCGGCCTTGGCGACGCTGCCCGCTTCGACCAGTCCGCCGATGCGGAGCCGCTGCGTGGGGGAGAAATTTCGTTCGCTCAGTTCGCTCGGACTGTGAAAGAAGACGATATTGCCCTCGAAGGCGGTGAGCACGAGGGCGGCGGCGGCGGCGACGGCCAGTCCGCCGGCCCCGAGCAGGGTCATGCGTTGATGCTTCCGCTTCACGCGTCTTCCTCGTCGTCGCTGCCGCGCAGCTCGGCCAGCGCCCTTTCGCTGGCCCGCATCCTGCCGAGGCTCATCGCGGAGAGCCCGGCCAGCACCAGCGCCGTGGCGCCATATGCCGGCCACACGAAGGCCGCGTAGCCGCCCATATTCAGGAAGGATTGGATCGCTTCCATCTCAACTCTCCTGAGGGGCCGGCGCGGCGCCGGAGGCCTGGCGGTACCGGATCGCCCTGATTTTCGTCTCCGCCAGCTCCGCCCGCATGCGGATGATGGCAAGCCACACATAGAGCGCCGCGTAGCCGAGCGCCATGAGCAGCAACGGGGTCAGAATGCTCGAGTGGATCGAGGGTCAATCCATTCGGGTCAGGCTCGCGGGCTGGTGGAGGGTGTTCCACCAGTCGACCGAAAATTTGATGATCGGCACGTTGATGACGCCGACCACGGCAAGAATGGCGGCGGCGCGGGCGCCGCGGGCGGGGTCCTCGAATGCGTTTTGCAGAGCGATATAGCCCAAATAGAGAAAGAACAGGATCAGAACCGACGTCAGCCGGGCGTCCCACACCCACCAGGTACCCCACATGGGTTTGCCCCACAAGGAACCGGTGACAAGCGCCAAAAGAGTAAATGCCGCCCCGACCGGGGCCGTGGCCTTGGCCGCGAGGTCGGCGACCCGGTGCCGCCAAATCAGGGACGATGCGCTCGCCGCGGCCATGACCACATAGCAGAACATCGCCATCCACGCCGCCGGCACATGCACGTACATGATGCGCACGGTTTCACCTTGTTGATAGTCGGGCGGCGAGGAGAACAGTGCGAAGTACAGGCCCACGCCCAGGCACCCAAGCGCAACCGCGGCGGCCCAGGGCTGGACGCGGCCGGCAAGCCGGACGAAGCGGGTGGGGTTGGCAAATCTATGCACGTTGACGCCTGCTTCCGCCTATTCTCGTTTGCTGGTCCCAATCAAGCCCGCGTTTTATCGCGGCTTCCAGCTAAATTCCAGGCGCCTCGCGGCAACGTGACGCCCGGAGTTGTTATACGTTGCCGGGTGACCCTTCGGTCTGACCTGGCTCGAGCCTGATCCGCTCCCGTCCCCTGGAAACACCTGAACACATATGTCCGTTCCCCGATCATGCAACGGCTTGGCGAACCGCCGCCGCCGCCGCCCACGGGCTGAGCGCCGCCGCAAGCAACAGCAATGCGCCGAGGACCATGAGCTGGGGCCGATAGGTCAATTCGAGCAGCGCCGCGTCGACGGCGCCGACCCCGAATATCAGGATCGGTATGAACAGAGGCAGAATAAGGAGAGAGATCAGAACCCCGCCCCGGCGCGCGCCGAGGACCAGCGCCGCGCCGATTGCGCCCACCAAACTCAGCGCCGGCGTTCCAAGCGCCAGCGACGCAAGCATCACCGCGATTCCCTCGGCCTCCAGGTTCAGCAACAGCCCCAGCAGCGGCGAGGCGGCGATGAGCGGGAGACCCGTCGTCAGCCAGTGGGCGGCGGCTTTTGCCAGTACGATGATCTCCAGCGGCGTGGGGCTCAGGACAAGAAGCTCCAATGATCCGTCCTCGAAGTCGGATTGGTACAGCCGGTCCATCGAAAGCATGGCGGCCAGCAGGGCGGAGACCCAGATGATCCCGGCGCCGATCCGGCTCAGGATTCCGGGTTCGGGCCCCACGCCAAGAGGAAAAAGCACCACCACCAGGACAAAAAACATCACCACCAAAAGACTATCGCCGCCCTGGCGGAGCGCCAGGCGGAGTTCCCGGCGGAGGGTATGGGTAAAACCGCGCATCACGGCAATTCGAGCCGCCGTGCGCCGGCCGGCACGGCATCATGGGTGGCGACGACGGCCATGCCGCCCCTGGCGAGATGCGAGGCGATCATGCTTTCGAGTACGGCGGCGCTCTCCTCGTCGAGGCCGGCCGCCGGTTCGTCCAGCAGCCACAGGCGGGCAGGCGACGCCAGCAGCCGGGCAAGATTCAGCCGCCGCCGCTGACCGGCGGACAGGAACCGGGCGGGCATGTCCGATAATTCGCCGAGACCGACCCTGCTCAAGGCCGTCTGCACTCCATGGCCGGCCGGTTCGGGCCGTGTCGCCGAAATCGCCGCCCAAAAGGCCAGGTTCTCGCCGATGCTGAGAACCGGCTTCACCCCATCCGCATGCCCGACGTACCGGGTCCGGTCATGGTGCGCCGGAATATCGTCCCACACATCCGCCTCGTTCCAACACAATTCGCCGGCGGCGGGCCGCTGCAGGGCCGCCATAACCCTGAGGAGGCTGGATTTGCCGGAACCGTTGGCTCCCGTCAGGTACAGCGCCGCGCCTTCCTCGACCGAGAAGCCGAGATCCTCGAAGACAAGCCGCTCACCCCGAATACAGGTCAATTGAGTGCCAGAGAACACGACCATGATTTCCCAGCCGGACGGCAGGTTGGATGAGGCGGCAATCTATCATGCCGGGGGAGGTCGATGACAGACGGACTTGCAAGTCGACGGCCAGCACGCCAACAATTCGGATGAACCAGATTGCTCGGTCCGATGCCGGATTCCGCCGAGTTAAGCACTCCCATTCAACTGCGTCGGGACATCTTGGATGCGCGGGCAAGCACGGCATCCCGAGCCAGGCGCATGGCACGGCGATGGTGCGGGTCGGGATGGGTGGGGGAAATGCCAGGGGTCGGCTGAGCCGAACCCACGTACTCGACAAGGATCGGCCGGGGGGTCCATTATGGCGGGGCTTCAAACCAAGACCCGACCGTTTCATCAGCACCTTAGGAACGATCCACATCCTATGACCACTGGAGAACTCGTCATTGGGCTGGGGATGCTGGCAGCCACGATCGCACTTGTAGGCGCGACCATCATGCTGGCTGTTGTCACTCGGCAGTTGTCGAAATCAGCCGAGCGGCAGACAAAACTGATTGAGCGTCAAACCGAGATTCAGAAGGAGAATCAAGAGAGGGCTGTGGATCGCGACAAGCCCAATCTGCTGCTGAGACAAAAGGGCCAAAGCGTTGGCCGCGTGACCGAGGATGGGCACACAGACAAGCAATTCGACGGGTTCACGATTACCAACGCCGGGGCGGTCGATGTGACCATAACAGGCGTTGCGGCGGTGTTCGCGGTACCTGCGGGCGATCCGGGCGTTCCGTCGGCGCAGTCATTGCAGCTTGCCCCGAGGGAATGGATGGGGTTCAGCATTGAGGGCGACGATATCCCGGTGAAACTGAAGCCGGGCGATATTGCTACGTTCATGTTCGATAGCAATGACTTGGGGAGAATTGGCAGGCCCTACCAATGGCGCTGCCAAGACGCGCTCGGAAATACCCACCAGGCCGAGGGCTGGTGGATGCGGTCGCTAGATTGTTTGACGTTCATGGAACTTGGAGATGAGTTCACTGAGCCGGATTCGAGGTTCCAGATGTGGTCGATATCACGTCGCGAATGAAACCGGCCGTGCTGGGGCGGGCGTTTCATTCCGCCTGGAGACGTGCCCGTCTCGCCAGCATCTTCTCCGCCAGCCTCGGAGCCGTGCCCGGTTTCGACCACGGGCAGCGGCCGATACAGATGGCGCATCCCATGGTCTCGCCGAAGTAGGGGATGCATTTGTCGAAATCGACGTACCACTTCCGCTCGCCGCGAACCGTCTGTTTGGTATCGAAAATGGCGCCGGGCGGACAGGCTTTGGAACAAACCCGGCAATTGGCGCAAAATTCCTCGGCGCCGATATCGTCGCGCGCGTCGGCGACAAGCGGCATATCGGTCGACACCGCCGACAAGCGGAAGGATGAGCCGAACCGCCGGTTGATCAATGAGCCATGCTTGCCCAATTGCCCGAACCCGGCCTCGATCGCCGGGGGGATCATCAGCAACGCCGATGCCCACGGTCCGGGATAGGCCTTGGCGTCGTATCCCCGGGATAGAATGAAATTGGCGAGGTTGCGGGAAACCCTGGCCGCGCGATTGTACTGCTCGCCGACTTCCACGGCCGAAACCGGGTTTTCGAGCGTGTCCGGGGCCGCGTTCAGCCGGTCGTGGTCCATGGCCACGCCGATGACGATCAGCCAGGGCTCGCCGATCTCATAGCCATCGAAAACGTAGGACGGATCCATCGGCGTGATGCCGACCTGGTCCGCCTCATGG
>JAPPFK010000126.1 GCA_028823885.1 Rhodospirillales bacterium | reverse complement strand
ACCACCGACACCATGATTTTCAGTCATGTGCTCTACCAACTGAGCTACCTGGGCATCCGGGCGTCCGCTCCGGCGCCTGTACCGGGCGCCGCGGGCGGACGGGGGTGTATAGAGAATTCTCGGGGGGGTGTCCAGCGTGTCAGCCGGCTTCCCGCGGCGGATACCTGTCGGCTACATATTGGTCGACGATTGCCTTGAATTCGTCGCCGATATTGGCGCCTCGAAGGGTGACGGTCTTCTCGCCGTCGACGAAAACCGGCGCCGCCGGCTGCTCGCCGGTACCGGGAAGGCTGATGCCGATATTGGCGTGCTTGCTTTCGCCGGGGCCGTTGACGATACACCCCATGACGGCCACCTGCATGGTCTCGACGCCTTCGAAGGACTTGCTCCACTCCGGCATCTTGTCGCGGACATAGGTCTGGATTTCGTCCGCCAATTCCTGGAACACGGTGCTGGTCGTCCGGCCGCAACCCGGGCACGCGACAATTTGGGGCACGAACGAGCGCAACCCCATCGATTGCAGAATCTCCTGCGCGACGATGGCCTCCCTGGTCCTGTCGCCGCCGGGCTCGGGCGTCAGTGAAATCCGGATGGTATCTCCGATCCCCTGCTGCAGGAGCACCGCCAGCGCCGCGGTGGAAGCGACGATCCCCTTGGACCCCATGCCGGCCTCGGTCAGGCCGAGATGAAGCGCGTAGTCGCATCGCGCCGCCAGATCGCCGTAGACGGCAATCAGATCCTGAACGTTCGATACCTTGCACGAAAGGATGATGCGATTCGCGGACAGCCCGATATCCGTCGCCAGCGCCGCGCTTTCCAGCGCCGAGGCGACCAGGGCCTCCCGGAGAACCTCCTGCGAGTCCTTAGGATCGGGCCGTTCGGCATTCTCGTCCATCAGCCGCGCCAGCAAATCCGCATCGAGACTGCCCCAGTTCACGCCGATCCGAACCGGCTTGCCGAACTCGATGGCTTTCTCGATCATCGTGGTGAACTGGACATCCCGCTTTTCCTTGAAACCCACATTGCCCGGATTGATCCGGTACTTGGCGAGGGCCTCTGCGCATTCGGGATACTTGGTCAGCAGCGTGTGACCGTTGTAGTGGAAGTCGCCGACCAGCGGAACGCTTTCCCCCCGGACATCCAGCATTTCCCGGATCCTGGGGACTTCACGCGCCGCCTCCTCGGTGTTGACGGTAATCCGCACCACTTCGGACCCCGCCTGCGCCAGTGCCGCCACCTGCTCGGCGGTCGCGGCGGCATCGGCCGTATCGGTATTGGTCATCGACTGAACGACAATTGGAGAGGCGCCGCCGATGATCACGCCATCGACGTCCACGGGCAGCGAGGTGCGCCTTGGGGCCGCACCGGTTGCCGGGGGAGCCGCGTCCGACATCTCGTTCATTTGCGCTTCTGCCTTAATTTCAGCATAACGTCTGATATTCTAGCCTATACCTACCCTTCCGGAGAGGTTCTGCCAACCTGGATCACGACGCCCGTTATGGATGATACACCCGCGATAAAAGCCTCAACGCCCGGAATCGGCGGTGGTTTGCATGCCGGCCCCGAGGCGCCCTCCGGCAAGGACGCCGCGTATGAGAATTTTCCCGTGGGTTCATGGCTCTTGCCGGCCCATCTGAGACCGCACATCGCGAAGTTCTACAGGTTTGCGCGGGCCATCGACGACATTGCGGACTCGCCAATTCTGCGGCCCGAGGAGAAACTCGAACGCCTCGACGGCTTTGCCGAGGTCCTGCGAAGCGGCGAGCAAAGGGCCGGCTTCGAGACGGCATTGCTCATGCGGGACAGCCTGCAAGCGACGGCAGTGACCGACCGGCACTGCCTGGACCTCGTATCGGCTTTCAAACAGGACGCAACCAAGCGCCGCTATCGGGACTGGGACGACTTGATCGACTACTGCAACCGGTCGGCCGCGCCGGTCGGCCGCTACCTCCTGGATCTGCACGGGGAGGACCGGGCCGGCTACCTCCAGTCGGATGCGTTGTGCAATCTTCTCCAGGTCCTGAACCATCTGCAGGACTGCAAGGAGGACTATTTGCTCCTCGACCGGGTCTACATTCCGGCGCCCTGGTTCGACGCCGCCGGCCTGCACGTCAACTCCCTGCTCGACCGGCGGCTGTCCGGTCCGGGACGCCGGCTGATCGACAGGGTGCTCGACGAAGCCGCTCCACTGCTCGAACCGGCGGCGGAACTGCCTCTGGTCTTGAAGGATGCCCGTTTGTGCAGGGAATCCGCGGTCATCGTTCGGATCGCCCGCAGGTTGGCGGACAAGCTTCGCCGGCGGGACCCGCTGGCGGCCCGCGTCGCCCTGAGCAAGGTGGAATACGCGGCTTGCTTCCTTGGCGGCGTCGTTGCACCCAGGACCCCGGTCCGATAGCGATGCCGCCCCTTGGACTCCAACTCTCCCGGCCGGAAGGGACGAATATGATCCGGTTCCATGGAGAGGCGCCATGAGCCCCGAAGCCGAAGCCGCCGACATCGCCGGCCTGGTAAGGGAATCCGGAACCTCGTTCTACTGGGCGATGCGTTTCATGCCCGCCCGGCAGAGAAACGCGATGTTTGCCATCTATGCGTTCTGCCGGGTGGTCGACGACATTGCCGACGACGCGGGATCCGAATTGGAAAAACAATCCGCGCTGAACGGGTGGCGGGCGGAAATCCAAAAAGTGTTCGAGGGCCGGCCCACCACGCCGATCGGGATGGCCCTTACCGATGCGGCGAAGACATATCCGCTGGCCCGACAGGACCTGGCCGATGTCATCGACGGCATGCATATGGATTCGGTGGACCGGTTGAGGATCAACGATCTTGCCGAGCTGTTTGTCTACTGTGACCGCGTGGCCTGCGCCGTCGGCAGGCTGTCGGTCGCGGTCTTCGGCGAGACCGGCCCGATGGGACAGAGGTTGGCCAGGACCTTGGGCGATGCCCTGCAACTGACCAATATTCTCCGGGACATCGACGAGGACGCCGGCCGGGACCGCGTCTACGTGCCGAAATCAATATTGTCGCGGGCCGGTATCGGGCACGACGACGCATCCGAAATCGTCCGGCATCCGAATCTGCCGGCGGTCCTCGAGACAATTTCCCAACTGGCCTCCAGCCGGTTTCGCGAGGCCGAATTTGCACTCCGCCATTGCGATGCCGGGCGCGTTCGGACAGCGAAGATCATGATGCGGGTCTACCGCCGTACATTCGAGCGTCTCCAACGACGGGGATGGAGCCCGCCGCGGGCGCCGGTTCGGCTGTCCAAGCTCGAGAAGCTCGGCATCGCCGTGACATCCTACCTTTGAATTGGGGATTAAAGCGAACACTCACCAAATGTGACTATTCGATGCAATCCCCAAAAAATGTCAAATCGCGTTGACTCCTGCCGCCTCCAGCGCAAAATTCCTCCATCGTCAGACCAGCCAACGAGTAGCCCTATGTCGGGCTGCTCGTTCAATACAAGACCGCCTTGCGGAAATAGACGGGAACAACCCACGTAACTCGTTGGTTGTTTGGCGACCGGCCCGGCACCCTGCCTGGGCCGCAATCCAACAGTGGGGGACCCCATGAGGACCAACTATCTGACACTGACCGCCGCCGTTTTTCTGGTGAGCGCCTGCCAAACAGGAATTGATACATCGAAGAAAGATACCGGCGGCACCACCGTGTATCTTTCGCAGTGGAAATCCATCGAGCCCCATGAGCTTGTGATCAACATCGCCGATCTGGACGGCATCATTATCTCGCAGCCGCAATCCCGAATCCGGGACAACGAAATTCTTCATCAACGAGCGAGATTCGACGGCACCGGATTCCTGATGATCCAACATATTCAAGTTTATTACTACAACCAGCATGTCACTAGTCGGATGAACAGCCGGGAAAACGCGAAGGTCGAAGTCGACAGATATTACAAAGGACGAAATCAGAAGATCGTCCATCGGGAAGCAAGAAAAATAAGTTCCGGCGATCGTGGAGGATGGTTGACGTCCGTCTACATCCCAGACGCGGCCCAGACATGCTTCCTGGCCAGAGTTGGGTTCCTCGGGGACACCCGCAAGCCCTCCCCTCCCGGCGAATACTACGACACGATAGTGCGGTTTCGGGATTGCTCAGGCAAACGATCGACGGATGACGTGGAGGCCTTCCTCAACGGGATGAAGATCGTCGGGCCCGAATATAACCGGATGAGACTGTTCAAGCCGTAGGAGATAAGATGGAGCCTCGCCCGGCGCCGCGGGCGGGCCCCTACCCCGGCGCCACCGAGTTTTCAGTCGCAGAGCCGTCCGCCAGCAGCGGCGGCAGTTTGAATTGGACGGTCTCTTCCACACCGCTGACTGGCTGCAATTCGATTTCACCCAACTCGCACAGCCGATCGATCAACTCCTGAACCAGCTCCTCCGGCGCCGACGCGCCCGCGGTAATCCCGATTGTCTTCACGCCTGACAACCAATTCGGGTCAAGCGATGTGGCATCGTCGATGAGATAGCTGGGAACGCCCGTCTCCGAGCCGATTTCCCGCAGCCGATTCGAGTTGGAACTGTTTTGCGCGCCGACGACAAGCAACAGATCGACATCCCTGACTATGTCGCGTACGGCCTGCTGGCGGTTTTGAGTGGCGTAGCAGATGTCGCGAACATCGGGCCCAACGATTGCCGGAAACCTCAACTTCAACGCCTCGATGATGTCACGTGTATCGTCGACGCTCAGGGTGGTTTGGGTAACGTAAGCGACGTTCTCGGGATCGGCGACCTCCAAGGTATCGATGTCCTCGATCGAGGTTACCAGATGCACGCCGCCGGGAATGCGCCCCTGGGTCCCTTCGACCTCCGGGTGGCCTTCGTGTCCAACGAGAACCACGTCCCGCCCGCGCATGGCGTGGTTTTGTCCTTCCTTGTGGACTTTTGAAACCAGGGGACATGTGGCATCGATGACCGGCAAGTCCCGGTCGAGGGCTTCATTTTCGACCGCGGTCGACGTGCCATGAGCGCTCAAAATGGTGACGGCGCCATCCGGGATGTCGGAGACCTCTTCGACGAATACGGCCCCCTTTTCACGAAGCGTGTCGACGACCCGCTTATTGTGCACAATCTCGTGGCGGACATAGACGGGCGGGCCGAACCGCTTGAGAGCCCGTTCGACGATTTCGATGGCGCGCTCCACGCCCGCGCAAAAGCCGCGCGGCTGAGCCAGGTAGACGGTGAAACTTGGGCGCGAATTACTCATTGATCCAATAAGGCACCGGACCGGTGCGGCTCAAAGAAACCCTTGTTTTCGTGTGGACAACGTGCCGTAAACGCAGTTTGAAAATGGCGCTAAACCCCTGGGCTGTCAAATTAATTCATGGCGCCGCCGGCATCGTCAGGCAAGAAACCGTCCAAGCCTCCGTCCCATGGCAGCCGTCATTTCATCGCCTGCTTGCTGTTTGCATTGGCCGTCGTTGCGGGTATGGCCGGCCTGTGTGTCGAAATCGAGGCATCGTGATCGTCGAGAATATGGCCGATCTGCTCGCTCAGCTGGTGCCCCGCCTCGGTGACCTCGGCAATGGTGTCATCCGGAAACGACTGTCCGCGATCATGCTCGACCAGCGTCAGGCTTCCGATGACCTTGTTTTCCCCCGCGATGATGGGCACACCGAGCGCATAGTAGCCCGGGTCGACCTCGCCGCGGCTGACGACATGGCCGGCCTGCCGGATGGCTTTCAGGTTGGCCCGGAATTCATCCCATTCGTCGCCCAGCCCGGCCTTCGAGATTTCCAGACGGTGGTTGAGAAAAAGCTTGCTGAGGCGCCGCTCCGGGAGATAGGCGAGGATCACCTTGGCTGTCGCCCCGTAGAACAACGGCATCGGCCGGCCACGGGTATAGGAAACGCTGAAGTCGGAAATCACCGGTTCCTGGTGGATGCACAGCACCTTCTCGCCGTACAGGCTGCAGACCAGAAACAAGCCCGGATTCCCGCTGCCGGTCCGCGCCGGCAATACGTCGTTCGCCGCCGCCACCAGCGGGTCGCAATTGCGGATTTGCCGGTCGAACTCGATGATTCTGGGTCCGAGAACATGGGCCCCCTTGCCGATGGACAGCAGCAGCCCCGAATCGCAAAGCTCCTTGACGTAGCGGTAGGTGGTCGAGCGGGTGAACCCCATTTCGGAAGCGATCTCCTCCAGGGTCCAGACCGGCTCGGCCTCCGTATAGAGGTCGAGAATACTGAGCAGGCGTTCAAGGCTCGACACGGGGCGCTCCCTGACTATCTTACGGGATCAACAGCCTATCATACGCCGGGAAAGAGAAAACGGGGCAAAACCATGGAAAAGGCAACCTTTGGCGCAGGATGTTTCTGGGGCGTGGAAGCCGCCTTTCGCAAGGTGGACGGTGTTTCGGAGGTGATCTCCGGTTACTCGGGCGGCGCCAAGGACGACCCGACCTACGAAGAAGTGTGCACCGGCAGGACCGGCCACGCCGAAGTGGTTCAAATCGACTTCGACCCGGCGAGGGTGTCCTTCGACCAGCTTCTCGACAAGCTGTGGGAAGTGCACGACCCGACGACCCTCAACCGCCAGGGCCCGGATATCGGCACCCAATACCGCTCGGCCATCTACTACCATTCCCCGGACCAGGAGGCCCAGGCCCGCAAGTCCATCGCCCGGCTGGAAGAATCCGGGCGTGTCCGCAACCCGGTGGTCACCGAGGTCGCGCCCTTTTCCGCCTTCTGGCCGGCGGAGGAATACCACCAGCGCTATTTCGAGAAAGCCGGCTACGGCCATTGACCCGTCGGCCTGGCGGTTGGGTTTCTCAGGCGTCGTTCCGTCATCCACGAATTATAATTATTTTCCGCATCTGCGCGGTTTCGTTGGATGGACATTCATATTCCTACTTCGAAATGCGTTCCTCACCGCTGTTTCCCAGGGTTATCCGCGATTGGGTTAAAATTCTCTATTCTTGAGAAAATATTTCAAAAAAAGCTTGCGACACATGCGACATATATGGTATGGTTTTTTCTTAGGATCGGGAGCCGTGCGCACCGGTCCAACCGTTCGAACCGCAGCCGCCGTTTTCGGCGGTTTTTTTGCGCCCGCTCCATGACATTCACCACGGAGATCACCGGGAACACGGAGCCGGTTGAACCGGGCCGTTCCTCTCCGTGTTCTCCGTGCGCTCGGTGGTTCGAATCAGCCATCCCGGCCCCGCGGCCTTCGGTCCGGGGCTTTTTCATTCGCAAAGGAACAAGTCATGTATCTTCCCTTTTCGCTCTC
>JAPPFK010000016.1 GCA_028823885.1 Rhodospirillales bacterium | reverse complement strand
GTGTTCTTCACCGAACTGATGACCCGGGGGCCGGACGCCATGCTCGAGCGGGCGGGAGAGCTGCCGCCCTTCCCGGCCGCCGAGATGACCGAGGCCGAAATCATGGCGGCACTTCGCAAAGCCAGGCGGCGCATCGCGTTACTGACGGCGGTTGCGGACATTTCGGGCGAGTGGCCGCTCGAACGCGTCACGCACGTCCTCAGCGAATTCGCCGACAGGGCCGTATCGGCGGCCTGCCGGCACCTGCTGATCCATGCGCCGGGCGCCGACATTCTAAACGGCCTGGAGCGGTCCGATCCGGAACCCGGGTCCGGACTGATCATCCTCGGCGTGGGCAAGCTCGGCGCCAACGAGTTGAACTATTCGAGCGACATCGACCTGATCGTCCTGTACGACCCGGAGGTGATCGAGACCGACAGGCCGGACGAACTCCAGCGGTTTTTCGTCCGCTTGAGCCGCGATCTGGTGAAGATGCTGTCCGAGCCGACCAAGGACGGATACGTGTTCCGCGCCGACCTGCGCCTGCGGCCGGACCCGGGATCCACCCCGACCGCCATATCGGTGACCGCCGCCGAGACCTATTACGAGAGCGTCGGCCAGAACTGGGAGCGGGCGGCCATGATCAAGGCGCGCCAGGTGGCCGGCGACAAGGAACCGGGTGGCCGGTTCCTCCGTCAGCTTCAGCCGTTCATCTGGCGGCGCAACCTGGATTTCGCCGCCATCCAGGACATTCATTCCATCAAACGCCAGATCAATGCCCACCGGGGGGGCGCGAAAATCAAGGTTTGGGGCCACAACGTGAAGCTGGGACGCGGCGGCATCCGCGAGATCGAGTTTTTCGTCCAGACCCAGCAACTCATCTGGGGCGGGCGCGACCCGAGCCTGCGGACGCCGACCACCCTCGGCGCGCTGCAAGATTTGGTTGCCGCGGGTCAGGTTGAAGCCGGCGTCGCGGAGGAGCTGACCGAGGCGTATGAATTCCTTCGCCGGCTGGAGCATCGCCTGCAGATGGTCGAGGACCGCCAGACCCATGTTTTGCCCGACGACGATGAAGGCATCGCCGGGATCGCCACCTTCATGGGCTTCGAGAATATTGACGCGTTCAAATCCGAGCTGCTGAGAATTCTGCGGACGGTCGAAAGCCGCTATGCCGAACTGTTCGAAGACGAACCGGCCCTGTCCGTCGACGCCGAGGTGAGCGGCAACTTGATCTTCACCGGAACCGACGACGACCCGGATACCATGGAGACCCTGAAATCGCTGGGCTACACCGACCCCAGCCGGGTCGCGGCCTCCATCCGGGCCTGGCACCATGCGCGCTACCGGGCAACCCGCAGCGAACGCGCACGCCAGATTCTGACCGAACTGGTCCCCCTGCTCCTCACCTCGTTCGGCAAGACTACGGACCCGGACACGGCGTTCGCCAGATTTGACGACGTTCTGCGCGGCCTGCCGGCGGGCATCCAGCTGTTTTCCATGCTGCGGGCCAATCCGGCCCTGTTCGATTTGATCGGCGAGATCACCGGAACCGCGCCCCGGCTCGCCAGTCACCTGGGCCGTCACCCGGGCCTGCTTGAAAACGTCCTGGAAACCGACTTCCTCGATCAACTGCCGGAGGAAACATGGCTCGAAGCGGATCTCCGCGCGGCCGTCGACCCGCTGGACAATTTCGAAGACGCCCTCGACGCGATCCAGCGGTGGAGCAATGACCGTAAGTTTCAGATCGGTGTGCAATGCCTGCTCAACCGGACGACCTGGGACCGGGCCGGCGCCGACCTCGCGGCGGCGGCCGATGTATCGCTGCGGGTTCTGCAATCGGCCGTCGAAGCGGAGTTTGCCAGGAGCCACGGCCGGATCACCGGCGGCGAGCTTGCAATTGTCGCGCTCGGCAAGTTGGGGGGGCGGGAGATGACCCCGACCTCCGACCTCGATCTCGTGTTCGTTTATGATTTCGATCCGGGCGGCGAAGGATCGGACGGCGAACGGTCATTGTCGCCGGGCCCGTATTTCGCCCGCTACGCCCAACGACTGATCACCGCCATCACCGCCCCCACCGCCGGAGGCAAATTGTACGAAGTGGACATGCGGCTCCGGCCGTCGGGCAATGCCGGGCCCATCGCCTCCAGCCTCGAAGCCTTCCGGCAGTATCACATGGACTCGGCCTGGACCTGGGAAAACCTCGCCATCTCCCGGGCGCGCGTATTGAGCGGCTCCGGGACCATCCGCGAGAAGATCGAGGACGTGATCCGCGGAACCCTCACCCGAAAGCGCGACGCGGAGCGTCTGGTCAGGGACGTGGCGGCCATGCGCCGGCGGATCGCCGAGGAGCACGGCGCCGAAGTGCCCTGGGAAGTGAAGCACCGGCGGGGCGGCCTCGTCGATGTGGAGTTCATCATCCAATATCTCCAGCTGCGCCACGGTCACGCGCACCCCGCCGTTCTGGCTGCCAATACCCGCCAGGCGCTGGAGAACCTGCACAACGAGCAAGTGGTCCCGGAAGCGGACTATCAGGCGCTCAGGGACGCGCTCGGTCTGTGGCAAGCCGTTCAGGGGGTGTTCCGGCTGGCCATCGAAGGGTTCCTGGACGACGTCATCACCGACAGCATGCCGGCCAGACTGGAGCGCATCCTGGCGGGCGCGACCGGATCGGAGACGGTGGACGCCCTGTTGGCGCGGATGGACGAGACCGCCGGGACGGTCCGGGAGATTTATCGTCGGCGGATCGATGCGCCGGCCGACGCCGCCGAGAAGGAAGCCTCGTGAGCCATCGCCGAACCTTCGAGAGCCTCACCGGGGCGGCGGTGGCGGTGCTGGAAACCGCGCCCGCGAACGCCAAGGCGGACCTCAGCCGCACCATCGCCGCCCTGTGGCGGAACGGCGGCATCACCGAAATCGGCTGGACCCGTCCTCCCGACCGGCCCGCGCGTCCGGCGCGGCCCCGATTGCTGATGCCCCGCGACATGCCCAGGCGCCGCGGCGGCGGGCCCGCGAAGCGCATCGCCTTTCTCCATGCCATTGCCCATATCGAGCTAAACGCCATCGACCTGGCCTGGGATCTGATCGCCCGCTTCGCCGGCCCGGCCTTGCCCCGCGAATTCTACGACGACTGGGTGCGGGTCGGGGACGAGGAAGCCAAACATTTCAGCCTCCTCGCCGGCCTCCTGGACGACGCGGGCGCGGCTTACGGCGATCTGCCGGCCCACGACGGCTTGTGGGAGGCGGCATGCGAAACCGCCGACGACATCCTGGCCCGTATCGCCATTGTGCCCATGGTGTTGGAGGCCCGCGGCCTCGACACCGCGCCGGACGCCATCCGGCGGCTCGGCAAGGCCGGTGACGAGGCGTCCGTCCGGGTTCTGGAAATCATCGCCCGGGACGAGGAGACCCATGTGGGGTTCGGGGTCAAGTGGTTCGACCGCCTGTGCGCGGAGCGCGGGCTCGATCCGGCGGACACCTTCCGGGAGCTGGTGAGATCACGGTTCAAGGGCGTGCTGAAACCGCCGTTCGCCGAGGCCGCAAGGGAACGCGCGGGCTTTCCCAAATCCTATTACGAACCGCTGGCGGCGAGCGCCTAGATCGGGTCATGTTTTGACGGAACCACGGCGCGGTTTCGTCAAAACATGTGAATCCGATCTATTTCAATAGTGTAGAGCCGATTCACATGGATTGTCGGCATCGCAAAGCGATTCCGGCAAACCATGATCGGCTCTAGTCCGCGCCGTCGCCCGATGCCTCGATGCGGGCGGCAAGCGCCGCGGCCATGAACTCGTCCAGATCGCCGTCGAGCACGGCCTGGGTGTTGGACGTCTCCATATCGGTCCTGAGATCCTTCACCATCTGGTAGGGCTGCAGCACGTAGGAGCGGATCTGGTGCCCCCAGCCGATATCGGTCTTGGCATCGTGCGCGGCCTGGGCTTCCTCCTCCCGCTTCTGCAATTCCGCCTCATAAAGCCGGGCGCGCAGCATGCCGAACGCGGCCGCCCGGTTGCGGTGCTGAGAGCGGTCGTTCTGGCACTGGACGACGATGCCCGTCGGAATATGGGTAATGCGGATGGCCGAATCCGTCTTGTTGACGTGCTGGCCGCCGGCCCCGGACGCCCGGTAGGTGTCCACCCGGATGTCCTTGTCGTTGATCTCCACCTCGATGTCGTCGTCGATCACCGGAAACACCCAGACGGACGCGAAACTGGTGTGGCGCCGGGCGCTCGCGTCATAGGGCGAGATGCGTACCAGCCGGTGGACGCCGCTTTCGGTCTTCAGCCATCCATAGGCGTCGGCGCCCAGGACCCGCACCGTCGACGATTTGATGCCGGCTTCCTCGCCCGCGCTCTCTTCCAGCCATTCGAGCTTGTAGCCGCGGCTTTCCGCCCAGCGGGCGTACATGCGCAGCAGCATCTGCGCCCAGTCCTGCGCCTCGGTGCCGCCGGCGCCGGCATGGACCTCGAGATAGCAATCGTTGCCGTCGGCCTCCCCCGACAACAGGGCGCGGACCCGCTCCTTCCCGGCCCGGGCCGCCAGCGCCTTGAGCGCCGATTCCGCCTCGTCGACCACGCCGCTGTCGTCTTCGGCCTCGCCGAGTTCGATCAACTCCAGATTGTCGGAGAGTTCCTGTTCCAGCTCGTCGAGGGCCTTGATGCCGCTCTCCAGGCGGGTGCGCTCGCGCATCACCGTCTGGGCGCGGGCCTGGTCGCTCCACAGGCCGGGGTCCTCGGCGAGAATGTTCAGCTCGGCGAGGCGTTTGACGGCGGTATCATAGTCAAAGCCGCCTCCTCAGCAGTTCGAGGGACTGCTTGATCTGCTCTGAGAGGGTCTCGATTTCGGCGCGCACGGGAGGTCTCGGTGATCGGATTCAAGAGGGTCTCGGCGGAGTGTCTTAGAGGGTTCGGGAGACGGGTACAATAACCGTCGTCAATATAGCCCGCCGGTGCCGGATGCGGGCGCCCGGGTGGTAACCGTCAGGCCTTCGAGCACGTTCTCCTCGCCCGACGGAATTTTGCCCGGCTTGAACGCCTCGAGGATGACGTTCCGGTCGCCGCCCCGGGCCGGCCTGCCGGAAGCGGCGTTGACCCGGACCAGCCTGATGCCCTCCGGAATCCGGAACGGGATGGCGGCCTCGCCTTCGAGGGCCTCGGCCATGAACCGCTTGAAGACCGGCGCCGCCGCGCTGGCCCCCTGCTCCCGCGCGCCGAGGGACCGGGGCCTGTCGAAGCCGACGAAGACGCCGACGGCGAGGTCCGGCGAGAAGCCGACGAACCAGGTATCCAATGCATCGTTTGTGGTGCCGGTCTTGCCGGCCAGGGGCTTGCCGATGGACTTTATCCTGCGTCCGGTGCCCCGCTCCACCGCGCCCTGGAGCATGGAAACCATCTGGTAGGCGCTGGCGGGATCGGCGACCCGCTCCCGGGTGTCCGGTATGTTGGGGACCGGCTGATTGGTCCAGAAGGTCGCCCGGCAGTCCCGGCACACCCGGTTGTCGTGACGGAAGACGTTCCTGCCATGACGGTCCTGGATGCGGTCGATGAGGGTCGGCCTGATCCGTTTGCCGCCGTTGACCATCATCGCGTAGGACGCGGTCAACCGCATCAGCGTGGTCTCGCCGGCGCCGAGCGACATGGAGAGCCGGGGCGGCAGGTCATCGGCGACGCCGAGCCGCCGGGCATACTGGGCGACGCGGTCGATACCGATGGTCTGGGCGAGGCGCACGGTCATCAGGTTGCGCGACTTCTCGATGCCGAGGCGCATGGTGCTCGGCCCG
This sequence comes from Rhodospirillales bacterium, assembly GCA_028823885.1. Lineage (GTDB taxonomy): Bacteria > Pseudomonadota > Alphaproteobacteria > Rhodospirillales > UBA2165 > JAJDXO01. Next base: position 1,545 of record JAPPFK010000016.1, on the reverse strand, counting down.
TAGAACTTCTTGGTGTAGTTGGCCGGCCGCCATTTGGGCAGACCCGGCCCCTGGTCGATGACGAACGGCGCATCCAGGATCAGGGTGGAGGGCGTAAAGCCGGCCTCCAAGGCGGCCAGATAAACGATCGGCTTGAAGGCCGAGCCCGGCTGGCGCCGCGCCTGGACCGCGCGGTTGAACTCGCTGCGCTCGAAGGAGTAGCCGCCCGACATGGCCAGCACACGCCCCGTATGGGGATCGAGCGCCACCACCGCGCCGTCGATCTCGGGGATCTGCTTGAGGGCGAAGGTGTCGTCCGGATAGGGCTTCCCCTCCCCGGTCTCGAAGACCTGCTGGACCGCGACCACGTCGCCGGCGGCCAGTACGTCGCTCGCCGCTTTCACCCGCGGGCCGAGCCGCTGCTTTTTCTTCCACGCCCGCGCCCACTTCAACTCGCCGAGCGGAATGATCCCGGTGCGGCCGTCATCGACGCCGATGCTCGCCGAGTTATCGTCCGCCGACAGCACGATGCCCAGCCGCCAGAGGCCGAGACCCTCGGGCACCTCGACGTCGGCCAGCTGTACCAGCCAGTCGGTCACCGGCCCGGCCCGGGCGATGGGTCCCCGCCAGCCGTGACGCCGGTCGTATGCCTCGAGCCCGGCGCGCAGTGCCCGGTCGGCGATGCCCTGAAGCCGCGGGCTCAAGGTCGTGCGTACCGAGAGACCGCCCTTATAGAGCTCATCCTCGCCGTAACGCTGCACCAGTTCGCGCCGGACCTCCTCGGCGAAGTAGTCGGCGTTGACGAATTCGGTGACGTCCCGCTTGCGGACGATCAGCGGCTGGGCCTTTGCGGCCGCCGCCTCCTCGGGCGTGATCACGCCGTCTTCGAGCATCCGGTCGACCACCCAGTCCCGGCGGCCCTTGGCGGCGCGCGGCTTTCTCAACGGGTTGTAGTTGTTGGGGGCCTTGGGCAGCGCGGCCAGCAGGGCGGCCTCGGAAATGGTCAGCGCGTCGAGCGACTTGTTGAAGTAGTTGAGCGCCGCGGCGGCGACGCCGTACGAGCCGAAGCCGAGATAAATCTCGTTCAGGTAAAGCTCGAGGATACGCTCCTTGGCAAGCGCCCGCTCGATCCGGAAGGCAAGGATCGCCTCCTTGATTTTGCGTTCGACCGTAACATCGGACGTCAGCAGGAAATTCTTCGCCACCTGCTGGGTGATGGTCGAAGCGCCCACCAGCCGCCGGTTGGTGGAGATGTTCCTGAGATTGGTGATCACCGCGCGGCCGACGCCCACGGGATCGACCCCCGGATGGATGAAGAAGTTCTTGTCTTCGGCCGACAGGAACGCGTTGATCACCCGCCTGGGCATGGCGCCGACGGGAATGAACACTCTGCGTTCGGTGGCGAATTCGGCCAGCAGCCGTCCGTCGCCGGCCTGCACCCGGGTCATCACCGGCGGTTCGTAGCCGGCCAGTTGCCGGTAGTCGGGCAGCCCCCGCCCGTACTTGTAGAAGATGTAGATACCGCCGCCGGCGCCCGCGAGGACGACGATCAAAAGAAAGCTGACA